>NZ_CP109058.1 GCF_035975855.1 Streptomyces sp. NBC_01304 | reverse complement strand
TCCGTGACGGGCTCCGCGAGTTGGGCATGAACCGCTGCGGTGATCGCGAGATCGGTGGCCTTCTCCAGCTGGCGGCGGTAGTCCGCTACGGCCCTTGCCTGCTCGCGCTGGCGGCGGCGTACGCGGTGGCGGCGGACCAGGAACACGGTGGCGGCGACCGTGAGCCATCCGGCGACGATGGCGCCGGGCACCGCGAGGATGGGGCCCCACCCGATCCGGTCGACGGCCACGGGGCCGGCGAACCCGGCGGCCAAACCGAGGATGACGGCGTGCTCGTCCTTCATGGTCACCACCCCCAGTGGTCGTACTCCTGGCGTACGTACGGGCGGTGGCTCGGGTCCCACTCGATCGCGCGAGGGCCGATCGGGCCGCCGTGGCTCTGGTGCTCGTGGTCGTGGTCGGCCAGTTCGTGGGCGAGCCGGGCCGCGTCGGTGACGAACTGGCCGTTGTCGGGATGGGCGAGCGAGAGGCGGTCGGCCAGAGCCGCGCGGCGGAGCAGGTAGAGGCGGGCAACCTCCTCGTCGAGCTCGAACGTCTCGCCGCGTGCGGTGGCGGCCGCGGCCTCGGTCGTCATCTCGCTGGCCATCTGCATGAGGCGGGCGGACTCCTCGACCGGATCGGGGGCGCCCATGTACGCGACCTCGGGGCTCGGCGCGTCGAATCCCTCGCCGGTGATCGGATCAGGCATCGGTTCCCCCTCAGAGAGCGACGGACAGGGCTGCGGCCAGGGCGAGGAAGCCCAGTCCGGAGAGGATGCAGTCGACCGCCCATCGGATGCGGCGGAACTTCCGTGCGCCGATGGCCGACAGGACCTTCGCCTCGGCAAGCTGGGTGCCGGCGGCAAGCTGGGTGCGGAGCTGCTCGTCGGGCGTCTCGGGCCAGCGGGGCCATCCGGGGCCGGACAGGTTCGGCCGGACCGCGAGCAGCAGGATCACGGTCGCGGCGAGCAGGGCGGCGGCTCCGATCGAGCCGGTCGCCACGGCGGCCGCGGGGAGGTCGGCCCCGGCGGCGACGGACACGAGACCCGCGAGGGAGGCGCCGGTCAGGGCCAGTAGCAGCGATGCCTTGCTGTCGCTGCGTCCGAGCTCGCCGCGTAACGTCGCGATGGCGGTGTCTATCTGGGCCTGGGTCCCGGTCTGCTCGGGCCTGGGCTCGGTGGTGGTCATCGGGCCTCACCTCGCCCGTTGCGCTTCGTGGCGTCCAGCTCGGCCCGCAGGGTGTGGATCTGTTCCTCGAGTTCGCGCTTGAGGTCGCCGGCCTTCTGCTCGGCGGAGTGCACCTTGCCATCGGCCGTGCGGAGTTGGGCGTACAGGTCCTTCATGTCGTTCTCCAGCGTGGTGATGCGACCGGCCTGGGTGGTGGCGGCGTCCGCCATCCGCTGGATCTCCTCGCTCCGGTCCTTCGCGACCTGCTGGGCGGCCTCGACCTTGGTGGCCGCGTCGGCGGCGGTCTGGCGGGCTGCCAGCTGGGCCTCCTCGACCCTGCCCCGGGCCTCGATCACCTCGGCCTCGGCGGCCTTCACCAACTGCAGTGACTCGGTCTCGATCGTCCGGGCGGCTGCGTGCTCCTCCTCGACGGTCTTCTTCATCGCCTCGACCTGGGCCAGGGCGTCCCGCTGGGCCTTGCCCGCGGCTTCCTCTGCGGCCTCGACCTGCTCGGCGGCACGGCGCTCGGCGTCGGCCACCTGGGTCTCCGCCTCCGTACGTACGCGGGCGATCTCCGCCTCGGCGGCCTCCTGCGTGGCCGAGACCTGGTCGGCAGCCTCCTGGCGGATGCGGGCGGTCTCCGCCTCGAACTGGGCCCGTGCGGCATCGAGTTCGTCGATCGCCTGGTTGGCGGCTTCCTCGGCGGCGGTGGCCTCGTCCTTGGCGGCCTGGACCTTCTTCTCGGCGGTGTCGCGGCGGCCGCGCTCGGAGATGAGTTCCTGCTGCGCTTCGGCGATGCGGGCCTCGGCCTTGGTCTCGGCGGCCGCGACCTGGGCCTCGGCGGCGTCCGGGTCGGCGACCTGTTCCATGAGCTCGACGTAGCGCGGGAGCGTGCTGCCCAACTCCTTCACGGCGGCGAGGACTGACTCGCGGACCAGGACGGCGGTGGCGGCCGCGCCGGTCACGGGGCGGTCGGTGTCCACCTCGACGGCGGCGGCCGCCGCGGGGCCGGCGGGCTTGCGGCGCTTGGCGCGGTAGGCCGACATGGCGTTGTGCTCGGGGTTCGAGCAGTACTTCGGCGGGGTGCCTGGCGTGTTCGGGTCCTTGGGGACCGGCCGCTCCTGGCACTCCGGGTAGGCGCACCGCGCCGCCTCCTCGACCTGGACCTCGCCGGTGGGCTCGGGCTGCTGCTCGCTCATCTGGGGTGCTCCTTCTACAGGTTGGGGAGGTCAGCGGAGGTGATGATCCGGGTCTCGCTGATGGTCCAGCCAGTGTCCTGGCCGTGGTCGAGCAGGTCGTCAGCGTTCCAGCTGAGTGCGGCGGCCGCCGCGTCCTCGGCGTGCGCGTCGTCGAGGTAGCGGGCCTCGGCGTACGCGCGGGCGGTGGTCTCGTCCTGGCAGGGGATGGCGCCGGGGTCCTCGGCTCGGGTCACGAGCCATACGGCCTGCGGGTCGCCGGCCTCGTCCCTGACGGTCAGGTCGTTGTGGTCGGGGGCGTGCATGGCGTGCATCGGGGCCGGGCCGCTGGTGCTGTCGTCCTCGTACGTGCCGGACCGCAGGAACGTGACGGGCCCGTCGAGCTGGCTGCGGACCCACCGGTCGAGCTCGTCGACGGTGGCGGTCGCCGGCGCCTCGAAGGCAGGGGTGTTGACGTCGTAGCCGGTCACCCACTCCTCGGCCGTGACAACGCTCCAGGCGCCGTACTCGGCGCCTGCCCACAACGGCTGCCAGAAGAGGATGTGCGTCGCCTCCGGCTCGTCCTCGTCAAGGCCCTCGGTCGCGGCGTCCGTGCGGCGCTCGACGCCGCCCTCTCCGTCGTGCTGCCACTCGGCGCTGTTGTAGACGACCCCGTCGACCACCAGGTCGTCACCGACTACATCCCGCAGGAAGTCGAAGTCGTCGTCCGCGCTGGCGGGCTGCTGCTCGCTCATCTGGGCTGCTCCTTGGGGTGTCGGGGCGGTCGGCTAGGCGGCGGTCGTGTACTGCTCGGGACGGGCCCGCAGGGCGGCCAGACGGCCGAGTTGTCGGCCGATCCCGAGGTGCGCGAGCGGGGTTCGGGCGTGCGGCCACACGGCGGCCGCGCGGGCCGTGTACTTGCCCGGGGTGAGCAGCACGACGTCCTCGGCGGCCGCCAGACCGAACTCCACGGCCTGGGCCCGCAGCTCGTCCTCGGTGATGCTTCCGGGCTGTCCCCACTGGTGGTCGTACGGCTCGATCACCTGCGACAACGGCAGGAAGCCGTGCAAGGCACTGAGGACCAGGACCGTGCCGCCGGCCGCGGTGGCGGCGTCGGCGGCCTTGCGGGCCTGCCGGTGCAGCTTCCCGGTGTAGAGCTGCCCGGCCTCGGCCGCGTGGTCGAGCTTGGCGCCGGAGCAGGGGATCACAACGACCGGACCCGCGGCGGGGGTCTCCTCGAACAGGGCCAGCTGGTCGCCGCGTGGATCGGCAACCGGCCAGCGCTCGATCAGGGCGACGAACGGGCGGGCCTGGTCGAGTAGCTGCCAGGCCTCGGCCGGGTCGTACGCCTCGCAGATCTCCAGCCATCCGTACTGGCCGATGACCGTGGCGTGCGTCTCGGCCTGCTCCCACAAGGGCAGTTCGTCGTCGAGCTCGGACATGACGATGCCCTCCGGGCCGAGCAGGACGTCGACGATGACGCGGAACGCGGTGGCCCGGTAGGCGCGGGCGGCGGCCCTGCGGCCGCTCTCGCCGAGGGCATCGAAGTGGTGCGAGTTCCTAGGCCGGCGGGCGCAGCTGCCGTACATGCGGGCCACCCAACTGGCCAACTGCTCGGCGTGATCGAGGACGCGGGGGAGTCCGTCCACGAACCGGGCGACGTCCTCGGCGTCACCGCGCGCGGCGAGCGCCAGCTCCTCGCGGTGCACGCCGCAGGCCTGGACGCCGTAAGCGCGGGCGATGCGGCGGGCAGCCTCGGCACGGGCGGCGCCCTTCCCGGCGGCGGCGCGCGGGAAGTCCAGCCGGACCTCGGCGCCCCCGCGGGCGTCGAGCTGCAGGCGAGACGCGGCGACGTACGAGCGGCGACGGCGCGCGTACCGGGCGGCCCGCTCCGGGCCCCACCCGTCGTCGAGCCTCGGCCGCCGCATCAGGCTGCCGTCACCGCGGGGGATGTGCCGGCCCTCGTCCTTCAACCTCATCGTCGCCCCTTTGTTGTGGCTGAGCCCTCAGTCTAACACATTGCATTTCATTTCGTCAATGCAATGCATTGTGGTGATGCAATGCAACGTAATGAATTAGAGCGGGCGGCTTGCCGGGGTGTTCCTCAACGGGCCTGCGGAGCTCGGGTGTTGCCCCGTGACGGCCGTGGGCGGTGGGTCCCACCCGGCTCAACCAGCAATCGACGACACGCTCCTCGGCCACGGCGAGACCCGCACCGACGCGGAGCGATCCACCGGCCGCCACCCCATCGCGGCAGCAGGAGCTCCCCCTCAGCCACGGCCGGCGGTGCGGTCTCCTCACGCGCCCGTCATGCGCGACGGCGGGAGTACGGCGAGCGGCCCAACTCCGGCCCGGCAGACGGCGACCGGTCCCCCACCGACCCCCCTCCCTCCGCCGCTGCCGTCTTTCACACCCCCACCGAGCCCGCGGCCGCACACGGCGGTGGCCACGGAGAATTACGGACCCGTGGCGCCCCCATGGACGTGCCGCACGCGCTCGACGGCGCCCAGCCCGGTAACAGTCGCGGGCCTGACCTGCGCAGGTTCCAGATTTCGGCCCTCGTCTGAGGCGCCTAGGCTCGGTCGAGTGAGTGATGATCTCCCGCCGGATCTAGAGCGGCTGCGTGTCGTCGAGCGGTACCTGGAGCTGCAGCTAGACGCGGTCCGCGCCCGGATCGCCGACCTGACCGGCGGCGGTCCGGCCGCAGCTGCGGCGGCGCCCGAGGTGACATGGGTGGTGGAGCTCCGGCGGACTCCGCAGGGCTACCAGCCCTCGGTGCTCCACGATCCGGGCTGCTTCGCGCTGGGCGGCGTGCGGACCGAGCGTCTATCAACGGCGGATGCGATCGAGGCCCTGGCGGGGCCCCGGGCCCGACTGGCGCCCTGCGCCCTGTGCACCCCCGAGCGGCAGCTCGGCGTCACCGTGGACCGAGGGTGAGACGGCCGCGCGGGGCGGGTCGGCTGCTCGTACGCTCGGGCCATGGCCTCTCCCCCTGCACCTCGTGACGCGTACGCGGCGGCCGCGATGCTCGACTGCTCGGTGGACCAGGTCGGCCGCTGCGCGCAGTGCACTGCGTACACCCAGAAGTACGGCCGCGGCGGCGGCCCGCTCTGCGCCGGCTGCCGCGAGAAACTTGCGCCAGCGCCGCGGAAGCAGCTGTAGCCGGGAACTGTCCAACGCCCCCTGTTTGCCTGCCGGTTGTGCCAGGATCTCCGCATGATCGACCTTGGTGTGCGTGTCGAGTTCTACGAGCAGGCATTCGAGGGCGAGCCCTCCAAGGGTTTCCTCGGCGTCATCGAGCGGTCCGAGGGCTACAGGGCCCTGGCGGTGCCTGCGGTGGGCGAGCGCATCATGGCCTCGTCGCTGCGGCTGGCCGCGCACGAGTCGGAGACTGACCTGCCGTATCCGTTGCCGGGCGGGGAGCAGCTGCCGGTGCGTTTCGTCGAGCACGGCCTGGTCCCCGAGCGCGATGGGAAGGTGCCTGCCTGGTGGGAGGCCCACCCCGAGCCGAGCGTGACGATCGTGCTGCACCTGTCGCTGAGCCTGGTTGGGTCCGAGCGGCGGCGCCGGATGATCCGTCAGTTCGTCGCGGATGGCTGGCTGTGCGATGGGCCGGAGGGCTCGGAGCTGCGGGAGTCCGTCCTGCAGGCTCGCGAGGAACTGGGCCTGTCGTAGCCCTCGGGGGCGCGCACCTGTGCTCCTGGGCGCCCTTCCGCTGGCGCTGGTCCGAGGGCCAGGCTGGTGGGGTGAGCAGGAAGCCATCCCGCTATTGCGCGGAGTGCCGTCGGCTGTTGCCCCGGGACGCGGGGCCGAACCGCCGGTTCTGCGACACCGTGTGCCGGTCAAAGCGCTGGCGGCGGGCGCATCGCCAAGCCACGGTCTACGCCCTGGCGGTGCACCAAAGCTTGGAGACCCTCGGCCGGGGCGCGGTCGGTGCGTACACCCTCGGCCGGTGCCCGATGTGCCTGAAGCACGTCCCGGTACGCAAGCGGTCTGACTCGGTGTACTGCTCGAAGCGATGCCGTACCCGTGCGTGGCGGTTGCGGAAGCGCCTGGCCGAGGGCGTGTGACGCTTCCGAACGGGCGTCGCGGTAGGCGTCACCGTGAGGCGCCTACGCGTCACGATGGATCATGCTCGGGCGGGGCGCTTGCGGAGGGTCGGTGGCTTGCCCGTGTCGTTGGCGAGCATCCGCCGAACGGTCTCCGGGTGCCACCGCTCGCCGCGCTTCGGCCGGTGCCCCTCGCTCTCCAGCACCGCACAGATCTCCCGGAACGACAGCTCGTCCTCGTCGCGGAGCTGGCGGGCGCGGGCGCGGCCGGCCTGCTCCAGCTCCTCCTCGGTGAGCTCCTTCTTATGTGCGGCCCATCCGTACGGAGGGGCTCCGTACGCGTACTGGCCCTTCTCCCCCTTGATGCGGCGGCCGCGGCGGAGCTTGGCCACGGTCATGCCGCGGTCGAGCTGGGCGAAGACGCCCATCATCTGGCGCATGGCGGTGCGCATCGGGTCCTCGGGGTCGTCGGGCACGATCTCGCCCTGGTCGGCCATGTAGGCGCGGCCGCCGTGCTTCCAGCACTGGGCCAGGGCAGCCTCCTGGACGACGAGCTCGCGGGCGAGCCGGTCGAGGTTCGGCGCGACGATGCCCTGCACCTTCTTCTCTTCGATCCACAACAGGGCGTCGGCCAGCTCGGGGCGCTCGTCGCCGGCGACCGTGCCGGACACCGCCTTCTCGACGAACAGCTTCACGAGCCGGTGCCCGTTGACCCGCGTCCAGCGGCGGACGATCTGCTCCTGGTCCTCAAGGCCGAATCCGTCGAGCTGGCCGCCCGTCGAGACCCGGATGTACCCCGCGAGCCGCATGTGATCGCCTCCAACGCACTAAAACGCTCTGACCTGCACTGTCACAGTTATGGGCATAACTGTGACACGAACCAGGACCCGAAACGGGATTTCGGAACCGTTAGTCGTCGATCGTGTCGGGGTCGATGCCCTGCGCCCGCGCCATGGCGATCAGCAGACGCTCGATGCCGTCGAGCCGGGCCGTGATCGACCGGTCGCCCGGTGCGCCGATGGCGTTGGCGAGCGAGTCGATGTTCCCGAACGCGGTGGACTGCTGATCGCTGATCCGCTCCAACTGCTCGCTGTGCTCGGCCAGGGTGCGGCCGGTGCGGAACGCCGACGCTTCGAGGTCGCGCAGACGCTCGTCGTGGCCCGGGGTGGTCTCGTTCACCATGGCGTCCATGGTGGCAGATGTCAGCACTCCGGATAACCGTTGCCTATCCGGGGATCACAGCGAGGCGGACCGCGCAACGACCACGAGGCCCCGCCCGATCCGGAGATCGGGCGGGGCCTCGCAGGTGAAAAACAACTTCCATCTACCTGGAGCCCCGGAGGACTCATCCTTTTAACGCCACGGGTCCGCTCGGGACACGGCAGCCATACATCTACGGTCTGGTGAGATCAGGTCTGCTGGATCTGCTGGGCGAGCACCTTGGCGCGCTGCTCCTGCAGCCGGTCCTCGTATCCGGCCCGGGTGTAGGGGACCCAGCTCATCCCGACCTCGGCCCACTGGGCCACCAGGATCAGGGACGGCTCGCTGGTGTCGGCCCGGCACCGGTCGATCTGTTCCAGCAACTGCCAGTCGAACAGCTCGGGAAACCCGACCCCGTCCCTGTCCGTAGCGAGGATCACCTCCGTCTGGGAACCGATCACACCCGCCCGCAGTTGGTACTTGCTCTCCAGCCAGATGCTGCTGAAGTCGGCCGCGCGGAACAACCGCCGCGGCAAGTTCCCCTTGTTGCCCTGCTCCGGCCTGAAGATCCATACCTCTGCCATGCGCACCCCTCCCGATCTGGCGGAGGGCCATTCTGGCCGACCCGGCAGCGGCACACCAGCGATGAGCGATCTTCCCCGACAGCGCCGAGCAGGGACCTGCGGTCCGGCTGGGTTCGCCTTGGGGCGGGCAGCACGATGGGCCCGGGACTTCAGGTCGACTTCTGAAGTCCCGGGCCCATCGCCGACGTCGTCGTCCGGGCGCCCTCCGCCATCAGCGGGGGAGGTTCGGCACCGGCCGGAGACCCCTTTCGTGCTGAACACGCGGCACCGGGTCTCGCGCTGCCCAACGAAACTGCACCGCTGTCGGTCACGGCTCGACGGGGCGGAGCACTCGGCGTCCGGCGTCCTCAACCACACGCCACTGATCGGCGGAGTAGAACGCCGAGCACACGCACCCCCGCCGGGCCCGGCATCCCCGCGGGGGCCAGTGCCCGGGGTCGGCGGCCGGATCGTCGTGCAGTTGGCGGCTGTGCCCGCAACGGGCGCACTTCGGCGAGACGGCCATGATCAGGGCCTGGGCAGATGACCGAGCAGCGCGGCCAGGCCGACCTCCTCGTCGGACATCGCCATCACCTTGTCGATGGTGCCGGCCGCCAGCTCGTCGGCGAGCGCGAGCACCTGCAGGCGGAGCGCTCGCAGCTCGGCGAGCTGGTCGTCGAGCAGCTGCAGCTTTGCCCGCCGCGACGGGCTGAGGTCGGGGAGCTGGCGCCACTTGGCGGCCTGTTCCTCGAACAGGGTCAAGGACTCGTCCTGTTCGGTGAACACCTTCTTGATCCGGGCGACATCGGCGTCCCTGAGGACGTGCGGCTTGTCGCGGGCCTCCTCGTAGGTGGCGAGGCTTTCGCGGGAGTCGGCGAGCCAGCCGCGAGTGTGGTCGACGAAGAACTCGAGCTTGCTGATCGGGTGCCAGATCCGTTCCATGGCCCGGAGGCTAGCGGCGCCCGCCATGCGGCCGGGCCCAAATGCCCAGACACCGCCCGCGCGAGAGGTTCGACGGCTACGGCCCCGCGAGCCAGGTGATGAGACAGGCGTTCATGTCCTGGCTGTGCCGGTACACCACGGAATTGCCGCGGCCGCCGCTCTCCTCGGGCAGCACCTCGATGACGTACGTCTCGCTGCTCGGGTCGGCTCAGGCGGTAGGAGGGAAGTCGGGGATCGTGGTCCGGCTGACGACGTGGTCCACGATCCGCGCGTGCAGCTGGGCCAGGCGCTCGACGAGCACGGCCACGCGGCGCACGTACTCGCCAGAGGCGAGGGTGCCCTCCCGAACCCGGCGGTCGAGGGCCTCCTCCTCGGCGTTGATCTGCTGCAACTGGGTCTCCACCTGCTCGACGGTCAGCCCGCCCATCTGCTGTCTCCTTTGTCGTCTGCCCTGGTCGAGCGTGCTTCTCGCCTACCGGCCGGACCCTGTGCGGGTGCCGGGGATACGTACGCCCTGGAAGCCGGGGCCGAGACCGCGGCGCTCGCGGCGGGCCCGGATCGGGGTCGGCTCGGTGAGCTGGTCCTCGGCGGCCACGGGGCCGGCCTTCGAGGCGTCACGCGGCGGGAGACCGAGGTCGTCGCGGAGCTGGGTCACGGCCTGGCCGACGAGTGCGGCGCCGGGGTGGAGCGTGAGCAGGGCGAGCAGGGTGGTCTCCACCGACTCGACGGCGTCCTCGACGGCGGCCGCGCTCCAACGGTCCGGGCTGGTGGCGGCGTCGTGCAGCTCGCACGCGGCGTCCGCCAGGGCCTCGGCCCGCTCGGCCACACCTGGCGCGGCGGTGGTGGGCAACGCGTCCATGGCCTGGTCAACGAGCCGGGGCCGGATCGACTTCTCCTCTATATAGGGGAGAGTGCCCTGCCCGGCGGCGGCAACATCGGCTTCGGGCACGCCGCCGGGCACTCCAGTCTCGCCGACTCCCCCAGCTTCCGGGCCGACGGTGGCCCTGTGTGACCTAGTCCTGGCCGTAGTCGGTGGCCCACCAGCGATCATCGGCGTCGCTCCATGCCAGCTCGACGGTGACCGTGAAGGTGCTGGTCTTGATCGGGGAGTCCTTGGAGCCCTCGATCCCAAACCGGCCCCGTGCGGAGACGTCGACGGTCGCCTCGGCCGGGGTGTAGCGGTTCACCTCGACGTCGAGGGGGATGGTCTCGGAGACGAGCCGCTGCCCCTTCGGGGGCTTGCCCTGCTCGTCCAGCCCCAACTTCTTGGCCAGGTAGTCGTATCCGGCGGCCGGATTCTTGGTCAGCCGGTCCCGGGCGTCGGGGTGGGCAATGGACTGCACGATGTCGGCCCGTTCCGCGGCGTCGAACATCTTCTCCGATCCGATCGAGATGGCCACGTGCTCGGCGGCGTCCATGGCGCCCTGGCGGCTGTGCTTGTCTGCCTGGCGGTGCGGTGGTTCGTCGCTGTCGCGGTTGGTGTAGGCGATGGCCGCGATCAGGACAGTCGCCACCACTATCGTGATCATGACCCGCCGGTTCCCCTGGCGGGACTGGGCTATCGGGCGCCTCGTCTTCTTGCCCCGGTCGCCCTTGGTGCTGGTGGTCATCCTGCGAGCCCCCTCCACTGCAGTGATCAGCGTCGCCGATGACCGTAGCTGCGACGGATGTTCTTTGGCACCCGGGTGCACTGTCCAGCTATCGCGTGGGACCCTCGTAATCCGTTGTCTGCCTGGGGGGTTGATGTGTCCGCGCGTTCCGCGATCACCAGGGGGGCCGCTGTCGCCGTGGGTGCCGCCGTGACGGTGCTTGTCACGGCGCAGCTGGCGTTCGCCGATCCGGAGCCGTCGCCGGAGGCTTCGAACGACCCGTGTGATTTCGGGGGGCCGGCCGAGAAGTATTGCCGGGAGGGCCGCTCAGGGATCGAGGATGCGCCGGGGATTCCGGACGATGTGCAGAACCCCCTCGATCCGCTGCAGTCGCTGGGGCAGGGCATCGCGAAGTTCTCGGCCTGGGTAGTGGATCGGCTCTCGAACGCGGTGGAAAAGACCGGCGATGTCGATTTCACCAACTCAGGGTTCCTCACCAGCTATGCGGTGGTCTTCGCCGCCTCGACCTTCCTGACGATGTTGTTGTGGCTGTGGGCGGTGGCGAAGAGGGCGATCCGGGGCGTGCCGCTGACCACGGCGATCGGTGAGGCGATCGGCCTGCTGTGGCTCACGGTGCTGGCCTCGGCGTTCACGCCGCTGATCCTGTACACCGTGGTCTCGGCGGTCGACGGACTCACCACGGCGCTCTCCGGTGGCGAAGCGACCGCGGGCTTCTTCGACCAGTTCGCCAAGGCGTTGCGATCCATTGCCGATGATCCGGGAGATGCCGGGCCGATCGGCTCCATCGTCCTCGGCCTGGTGTCGATGGCGGCCGCCGGGGTGGTCCTGCTCGAACTGGCGGTGCGGGCGGCCCTGCTGTACGTCGGGGGCATCCTGGGCACGATCGTCTACTCGGGCCTGGTCGACAAGGAACTGTGGAGCCGGGTCCGCCGATGGGTCGGCCTGATGAGCGCGATCATCCTGGTCAAACCCATCATCGTGATCGTCATGAGCCTGGCTGGCGCGCTTGCCGGGGGCAACAAGCCGGACAGCAACTTCGCCTCGGTCGTGTCCGGGCTGTCCATCATCATCATCTCGATCATCGCGAGCGCGATGTTGTTCTCGTTGATCCCGGGGATGGGCGACGACATCGTGAAGATGCGCAGGGAGAGCTACGACCCTGCCAGTCAGCAGAGCAGGGCGGCCGTGATGCGGCCGGCTCAGGGCGTCCGGCAGGGCATCAGCACGCACGCGACACGGGATGCGGCATCTCGCCCGGCGGCCGCGTCCGCATCGGTGGGAACCTCGTCTTCATCGTCGGCCAGTGGCGGGATGAGTGCGCACGCGTCGCGACCCACGGGTTCGGACAACGGGCGTATGCCCGCGCCGCGGGCGCCTCGGCCGGATGTGCCGCGTCAGGGCGACCGCGGGACTGGCGACTCGTCAGGTCGGCGCTGACGTCACGGGCTGGGCGAGGGGCCGTCCAGCCCGATCAGCACTCCGATCACGATGATCGCGATCAACAGGTACAGCTTGCCCTTGATGCTCACCGTGCCGCCCCCTTCTCCGATGTCCTGTCTCACGCTACCGCCCTTGCCCAGGGGGCCAGTTGGTCAGGTCAGCCCGTAGTCCGAAGGGCGGCCGCACCTGATGCGGGCGCCGGCCAGCTGGCCCGCACTGGCCGCGGCGGCCAGGACCTCGCGTCCCTCCTGCAGACCGGTGTCGCGGGACATTCCCACGTCGCCCCCGAGCAGCAGCACCTGCCGCTGGGCCAGCACCTTCCTGACCCATCCGGTCGGCGGCTTCGCCAGGGTGCCGTGGAAGAACTGCTTCGCCTCCGGCGTCAGGACGGTGAGCTGCAGGTCGCGCCCGCGCGGCTGGATCACCGCGACCCACTCCCCCAACGGCGGAGCGTCCAACGGGCCCGTGACCAGGTGCAATCCGTGCTGCAGCAGCACCTGCATGAACACGCTGCGGACCTCGGAGCCGCGCCCGCCGGCGTTGACGTACGGGGTCAGTGCCAGCTCGGCGACGAGCACCGCCTGGTCCTCGACGACGTGCGCGGTCATGAGCATGGTGTATCCGTCCTCGGGCTGGACCAAGGCGGCGGTCTGCTCGGCGGTCAGCGGCACGATCCTCGACGGCGCACACGTCTCGTGCGCGAACAGCCAGATACCGCCGGCGCCTTCGCCGTTCAGGCCGAGCACCACGTTGGCCGGTCCGGCGCCGAGCGGTTCGCGGCACTCGGCGCACTGGCCTCCGGTCGTCGCACGGGCCTGGGCCGCCATCTCCGGGCCGAGGGCCTCCTCGACCTCCGGGCTCATCTGCACGGCCAGCGCCACAGCCAGCTCCCTCCCCATGGCCCGGATGACCTGGGCCTCTCTCCGGCTCACCGTACCCATGTCCATCCTGGTCACCCTGAAGTGGTCGGAGGTCTCAAGTCCTGTGGTGCGGCTGAGGTTTCGGGGTGGCCAAGGTTGTTGCCCGTCTGACCGATAGGGGAACGTCTGTACGAGCGGCAATGGACTTCGCTGCGCTCAGGCAGAACACGCAGGAGGGCCCGATCCGGGCCTCTCTCGTCTTATGCCTGCAGCTGAGTGGGTCGGGCCCGGATCGGGCCCTCCTGCGCAAATAAGGACGCTTCGCGACACCCTTTTTCGGGCCTGCGGCCCGGTGCGTAAAGGACGAGCGCAAGCGCTCGGCTGTTCTCTTATCCACCCGCGCACCCTCCGCTCCGCTCCGGGTGCCCCGAGCGGGTGGAACGGTGACCCCCCCCCTCGTGAAACGACAGAGATATCCCCTTGGGGTTTCTGCCGTCTCACGAGGAGGGGATCTGATCACGTACTCCGGTACGCCCGTACACGGTATGGAGACTCAGACCAGGCTGCGGGGATTACTCGCGCCTTGGGACCGGGATATGCAAACAGCTCTGGGGGTCGCGCTCCGCCCCCCTCTGCGAGGGGCACCGGCTGGGGTCCACCTTGTTCGCCCTACGCTCACGCGCATGGCAAGGCCGGCCTTGGCTGCCTGCTCCATTCGCCCATTTAGCGTCTACAGCGCTCTCCCTCCCATCAGGGGACGGGGTGAGCTGCCTCTGCCTTACTCTCCCGGTGGCTTCTCAAGGGCCGGGGTCGGACTTGGTAACGCGGACCGGTGTCTACCGCGGGCTACTCCGGGCTCCCCAGCTCGCCAAGCTCGGGCCTCGGGTCAGTTTCATGATCTGCTCCCAGACGACGCTCCACTGTCGTGGAACCCCCCGGGATAGGGGCTGACTCCCTCCAGGCATGTCGCCTTCCCCGTCGGCCATGGCGGGGCGCGTCCTGCAGCGACGTACGTACGCGTGCAGGACGGAGGGCCCCGGGCAGGGGCGCCCTGGGCATGCTGATGCCGAGGGGAATGGGCTGGTGACGGACTGTGCGGGCCCAACTCGCAGGACACACCGGCAGTTGGGTACGGCTGTCCGCCCTCGCAGCTGTCCGCTACGATGGGCGTGCTCCTCTGGGATCAAAAAAGCCAACAAAAAGGGGACCCACCGGCCAAGTGCCGGGGCCTCCGGAAGCCAGAAATGGCCTCTGAGCTGGGGTTTTTGTCTTGGTGGGGTTTTCTGCTGCATCACCTCCGTGGTGAGTGCGTGAACCGGTTGCCTCCGGATCGCGCGGTCTCGGGTCTTGGCTGATGTGGTGGGGAGTGAGAAGGGACCGACTGGGGAGTCAGTCTCAACTCGGCACTACATGTTGTGTTGTGGTGATCATCTAAGCACTAGATCTGGGGTTTCTGGCACTGGGGAGTGCCTTTGACCCCCTCGTTCGTCGGAAGACGGCCGCCCCGGTTGGGATATACCGGGGCTTTTTGGCGTTTCCGGCACAACGACCTAGCCGGTCATCGGTAGTTCGCCCTGCTCGTCGGACTCCAGCTCGGCCGCCCACACGGGGCGCCCGTCCTCGTCCACGTCCATCCGCCTGATCAACTCGTTGACCAGCCCGGCGAATGACAGCCCGGTGAGCTCGGCGGCCCTGATGCCCTTTACTGCGGCATCAGGGACGAGTACCACGCCGGTCTGCCAGTTACGGCCGGAGGACGGATCGTAGGAGATACGACGGCCACCCTGTGCCTTACCGCGCACGGGGCCTGGTGCTAGTCGTCGTTCTGCCATGACCGTGATCTTTCCATAGATCGGCCGCACATTTACTACGGAGGCGGGGCGTGTCTCGAGCTTTTTCGTGGGGTGCGTGTGAAATGCCCGTGATGTTCCGTCAGGGTCAGCGCGTGGGCAGGCTGTTCAGGCGCTCCAGCATCTTCTGGATGGATTCGAGGGCGCCACGTTGACGGCCCGGCACCCGGCGGCGCAGCGCGACGAGCCGGGGCGCGTAAGCGCGGGCGGCTACCGGGTCCCGGAGCTGCAGCCACTGGTGGTGGGCGCGGTCGACGGCGGACTCGACGTCGTGGGCGTCGGTGGCCTGCTGCAGGGTGTCGAGCCGGGTCTCCGCGGCGGTGAGCCACAACTGGCAGCTGGCGGCCGGGTCCTGGGCGACCGAGGCAACGAACGCCCGGACCTCGGTCCAGTGGATGGTGGCGAAGGAGTTGGGGCCGAAGGTCCGGGCCGCGCGCTGCTCGGCGGCGACGGCCAGTTCGTCGGCGAGCTGGTGGTCGCCGGCCTTCGAGGCGGCGGCGATCTGCTCGTGCAGCTCCTCGTCGGCCGCGGCCGCGGGAACGCCGCTGGCGGGCCGCTGCGCCTGGGCTGGCAGTACCGGGCGGGCTGGGGCCAGGGCCGGATTCGCGGGCGGCACAGCGGCGGTGGGTGCGGGGCGCGGGCCGAGGACGAGCGCCTCGTCGGGGACGGCGGCCCGGTGCAGGACTTCGAGGTGCAGCTGGTCGGGGCCGGTCTGGTAGCCGGAGCGGAGTATCTGGGCCAGGGCGTAGGTGTAGCGGGGTTTGACGATCCGCCGGCGCGGCGGGGGCGGGGCGATGACGCCGTACGCACGGGCGCCCTGGGGGATGGTGAGCGGCTCCTGGTCGAGTAGCTGCCATGCCTCGGGATCGGCCACCAGGTCGGCGTAGAGCGTGGTGGTGCCAGGGGCACGCTGCTGCAACTCGCCGGTGAGCCAAGCCCATGGCAGGGCCGTGTAGCGCATCGTCGAGGGAGTGGTGCGGGCAAGCGCGACATGCAGGGCGTGCTGCTTGCGGTCGAGGTGCAGCTGGCCGACGAGCACGATCGTGAGCGGGCCCTCGACGAGCGCGGCGCCCCGGATGCGGGTCAGGACGGCCTGCGGCTCGACGGGATCGACAAGCTCGATCATCGTGGTCGCCGCCGTCCCGGTCCACGCGGCCGGCGCCACGGCGGCCAGCGTGGGGATCACGCTGTTCGCGTCGACGAGCGCGCCCTTGCCCGCGGGGGCGCCTGCCAAGAGCAGTGCGGTCCCCGGTCGTTGTCCTTCCGCCCCGTTGATCTGCACCTACGCACCGTATCCGCTGCCTCCGACACGGCTCGCCGACTTCGGCGAGCGGTCCCCTGGCCTGCGCGTCCTTCGCCCTGGCGGCGCTCGCCGCACGGGACTTGCTGAGCGGGGTGGGTCCCTCCTCGATCGGGCGGCGCTCGCGTTGAGTGCGGGCCGTGTCGGGGTGCAAGGCTCGGCGTAGCCGACCGCGAAGCGGCCCGGCCTTGCGGCCTGGCGCGGGCTGTACTCCCCTTTGGGGCCCGGTTGAGGAGGGGGCCGCGCTGCGTCCCGTCCACTCCCCCACCACCCACTCACCGCAAGATCGCCCCACACCCCTGCCCCTCTGAGAGAGGGCCGGGGGTGTGGGGGCGGAGCCCTCGCATAGGTCGCGAGCGCCTCCCAAAACTCCATGCACATGGGGTAAATCTGGTGGTTGATGCTGGTCAACTGCTCGCAGAAATCTATCCACAGGCGTTTGGGCACATGCTGCGGGCATGGAACTGAAACGAGAGTTGCGGTGGCTCCCCTTCGTCGTAGGCCCGGTGCTCGCGCTGATAGCCATCGGCTTCGGCATGGGTGCCTTCCGCGGGGTCGGCCTGCCTCTGGAACTGCTGATGTTCGTGGCCCTGGGCGGCGCGGGGTACATCGCCGGCGAGAAGCTCACCCCCGCGCTCCTCGACGCGGTGGAGCATCGCCTCGATGTCCGGTGGTGGTCGAGGAGGTGGAGCGGTCGTGGTTGATGACCCCGGAGCGCGGGCGGATTCTCCCGGGGAGACCGCTGTCCGCCCCTCATGCGGCTGCATCGGGACGGATCGGGAGCCGCGGCCTGGTGGACGTCACTACGCTGGGGGTACAACCCTGCCGAGGGGGCCCAAATGCCTGACGAGACAGTGCAGATGACCGTGGACGGCGAACTCCTGCGCAGCCGCAGGGAACGCCGCCAGCTGACCCGTTCCGCCCTGGGCGGCCTCGTCGGCCGCAGTGAGGACTGGGTCAAGAAGGTCGAGCGGAGCGAGCGTCAGATCCGCAACCTCGCGATGATCGTGAAGCTCGGCCGTGTGCTCGGCTGCCAGGACATCAGCGACCTGACCGGCGACCACGACGTATCGGTGCCCATCAACGACGGCGGCAAGGTCTCGCACCCCGGCGTGCCCGCGCTGCGCGCCGCGATCCACGCGCCACTGTTCGCGGCCGCCGGCACCCCGGAGGACGTCGGACACCTGGCCGGACGGGTCCGGCAGGCATGGGACATCTGGCATCAAGTCCGCGGCCAGCGCACAGCGGTCGCCGCGGTGCTGCCGGGGCTGATCTCGGCGGGACACGCCACGGTCCGCGCGGCACATGGGAGCGAGAAGCGCCGGGCCTCGGTGGTGCTGAGCGAGACGTACGCGCTCGCGCAGCAGTACGCCGCGCACACCGTCGAGTCGGAGCTGTACTGGGTGATCGTCGACCGTGCCCGGATGGCGGCCGAGCAGGCCGATGACCCGATCGCGCTCGCCTCGGCAGCCTGGATCGTCGGCAACGGGCTGCGGGTGGCCGGCCACACGGAGGAGGCCCTCGTCATGGTCGCGGACGCGGCCGACACCCTGCGGCCCCAACTCGAGGGCGGCTCGGACCGGCTGCGCGGCATGTTCGGCTCGCTGTGCCTGCATGCGGCGGTCACCGCGGCGCAGGATGCCCGGGACGGCGACGCTTGGCGCTGGCACGGGGAGGCCGACCGGACGGCGAAGAACCTCGGGCCCTCCTACGCGCACCCCTGGACGATGTTCGGCGCAGGCAACGTCGCCGTGCACGCGGTGACGATCGGGGCCGACCTGCGGACCCCGGGCATCGCGCTGCAGCAACTCGCGGACACGGACCCTGCCTCGATCCCCTCCGTCGAGCGGCGCTCGCGGCTCTACCTCGACGCGGCGAAGAACGAGCACGTCCGCCGGGAGCCCGCGGCCGCCCTGCAGTACCTGCGCCTCGCGTACGAGACCTCGCCCGAGGCGGTGCGGTACGTACCGTCAGGCCGTGCCCTCGCGGCGGACCTGCAGCGCACGGCGACCGGTGCGCTCTCCTACACCGCCCGCCAGCTCGCCGAAGACGTCGGCGTAGCGGCCTGACCTGCGCCTCAGCACAGCAACAGGGACACCGTGTCCCCCTCGACATGGAGGGACACGGTGTCCCCTGACGCCTGGTCAACCCGCCCTACGGTCGAGCCATGCCGCAGTTCGAGTACCTGGGCCAGGACGACCTCCCCGAGCAGCACCAGCGGGCGGTCTTCCTGCGCGGTGACGACCGGTGGCACATCGTGGCGGTGCTCATCCACTACGACCGCACCTCCGGGCAGGAAACCGGCCGGACGGCGTTCCTGCGCCGAGTCGACGGACGCGGCGCCCGTGAGTGGGAGCTGCCCTGGGATCTCCTCAACACGAAGGCGGCGACGACCACATGACGACCAAAGCCGAGCAACGGGCACGGCACCAGGAATACCTTGCGGCCGTACGGGCCGGGCAGGCCGCGGCCGCCGGCCTCATCGAGGCCCTGGCCCGGGTCGGGGTCACCATCCCCTCCCTGCGCGCGAGCGAGCCCGTCGCCGGCAACGCCTTCGTCGAGCTGGGCGGCTGCAACGCGGGTACGGCCACGATGCTGGCCGAGGTCATCAACGCGGCCGCGGACGCGGTGCCCGGCCTGCGGGTCGCGACCCGGTGAAGGCAGTGACCGGCTCCCCTCGCGCCGCCGTGACGGTCCGCGGCGGCGACATCGTGCGCCTGGCCGACGGGAGCGAGCGCACCGTCGAGGGCACGCCCTCCTCGGGCCGCTCGGCCATAGGGGACCTGACCCTCATCATCCGCTTCACGGACGGCGCGACCCTCCGGGTCCTCGCCTGGGCCGAACTCGACGTCGAGCGGCCCGTGTAACACCCCGCAAGCGCGCCCGCTGCTCTCCCCCGTGAGCTCGGGCGTACGGAGCCCCCAGCTGCAGTCCACCCGACCGGCTGGGGGCTCCCTCATGCCCGCCGAGGACAACATCGCCCGTACGGCGCCCAGATGGCCCGGCACGGGATCGGCGGAGGAACGGGGGCCCGGCCGCCCTGTGCGGCGATCTCCGGGGCGATCAGGGGCCTTCCTGGCGCCCTTCGCGGCGAGCGGCGGCTCCCAACTGCGGTACAGGGCCACTCTGCTGATCTGCGGCAACGGCCCGCATACCCCCTAGGGACAACCGAGCGTGTACCACTTGACGTGGTACATCGTTTACCCAGGTCAGAGCCATGATTCGGGGAACTCAAGAGCAAGATGTACCACGTGGCATTTCTACGTGGTACAGGTGTTTGCCCAGGTCAGGCGGTGTTTATATACCCCCTGTACCACTTGTACCAGGGAAAAGAGCCTAGATACATAGGGCTGGAGCCGCCCAAGATCTCCCCCGAACGCGTCCCCTATGTAAACGCTCGAAAGAACGTGGTACTCGCGGTACATCGCCGGAAAACGCTGGCTGACCAGGCAAAACGCCGTACCACGTCGGTGATCCCACGTGGTACACCGATGCGGGCAGAGCCTCGCACTACAGGCATTTGCGCAGGTCAGGCGGCCTTTCGGGGTGTACCACCTCAAGTGGTACAACGCTGTCAGCAGCTCGATGCGCGCATCCCCCTGGCGACCAAGACGAACCGGGTCTGCGCCCAGCCAGGAGCAGACCCGTACCCCCGCCTCGTTCGTGCCTCACGAGGACGGATCAGTGCGGGGGTACGGCCGTATCACGGACGGCAAAACAGCCGTACCCCCAGAGGGCGCGATGACCAGGCGAACCGACGCGACCCGTACCCCCGCTGCGCGGAAGAAGGGGAGGGGTACGGGTCCAAGGGGTACGGACCGCTTCGCCTGATGTTCCAGGCGTTCCGCTGACGCTCCAGCCGTGGACCAGCGAGGACGGCGGCAAGAAGGCGAAGGGCATAAGGGAACCTGATAACGGGTCCTCTCCGCTGCGCTCCAAGGACCCGTTAGTCGGCATAGCCGACGGGTTCCACCGCTCGCCGGAGTGCCCGGACTTCGAAGCGGGGCCGGATCTTCGGATTCTCCTGCGATATACCGGAGAATGCATATACCGTTAGTGGTATGCCAGAGAGTCAAAACAACGGAGTTCGCGACGAAGTCCATCTCGCCGAGGAGGTGGGCGAGCTGGTGCATGCCCGCCGCACCGAGTTGCGCATGACGCAGGTCCAACTGGCTGAGCGGGCGAGGATGACGCAGCCGCAACTCTCTCGTCTCGAAGTAGGCGGTGTCGTTCCCACGCTGCCCGTTCTCGTACGGCTCGCCCGGGCCTTGGACTCGGACCTGATCATTACGCTGGCCCCTCGCGCTGGCCGCGATGCTGGAGCGGAGGGCGCAGCCCGGTGAGGGAACATGACGTAGAGCCGGTGACGCTCCCGGATGGCCAGCACCAGGACATCCTCGCCAACGTGATCCTCCCGGCGTGGACGACCAATGCCGTCGCCCAGGAGCAGCCCGTGGTGGTGTTGGTCGCCGGGCCGCCGGGCAGCGGTAAGTCCACGCTCTGCACCCTGTTGAAGGCGGTTCTCGACCAACGGGGCGGCGCGGTGTTGATCGACCGCGACGTCTACAAGGCTGCGCACCCCCGGTATGCCGGACTCCTGCGGAGCGATGACCGCACGGCCGGGGTGCGGGTGCGGTCGGACGTCCTGCGGTGGCAGGCCGAAGTTGAGGAGCACGTACGCGCCCGGCGTTTTGATGCAGTGCTGGAAACCCCCGACCCGGCAGCGGCCCCTGCCGCAGCCCGTGCCTTCCGCGATTCCGGCTTCCGTGTCGAGGTGGTGGTCCTGGCGGCCGCGGAGGCCGTGACACAGCTGAGCGCCCTGGACCGCTACCTGACGCAGGTCCGCGAGACCGGGGCCGGCCGGTACGTCTCCGTCGACAACCACGACCGGTGCACGCGCGGCCTGGTGCCGGCGCTTGCGGTCATTGAGGCCGAGCGGCTGGCCGACCGGATGATGGTGATCCGGCGGGACATGACAGTGCTGTACGACAACGAACTGCCAGCCGCCGGCTCCTGGCGGCGACCGGTGGGCGCCGACCGGACGCTGATGGCGGAGCGGGCCCGGCCGTGGACAGCGCCGGAGACCTCGTGCTTCCGCCGGGAACTGGCGAGCACCGAGCAGCAGTTGCATCCTGCGGTGATCGCGCCGGAGCGGCGTCTTGCCGTAGCCGGTGGCCTGGAGCGGGCTGCAGCACTGGCCGAGCCGGTGCGCCGTGTCGCGCAGGTGAGGTCTGCCCCGCCCGGGGTCGACTACCACCGACTGTCCGCGGGCGAGCACCGGTGGATCTTCGACGAAATGATCGTGCCTCAATATCTGAGCCGCGTCGTAGCGCAGGAGCAGCCGGTCGCCACGTTCGTGATGGCGCAGCCCGGGTCGGGGAAGACCTTGGCGACCAAGATGATCCGGCGGGCGCTGCGGCACCGGCGGCCCGTTCGGATCAGCGGGGAGAACTTCAAGGGCCACCACCCGGACTACATCAAGCTTTTGAACTGCGACCCCCGGATCGCCGGGGCCACCGTGCGGGCTGATTACCGGGCGTGGATCGAGCAGGCCGAGGAGTATGTGCGCCTGCGGCGCGGGGACATGGTCATCGAGATCGCGCCGGGTGACGTGGGCGGCTTCCTGGAGCGTGCGCGCCGCAACCACGCGGCTGGCTACCGAAACGAGCTGGTGTTGCTCGGGGTGCGGGAGGCCGACTCCCGTCAGGGCGCCGCCCACCGCTACGCCCGCCTGCATGGCGACGGGCTGCCTGCCCGGTTCACCACCCGGGCCGGTCACGACCAGTCCTTCAAGGCTGTCGCAGACTGTGCCCGGATCGCCGAGGCGGATCCGGCGATCTCCTCCGTGCTCGTCATGCGGCGCGATGGGCACGCCCTGTTCCACAACCAGCGCGTCTCCGGCGGGGAGTTTGGTCTTGCGCCGCGTGCGCTGCCGGTGCTCACCGCCGAGCGGCTGCGGCCGTACACGGAGCAGGAGGCGCGGCAGTTCCTCACGCTGCAGGGGTGGCTGCATGCGGTGCTTCCGCAGTACCGCGACGAGCTCGCCGAGATCACCGCGCTCGCCCGCCCCCTGATGCCGCTCGGACTCCAGCCACCCCGGCTCACCAGCCCTGCAAGCGACCCTGGGCATCTGCCCCTGCCCGCCCAGGAACCCGTGCCGGAACTGGTGCGAGCAGCAGTCTGACCGGAGCGGCGCCGGCCCCGGGCAGCCACGTCGCCCAGGGCCGGTACGGGCTACTGCAGGCCGAGTTCCTTGGCCCGTGCCGTGTAGCGGGCGCCGATGGCAGCGACTTCGTCGTCATCGTCGCTGTCGTCCAGCGCCTCGTGGTCGGCCACGATCGCGGCGTACTGCGCCTGGAGTTCGGCCAGGCGGCTGCTGTCGCCCTGGCGCGCGGCCATGATCTGCTGCTGGGTCCAGTTGCGGACCTGGAGCAGGGCGGCCTCGGCGGTGGCCAGGTCGACGGCGGCCCGCTGGGGGACATCGTCGGGTTCGTCGGGACGGGCAAAGCGGCCGCTGTCATCTGCGGGCATGGGGCTGATCCTCTTCATGGTTCGGGCGAATCGGGTCATTGTCCCAAGGGGCCGAACCGGGCCACGGCTGCGGTGCGTTCAAGTCGCTGTCGTCCCAGAAGACCCAGGCCGGTAGCTCGCGGCGGACGGATGGGAGAGCATGGGCGCACCACAACTTGATCAGTCGGGGGGCCTGGTGGCGGGGCGGGATCTGAGGGCACTGTTCAGCTCGAACGACCCGTCGATGGTGGCGCAGGAGGTCTTCACCAACCGGCAGGCGCAGTGGGCGATGGTCACTGGCGCGCTCGGCGAGCACCTGCAGCGCATCTCCCTGCCAGGCTTCAGCGTCGAGGATTTCGAGGCGCCGCGGGACAACGTGGCGGTGTTCTACGGGATCGGCGGGATCGGCAAGACCAGCCTGTCCCGGAAGCTGGAGGCGTCGCTCGCGCACTCCGAGCAGCGGCCTGCCCAGTGGGGGGCGCCGAGCTGGCCCCAGGTGCGGATCCTGCCCGTGCGGATCGACCTGTCCCGCTCGGCGGGCACGGACTTCGAGCAGATCATCTTGACGATCCGGCTCGCGCTCGCCGAGCTCGGCCGCCCGCTGCCCGCGTTCGACGTGGCGCTGCGCCGCTACTGGGAAGTCCAGCATCCCGGGGAGCCGTTGGAGGAGTACCTGAGCCGGGGCGGGCTGGGCCGGCGGTTCGGGCAGACGCTGCCTCAGCAGATGCAATCCGCGATGGCCGACGTCGCCCAGGCGCTGCTGCTGCCCGGCACGGTGGGCTCGGCGATCGGGCAGGTCACCGGGGCGTTGGTGCAGGCCCTGCGCGAGCGGCGGCAGACGGTGCGGGCCCTGGCCGGCTGCGCGCGGCTGGCCGACCTGCTGGAGGCGGAGCCGGATGTCGAGGCGCTGTCGTTCTATCCGCACCTGTTGGCCTGGGAGCTCAGCCGCCTGCCTGGCAAGCAGCGCATTGTGCCGGTCATTTTGTTCGACACCTGGGAGGACGTCGGGGACCGCACCCACCGGGACCTAGAGCGGCTGGTTCAGCGGATCATGTGGCTGATGCCGGGTGCGTTCTTCATCGTCTCGGGGCGCAACAGGCTGCAGTGGGCGGACCAATCCCTCCTAGGGCAGCTGGACTTCACCGGTCCGGCGGCCTGGCCCGGCCTGGTGCTCAGCGGGGTGCCGCACGCCCGCACCGCCCCCGAGGCCGGGCCCGGCCCGTCACGGCAGATGCTGATCGGCGACTTCAGCCAACGGGACTGCGACGACTACCTCGCCCGACGCCTCACCCACAACGGCCAGCCGCTGATCAGCCCAAGCATCCGGTCGGTCATCACGACCCGCTCGCACGGCCTGCCCCTGTACTTGGATCTCTCCGTGATGAGGCTCCTGGAGATCCGGCGCAGCGGACGCACCCCCGTCCCGCCCGATTTCGACCATGACTTCGGTGCGTTGATCTCCCGCACCCTGCAGGACCTCACCCCCGACGAGCGGGACATCCTGCGCGCGGTGAGCCTCCTGGACGCCTTCGACCTGGAGCTCGCCACCCGGGCCGCGGGCCTGGAGCGTGAGGCGCCGGCCGCGCGGCTGATCGAGCGTCCCTTCGTCCGCGAGCACCCGTACGGGATCTGGCCCTACCACGTGCACGCACTGATCAGCTCCACGCTGCGCAGTGCGGACGACCACACCGACGACCGGTGGACACCCGGCGACTGGCGCCGCGCCGCCGAACGCGTCCTCGCCGCACTCGGCGCCCAGTACGGCCGACGCTCTGGGCGGGACCGGCTGCTACTGGTCGGCTGCCTGCGCCAGGGCCTCGCTGTCGCCGCTGAGTTCGGTCTCGCCCTCGGCTGGCTCGAGGAGGCGGCCTGGGACTACGTGTCGGACTCGGTGTGGGAGCCGCTCCTGCCGCCCACCCGCGATCCGAACGCCACAGACGAAGATCTCACCAGTGCGGCCGGGGCCCTGGTGGAGCTGCTCAGTACGCTCGCTCGCCGTCAGCACGAGCACCGTGCCCGCACCGTGGCCCGCCTGCAGCAGGTCATCGAGACGGGCCATCTGCCCGCCGGCCTGCGCGAGATGGCCATCTACTACCAGGCCAAGGCGCAGCGCGATATCGGCGAGAGTGGCAACTCGCTCCGCGGCTACCAGCAGGTCGCCGACGGGGGCGGCCGCCTGGCCCCCGCCGCCCGGCGCGGCCTCGCCCAGGCCGCCCGCCTTGCCGGTGACTTCCCCGCCGCATACGCCGCCGCGCAGCAGTTGGGCTGGGAAGGACGTCACCAGCGCGTGCTCGGGGATCTGTGGTGGCTACAGGGAGAGCCGGCCCGCGCCGCCGATGCCTATCTGGCCGGGCGGCTGGAAGCCGAGCAGCATGCGAAATCCGGCGAGGCCGCACACAATCAGGCCCTGCGGGCCCTGGCCACAGCCTTCGTCGACCCCCAGCAGGCCGACGACGAACTCGACCTCGCCGCGCACCTCCTGACCGGCCTCACGCTGCGCGCCACCAGCATCAACGCGGCCATCGCCGCCCTTATCCGGAACGCCGGACATCCCATCGTCGACGACCATGTCCGTACCCTGCGCACCGAGATCGACATCGCGGGCCTCACCTCTACAGCTCCCACCCTCGAACTCGCTGCCGCCTTCCATCAGGCCGTCCTCGATGACCAGGACGCGCTCGGCGCCACGATCGTCCGGCTGCGCGACCTGACTCAGGGCGGGGACTTCGCGTATTACGTCGACATCACCTGTTTCATGGCCGGCTGGGCGCTCCCTGACGGGCACACGCCCCCGCAATGGCTCGACGGCGCGCAGACAACTCGGGAGCGGTGGCGGGGCCTGGTCGTCGCCCGCCGCGAGTACCTGCGCACGGCCTGATGAAGTCCTGGGGGATAGGGCTGTCCAGCGCGCGGGACGATGCCCCTGGGCTTGTGGTTGAGGGGAACCCGGCAATTTTGCCGGGTTCCCCTCAACCACAAGCTCCTCTACATCTCTTCGACGATCTCCGCGTCGATTACGTCGTCCGCGGGGACAGTGACCTTCGTTAGGATGCGGCCCACCTTCCGTAGGCGCTTTTGTAGGTGCTCGGCGTCAACGGCGGATCGCCGCAGTGCGGCGCCCTCGTCCAAGAGAACATCGTCCAGCCGCTTCAGCGCCTGCTCTGCGGCCTTAACGGCCCCCACGAGCGGGTCGGTTACCTCCTTGCGCGGCGCATCGGCCTGGGGGCTCCCCGGGGCCTTCGCGGGTGCAGGGATAGTCGGCCTAGGTGCCTGAAGGGCCTGCCAGTGGGTGACAACGGCGCGGCTGCGCTCCTGGGGGTCAGCCTCTGCTGCCAGCTCTATGGCCTTGCTGGCACGGGCGGTGATCTGGTGCGCCGCCAGGCGCAGCTTTCCGGAGTCGAAAGCGTTCTTCAGGGCCACGTAATCGGCTGCGGCCTGTTGGTCGGAGGTGCTGCTGGCGTAGTCGAGCATCGCCCGGACGTGAGAGGCCGGGGCCGGCTTGCCCAGCGCGTCCTGAACCGTCTTGGCCAACCGCCACTCTTCCTGCAGCCGCCGGGCCTCACGCTCGGTCATGCCGTCATGCTCGGCCGCCAGGTACTGCACCCACGTACGGGTGCCATCGCCCCGGTGCAGGCGTCGGCGCCGCACAATTTCCAGCGACATCCCCAGCATCCACTGCCCGGTGCGGGCGTTGTCGATGGCCCGGTGGCATTCGTCCAGCTGACGCTGTTCTTCTGCGTTGAGAGGGCCGTGAGCCTCTTCCGCGCTCACGTCCCGCTCGGGCAGGGAGACGGCCCAGTGGGCGAGCGTGAACGGCTGATCGCGCAGTCGCGGGTTCTCCGGCTCGGCCACGACCACAGTGGTCCCCCCTGGCGTGGAGGGCGACTCGGTGGGGTTCGTCGCGGCGGCGGTGGCTGCCGCACCTGCTCGCAGATCCTTGCGCTTAGCCACGCTTGATGAGTCCCTTCGTCTCCATCTCCGTGACCAGTTCACCGAACGGGCCAGAGGCGGCGCGTTCCACGCTGAACGCAGTCGCCTGCTTGAGGTCGTCAAGTACCGGGATCATGACCGTGAACACGTTCCACTCGGCGTCCCGGAGCATGTCGCGGATGTCCTTGGCAGAACGGACTCCGGTCCGTACGCGGTTCAGGAGAACCCACACAGGCGGGGCTTTACGGTCCGGGCGGACGTACGCCGAGCGGGCCACCATGTCGGCCACCGGCGTGGACGTACGCGGCATGGTCACGCGCTGCCAGTCCGCCATCGACGGCTCCATGTGCACGATCGCCAGGTCTGCGATCTTCAACACGCTGTCGGCCAGGTGCGGGTGGTTCTCTGTGTGGCCGACGTCGACGAGGTCGATGCCGTCCCTGAGCGGCTCGACGTCGGTGGCGAACGTCGCGGTGGCGTTCTTCTCCACAGGGAAGGGAAATCCGCCGGCGGCCTCGTTCCACTGACTGAGGTGCTCGGACTCGTCAGCGTCCCAGGCCCTCACCGTGTATCCGATTTCGTGAAGGGCGTGGGCCATCATGCCCGTGTCCGTGGTCTTGCCCATGCTGCGTGGGCTGATGTTGGCGATTAGCACGGCGGGCATCTCTCTCGGCTGGGCGTGTGTTGCTGGCGAGACGATGCTGCCATGCCTGGACACACTGGCGGGGCTCCACGGGGGTGGTGGCGGTACTCGCCCATTGACAAGCCGGGATACAGCGAAGCGCCCGCCCCCGGGACGTCTCCGGGCGCGGGCGCTTCGCATTCGGCGGCTGCCAGCTGGCCGAGGCCGGCTGAAGGGCCCGACCCCCTCCCCGGAGCAGCAGCTCGGGTGGGCGCTTCGTGCTTTGGCGGTCAGGAATCGGTGGTGGGGGACCGCCTGGTGCACCAGTCTTGGTGTGCGGTCATGAGGCCACCGATGAAGGACTCCAGCTCGATGCCCTCTCCGGGCTTCGGCCAACGTCGGCCGAGGAGTATCTGGGAGACGTGCCGGGCGAGTTGCTGGCGAACCTCGGTGTCATCCCAGCCCCACTCCATGGCATCGCCCCGCAGGCCGGAGGGTGCGGTCGTCAGCACGTGCTGCAGGAACGCGTCGCTGAGCTGCTGGATCTGCTCTCCGGCGAGTAGATCCAGTGCACTTCGCATGTCGTTGTAGGTCTGCTGGTCGGCGCCGGTCAAGCTCACGTGATCCTCCCTGTCCGGGATTCAGAGGGTAGTCGGGACGGGCGGGGCCGCCCGGTCGAGGGTCTTGGCGAGTAGGCGGTCGCGGTGCTCGGCGGCCTGCTCGTGGTTGGCGAGCAGCTGCTCGGTCTCGGTGGCCGGGTCGCCGGTCCGCGGCTGGATGTCCGGGTGGCCGGCGTCGAGGATGCGGCGATGCGCCTCCTCCCGGTAGGGGGTGCCGTCCGCGATGAACACCACCTTCGCCGCTTCGACTGCGCGCTCGCGCCACATGTCGACGGTGATCCGTACGTCGTCGAGGGCCCGCATGTACGCCTGGTGGGTGTGCAGCCAGCTGCCGGTGGCGTTGCGGTCGCCGAGGAGCTGCCACAGGGTCTCGACGAGCTGCAGGGCCTCGTCACGGAGTGCGCGGGCAACCTCCTCCTCGACGAGCCGGTACCGCAGGGTGTTGTACCGCCTGAGCACGTCGTTCAGGCCGATCAGGCGGAGGGCCTCCTCGCGGTAGGCGGCATCGTCCGCGTCCGGATTGGCGTCCTGCCAGCGGGCCATCGACGCGTGGTAGTGCCGGGTGCCGGCGGCGTCGTCCTCAAGTCCGGTGATCCCGTCGAGCTCCACGGGACGGATCTCGGTGTTCTCGGCGGTGGTCACGCGGTCTCCTCGATCTCGGGGTGGGTGAAGCGGACGGGCTTGTCGAGATGGCGGGCGTAGGTGATCTCTGCGCGGGTGCTGTCGCCGATGTAGTCGCCGACGACGAGCACCTCGTCGGCAGCCCGGATCTTGGCCCGGTGCAGGGCGTCGAGTCGCGGCTTGAGGGCCTCGGCGGCCGCCGGGGCGTCCCACAGCGGGTGCGAATCTTTGAGGTTGCAGCCGGGGGCGAGCACGATGCGGCCGCGGGCGGTCTCCTGCCGGTTGGCCTCGGTCATCTCGTCCATGAACCGGGTGCTGCCGCAGATGACGACCACGGTCGGCCCGTGGGCGAGCAGGGCACGCACCTGACGCTCGAACTCGGCTGCCGCGGCGATGGCTTCGGGGTTGTCTTTGATCCAGCGGGGCCGGGGGTTGGTCCGCAGGAACTCCGCCAGGTCCTCGCCTCGGAGGAGTACGAGATCCTCGGTCCGCCCGTCGAGCTGGACCTTTTCGCTCGGGGTCAGCTCGCGGGCGAAAGGGCTGTAGTCGGGGTGGGCGTCGCAGAACTCGCGGTACGCGACGCTCTCGGCCCAATGGCGGACGGTGTCGGCCAACTCGGGCTCGGTGACGGGGCGGGGCGGGATGCGGCCGGCGGCCTCGGCTGCCGGGAGGATCTCCTCCTCCCACACGCACGTGAGGTACTCGTGGCTCTCTCCGCCGCGCTCGAGGAAGAACGTGACGCGGGCGCTCTCGCCGTATCCGGCGTCTTCCAGTGCCTGCTCGTACTCGCTGAGGGGTTCGGGCTCAGGGATGTGCGGCGTTAAGCCGGTGCTCCATGGGTCAACGGTCATGGTGTCGATGCTCCTTGTCGAGGTCGGTGCCGTGGCCTGGGAGTTGGGGCAGTCCGGCGCGCTGGAGTGCGGCCGGGTCGTACGTGGTCGGGTCGAGCTGGACGCGCTGCTCGACGGCGCGGGTCAGGGTCAGTGCGTACGCCAGGGCCTGGGCCTGGGTGTCGCGGGTGAGGGTGGCGGTCGCCACGGTGGTGGCGCTGGCGAGCCGGGCGAGGGCAAGTTCGTGTTCACGGGCCTCGCGGGCCTTCCTGGCGGCCCGCCAGTGCCGGGCCGAGGTGGCGTACACCAGTACCGTGGCGACGAGCCACAGCAGCCCGGACAGGGCCCACGACTCGGTGTAGGCCACGGGCGCTGCCAGGGCGAACGCCCCGCACGCGGTGAACCCCACGGCGGTGGTGACGTGATCGCCGTGCGGGTGGATGGCGGAGACGCACGCGGCGCCGAACGATCCGAGAGCCAAGGCGATCATCAGCGTCATGTCGCCGATGCTGTGGGCGGCGCCCTGCTCGTGCCATATCCGGGCGAGCGCCAGGGCGGTTGAGGTGGTGATGATCGGCACCACGCGCCCGGAGTAGGTGATCAGGAGGCTGAGCCCGGTGTGGTGGGCCTGCGGCGCCGGGGCGGGCAGGTGTTGGCTGTACCAACTGGGCAGCTGGTCGGGGGAGGTCACGCTCTCTCCTGGGTCTGGCATCGGCAATACGTGGTGAGCCGGGTGCAGTCGGGGCAGCGCTCGACGGTCGGCGCCACGGTGGGGGCAGGCTTGGCCTCGTCGGCGAACAGGTCCAGTTGGCCGGGGACCGGCTCGACCACGGGCGGCCGGCGCGGTGTCACGGCGCCCGCCAGTAGTCGAGTTCGTACGCCCGCAGGTCGGCGAGACAGATCACGCCGGTGCCGGTGCGGCCTCCGTCCTCGGCGACCAGGTGCTCGCGGTCGAGGCCGAGCCAGTGCGTCAGGAGCAGCACGTCGGGGAGCCCGGGGTCGGCCTCCGGGCGGCGGGTCCACACCTGGCCGGGCTCGGCGAGGATCGCCGGGTCGTGCTCGGCGACGGCCTTCTCGACCACATCGAGCGCGGTGTTGGGGTCGAGGCGTCGCCAGACCACGAGCCGGTGGACCTGGGAATTCGTCCAGATCGCGGCGGCGGCCTCGCTGCCGAGGAGTTCGGCGAGCCTCATCATGCGAACGCCCCCGTCGTCTCAGTCCGGCCGCGGACGAGCTGCCACCCGGCGTAGAGCCCCGCTCCAAGGACCCACAAGGCGAACGCTCCGGTGAGCACGGCGTACTTGATGCTGGTGATCACCACGGCGTCGAGCGGCGCCTGCATCGTGCCGGTGAGGGACAGGGCCAGCCCGTAGGCCAGCGCAGCGGCCAGCACGGTGGTCTCGGCGCTGTACCCGCTCTGCAGGCCCCACAGGGTGCCGAGGAGCGCTGCGAGCAGGGCAATGACTGCGGTTGCCTGGACCTTGTCGTCGTGCGTCATCGGGTTGCCTCCTTCGCGGGCATGGTTGCGTCGAAACCGGACAGGGAGTCCGGGGGCTGGATGTTCAGCACGAGCCCGTTGCACAGGTACGTGAACGCCTTGTCGGCGTAGACCTCGGCGGCCTTGGCCCGATCCGGGCCGGAGGCCGGCGGGCACGTCGGGGTGTGGGGGCAGCCCTTACGGATAGCGGCGAACACCGCGGTCCGCTCGGCCCCCGCCAGTTCTGCCGTGCGGGCCTTGCGTAGGCGCCGGACCCGCAGGGCGATCCACACGTCGCCGACCAAGTAGGCGATGCCGAGGGCTCGTTCGTATGCGGCGCGGACCCGCTGGATGGCGGCGCGTGTGGCCCTGATGGGATGGATCACTGCCCGTCCTCCGTCCGCGCACGGAGGGCCTCGACAAGACGGCTAACGGTCGCCTCGTCGACGGCGAGTGCGGCCGTGATCTGGGCCTCGCTGTATCCGCTGTCGGCCAACTTCGCGACCATCCGGGCCCGCTCGTTGGCCACCTCGGCAAGCGCGTTCGCCATGGTGCGCAGGGTGGGTGAGTCGCTCATCGCGCGGCACCGCCCTGATTCCGACTGCCCCACGAGGTGCCAGCCTCGTTGCCGTGGGCACGGGCGAGCGCGGACTGCGCCTTCACCTCAGCCTGGACCTCGGGGCTCTGGTGGCGCCGGTACTCCTCGGCCGCCTCGGCGAGCAGTTGCTTGACGGTGTCGCTCATCGGGCCACCGCCCCGGCGTACTGGTCCTCGGTCTCGTAGCCCTCGGCCTCGTCCTCCTCGTGGACGTCGTCGATGACGCTGGCGGTCCCGGGGGAGGGGACACACTCCGAGCAGTGGATGGTGACCAGGCGGCCGCCCACGCGGATCTTCACGGCCTTGAATCCGCCACAGCACTCGGGCGCGGCGTCGTCGGTGAGCTGCGTGGTCAGGACGTGGTTGTGCCTGGGAAGATGGCGCATTGGAGATCCCTCTCGGTCTGAACGGCAGGGGTGTCCGTGACCGGTTTGGAGCTGGTACTCCGGCCGGTCGGAGAGGGGCTGGGGCTGGTACCCCGGCCCCTCTCGTCATTCCAGTAAGCCTCACGAAAGCTATATTGTCAACAAGCTAGGTTGATGACAACCTAACTTGTTGACTGTACGCTCGTGGGGCAGGCCGACGACGGGAGGGAAAGATGGGGCTCCAAGTACTGGAACCACCACCGACGAGGAGAGGCGTAGTGCCCGATGAGCAGGAGAAATCGGCATCAGAGACAGAGGACAGGGTCCTCATCAGCGGCCGGGTCCGAGCGTCAGTCCGCCGGCGAATGAAGCGGTACGCAGCCGAGCACGACGTGAACCTGCAGGACCTCCTCGACGAGGCGCTCGACGAGTTCCTGACCAAGCGCAAGACCTGATCAAAGAAGACGGCCCCAGCGGTGAATTGGGCACCGCCGAGGCCGATATGACGCAGAGATACGGAGGTCTACATGCGTCTGCTCCAGACTACGGGCGAAACACATCCGTCCTGGTCACAGGCGGCGGGAACCAGTCAGGACTTTGACTGGTCGTCCACCGTTGACACCATCGTGTCCAACACCCCCGCATGGGTTCTCGTCGCCACCGCCGGCGCCGTACTCCTGGTGCTGCTCGGCATGACATACGTGACCGGCCGCGGGCTGTGGCGGGCGTCCGAGCGGACCCGCAAGCGCCGCCAGGCCGAGCAGGACAAGGCCAAGGCCGAGGGCCTGGAGGCCCCGGAGAAGGAAGGCTTGGGCCTGCGGCTGATCGTCATGGCCCTGGGCGGCATGTCCGTCTCGCTGTACGGCATGTGGGGTTTCGCCACCGAACAGGCCAAGTTGCCGGAGTTGTTCGCGATCGGCTTCCTGGCGATGTTCGACCTGACCGAGCTGACGCTGTTCACCCTGCTCTACAAGCGGGCGAACCCCAAGCTCGGGTGGACGAGCCAGCTGCGGCTCATGCACAACACGGCCTGGGGCCTGGTCCTCGTCTCGGCGGCCGCGAACTGGATTCACGCGCCGAGTGCGACCGCGGCCCCGTTCCTCGCGGTCATGCCGGTGACGGCGGCCTGGGTCATCGAGCTCGAGTTCCGGGCCCGGATGCGCGGCACCGAGGTGGTGGCCGACGAGAAGGCCGGCCCGGTCAAGCTCGCCTCGATGCTCTGGGAGAAGGGCTGGGCCGCGCTGTTCGCGGGCCTGGACCTCGACCCGTCCACGAAGAACGGGCAGATCATCCGGGCCGCGCTCGCGAAGAAGGCGTCCCGCCGGCTGTTCCGGCTGCGCACGCTCCTGGAACGTCACGCCAAGCTGATCGAGGCCAAGCAGGCCAAGCGGCGTGACCTGTCTGCGGCCGTGACCGAACTGGAGAAGGCCCGCAGGAAGGCCACCCGGGCCATGGACCGCAGCGACTTTGCCGTGGATTCCAGCCAGGCCCTCGCCGTACTGCGCGGCCTGGCGGGCTGGACCCGCGTGGACGACGTCGCCACGGTCGACACCTCCGACACCCCGGCGGTCACGCAGTTGATGGAGGAGGTCGCGATCCTGCCCTCCGCCGCGCGGATTGAGAACGCGGAGCGCGCGGCGGAATTGGAAGCCGAGGCGGAGCGCGCGGCAGAACTGGCGGCCGAGGCCGAGGCTGCTCGGCAGCGCGCGGAAGAGGCGATGCGCGCGGCAGTCGAGGAGCGGAGTGCAGCGGAAGCCGCGCGGAAGGAAGCTGAGGCGGCACTGCAGAAGGCGGCCGAGGAGACGGCTGCGGCGAAGGCCGAGGCGGCCCGCGCGGAGACTGCTCGGGAGCGCGCGGAAGCTGCGCGGCGGCGCGCGGAATCCGAAATGACCGAAGACTCTCGGAATGTCGCCAAGCTCGCGGAGCGGGCCGAGGCGGAGCAGAACAAGCTCTCCGCGGCCGCCGGTGAACTCGCCAGGGTGCAGGGGCAGATCGCCGACGAGACCTCTCAGCGCAACCGGGCCGCGGCCGAGGCGGCCAAGATCCGCGAGGAACTCCAGCGCCTCCTCAACGACCGGACGTCAGCTAAGGATGCGGTCCGCGACTCCGAGGATGAGGCCCGCCAGGTCGCCGAGAAGGTGCAGCGCCTGCAGGCGGCCCTGGCCGACGCACAGCGTCTGTACGGCGAGCACAAGGCGGCGGCCGAAAGGGCTGCTGAGCTGCGGAGTCAGGCAGAGGACAAGCAGCGCCTGGCGGTCGAGGAGGCGGCCCGCACGCAGGCCGAGGCGGCCGAGGCGCAGGCCCTGCTGGAGTCCCTGCGGCCGCAGCTGGCCGAACGGCTCGGCGGGGAGACCGAGGCGGCGGCCCTTGCGGCGGCGCCGGCCTTCCGGAGCCCGGCGAAGCAGGCCGGTTGGGAGGAGTACATCGCGGCTGTGCGGGAGGGCCGGGAGCTCCCGACCGCCTCGGAGCTGGCGACCGTGTACGAGGTGAGCGAGGGCAACGCCCGCAACTGGCTGTTGGACTTCGGCAAGGTCCGGGCCGGGATGATCGCCAACGGCGGCGCGCGGCAGGGGAGTGGCGCATCCGAGCGCTCGGCAGACAGCCACGCGCTGCCGCGCGGCGCGCGACAGGTGCCGAGCGAAGGCCGCGCGGACGGTCACGAGCGGGTCGAGGATGCCGCGCACCCCCGGCCGATCAACGGGCAGCGTCAGCCGGTCTGACGGCCGGTCTGTTGCCCGCTGGGCGGGTCCGCTCGGAAGTGGCAGCCCGTCAGGCGGTGGGCGGATCTTATCGACAGGCCCGTTGCCGGAGTATTCCGATCAAGGGCTTCACAGGGCCGGCGCTGCCGAGCGGCAGGCCCGAACGTCCCGCACGGAGGGATCCACCCGCACTTAGTGGGCGTATCTCTCCCAAGGGGCGAGAGCACACAAAATTGCTGGCCAGATTGTCAGTAGGCGGTCGTACGGTGATCAGAACGCAGTTCGCCGGTTCGACTGAAAGCGCCCCCGGGGGGCGATAGCAGCGCCGGACCCGGGGGCTACGCGACACGAGATGGAGGTCTCAATGTCCCGTACGACACAGATTACGGACGCGGTCCTCGCGTCCTCTGGGGGGATCACCGGAGCGGAGACCCCTGCGCCGGCCCCGGGAACTGAAGCGCCCGCCCTCATCGAGAACCTGCAGGACCTGGGGGAGTTCATCCAGACCCCCGCGGGCATCGCCCTGGTGGTCATCGCGGTGTTCATCCTGCTGGGCATCACCGCCGGCCTGGCCTGGCTGTGGGGCACCGTGATGCCGCGCCCGGGGATGGCCACTCGGGGGGAGATCCGAGAGGTCATGGGCGAGAAGCACGCCCGCGAGATGATTGACCAGACCCGCCCGTCCCTCATCGGCAGGGAGAAGGAGACCCCGGTCACCGAGTACGCGCTCCCGCTGGGAAAGACCCGGCACGGTTGGCCGACCAGCATCTACGCCACCCCCGAGGACAACATGCTCGTCCTCGGCCCGCCCCGACAGGGCAAGTCCCTCTTCCTGGACACACTGATCTACGAGTTTCCCGGCGCGGTGGTACACACCTCGTCCAAGGTCAAGGACCACCTCAACACCAAGGACCTGCGCCAACTCGTCGGCCCGGTCTGGGTGTGGGACCCCCAGCGGCTCGACTCCTCCGACATCTCCACCTTCAAGTGGAACCCGGTGATCGGCTGCCAAGACCGTGACGTCGCCCTCCAACGGGCCGCCTACCTGCTGTACGGCGCCCGCAAGGACCCCGGCGCCGGCATCGACCAGTTCTTCAAGGACACCGCGGCGGAGGTCTTGGCCAGATTCCTCAACGCGGCCGCGCTCGGAAAGCTGACCATGGTGGACGTCTACCGGTGGACCCACGCCCGGGACAACGACGACGCCATTCAACTGCTGATGCGGCATGGCGCTGACCAGGACTGGATCAATCTGCTCCGGGCCCGTCAGAACGTGGTCGAGGGCACGGGCGACGGCATTTGGACCACCCTCAGCAGTGCGCTGGGGTGGATGTCCAACCCGCACGTCGCCCGAACTGTGGCCCCGGGCCCGGGAGAAGACTTCGACCCGGAGAAGTTCCTCCTCAACCGCGGCACCCTCTACATGATCGGCGCGGACGAGCCGGGCAGCGCCATCGCTCCGCTGTACGTGCTGTTCCTCGACTTCCTGCGGCGCGCGGCCATCCGCCTGGGCAACCGGGTGGGCGGTCGGATGGATCCGCCCCTGCTGATGGCGTTGGACGAGGTGGCCACCATCGTGCCCGTCCCCCTGGACCTGTGGATGCCCGACTCCGGCGGCAAGGGCATCACGCTCGTGGCCGCAGTGCAGTCCAAGGCCCAGCTCAGGTCTCGATGGGGCGATGCAAAGGGAGAGGTCATCTGGGGAGCCGTCAACATCCTGGTGGTCCTGCGCGGCATCGTCGACACCAGGGTCCTCAAGGAACTGTCGGAGCTGTGCGACACCTACACCAAGACCCGTACCACCCACTCCCGGGCCCAGGACGGCAAGGTAACCACCTCGACGTCTGACGTGGAGAAGCCCGTCATGACTGCGTCGCAGATCCGAAAGCTACCCAGGCGCCGCCTCTTGGTGTTCTTCCCTGGTGCTTCCCCGGTCATCACTGCACTTCGACCGCTGTACAAGCGCCGGGACGTTAAGGCCATCCGGTCGGGCAAGACGCAGGTCACCCGGGCGCGTGTGCCGGGCCCCCGCGGGGCCACCACGGTCATGCTGGACAAGGAGGATGTCTGATGGCGGCCGAGGGCCTCGCCCGGCAGATCCTTGCCCTGGCCACGGATCTCGGCAAGCTGAGTTCCGCAGTCGAGCGTCTCGATGCCGAGACCGGAACCCTGCGCACACGGGTCACTTCTCTCGATCCGCTCCAGGTCGCCCTCGACGAGCTGGAGAGCCGTACCTCGACGCTGCAGGTCGACATCGGGGCCATCGTTCCGCTGCGCTCCGCGCTCACCTCGCTGACCGGCCAAGTCGCGCAACTACGGCAGGACCTGACGGCTCTGGCCTCTCAGTCCGAGGAGAAGGTCATGGTGTGGGACTGGGCCACCATGAACCAGGAAGAGGCTGGCAACGCCTGGAAGACGCTGACGGACTGGGTCCGGAACGTCCTCGCCGGGCGGTACGGGTGGGTCGGCCATACCTCCGGCATCAACCCATCCAGCACCAAGGGAGGACAGACACCACTGCCGCTCATCCCCCCGTGCTGGTACTTGCACCAGGAGGCGGTAGAGGAACTGTCCTGGCTCTGCCAGGAATACGAGCGGCTCTTCACCACCCGTTACGGCACCCCCTCCAAAGTGGGGGACTGGCATGACCGGTACGCGCCCGGCGTCCGCCGACGCCTCGCTGCGGCCCTGTCTGACTGCGCCAAGAAGAACGGACACAAGGAGGCCATCCTCCAGCCAATGGCCGTGGAAGATGATGCAGCACTCAGCGAGGTCATCGCCAGGGACCTCGAATGGCGTCCGTCAGCACCGCCTCCCGGCCCGGTGGAAGCCACGAGCTGACCCCGGACAGCCGAAAGCCCCCAGCGCCTTCCTTGCGCTGGGGGCTTCGTGCTGCCGACTGTGCCTTGCGGCTAGGACTGCCCTGGCATCCAAAGGGCGTCTCCGCCGACCGCCCACGCCAGGGTGTTCTCCACCCCTGTCACGTATCCGTGGCCCTTGTCCTGGGCGACGGCCCGGAGCTTGGGCTCGGCCAATCCGCTCATGGCCTCGTACGCCTGGTACTGCTCCCGCTTGGCATCGGTGCCGGTCACAGGGCGATCGAGGGGAGCGTCACTGACCGGCGGAGTGCTGGTGATGCCGGCGGCCCAGCGGAGCGCGGCCAGGAGCCCCTTGTCGTACCCGTCGTACGGGTTGCTGCTGTACCCGTTCTCGGTGACGTACTCGATCATCGCGAGGAGTTCCTGCTGCGGCCGCAACTCCGGTGGCGTCCACTCTGGTTGGGCGCTCACGGCCTCACCTCCCTGTCATCGGTTGAGCGTAGGGGCAAGCACCGACAGCAGGCCAGGACACGCGATCACCCCTGCGATCCGTAGCTCATGGTCGGCCCGCCCTGGTCGATCTCCGGTACTGCCTGGACCTCGGCCTCGCGGGTGCGGCGGCTGACCTCGATCTGTTCGGCACGCTCGGTCTCGGCCGCTTGCTCGCGCTCGGCCCGTCGGGCGGCAATCTCCGCGAGCGCCCCGTGCGCCTGCTCCAAGTCGGCCTGCAGATCTGCCAGCTGGCCCGGAAGCTGCTCGGCGGCCGGGGCCTCAAGGTCCGTACCAGCCCTGACCTGCTGTGCCGCCTGCTGCTCGTAGAGCTCGCGGTACTCGTCCTCGGGGGTGGGCGTGGATGCTTCGGGCGCCCGCTCCTGCTCGGCGTCCAGCTGTTCCGGGCGCTGTGCGTGCGTGACGCCCTCGATCTCCCAGTCGATGTCCGGGGCCTGGTCGAGGTCGTACTCCGGCTCGGCCTCGTTAGCGGCCGTGGTCTTCTCCCGCAACTGCTGTGCGTACGCCTCGATCGCGGCGTCCAGCTCGGGGTTGGGCTCGTAGACGTACGTGTCCGCTTCGGCGGTCGGCTCGATGCCGTGCTCCGGCTCCAGCTCGGCCTCGACGTCCTGCTCGGCGTCCGGGTCGACTCGCCAGGTCTCACCCTCGATGGCCCAGTCGATCTCCGGAGCCTGCTCGGCCTCGGCCTGCCGGTCCGCGTGGTACGAGGCAGCTTCGGCGTCCAGTTCGGACTCGATCCACTGCTGCTCGTCCTGCTCGGCCAGCTGCTGCTCGATGCCGTCGTGGTCGACCTCGGGCGCCTGGTCGAGGGTCGTGCCCTCGACGTCCCAGTCGATGTCCCGCTCGGCCGCCTGGGGGGCGCGGTGCTGCTGCTCGTACGCCGCGAGCGCCTGCTGCAGCTCCTCCTGCTCGGCCTGCGACAGCGGGGTCAGCTCGGCCTCGTCGCGCACCTCGGGCGCCTGGTCGAGGGTCGCGCCCTCGATCTCCCAGTCGATGTCCGGGGCCTGGTCGAGGTCGTACTCCGGCTCGACGACACGCTCCTCGTCGAGGTTCTGGTCCCGCTCGTCGGCGGCCTGCACGGCCTGGGCCTGGTCGTCGAGGCCACGGCGCTCCAGCTCGGTGCGGGCAGCCTCGGCGGCCTCCCTGGCCGGGGCAGTCTCCTCGTACCACTCGCCGCGGGCCTCGTCGATCTGCTCCAGCACCTCGACGCGCTGGTGGAAGTTGCTGACCAGGTCCTCGTAGCCGCGGGCCTCTTCCTCGAGTTCGGCCCGCCGCTCGGGGTCGGTCGCCTGGTCGGCCTCGGCCTGCGTGAGGATCGCCTTCTCCTCGTACCGCCGCTCGGCCTGGCGTGCCTCAGACAGCTCCTCGCCCACGTGCGCCGGCGCCCACGAGGTCTCCCGCTCGTAGCGGGCGACCATCTCCCGCAGCGTGGCGTCGTTCGTCCTGATCAGGGTGTCGTTACCCTCGGTGCGGCCGAGGGCGACGTGCGCAGCCTCCCACGCGGCGCGCTGCTCGATGGCGCCCTTCGCGGGCAGACGGCCGATCGCGGTGTTGGGTGCGTCGATGCCGTACAGCTCGCGGTAGCCCTCAACAGTGCCCGCGCGGCGGGCCCATTCGGCCCGCTCCAGCGTGTCCTCGGGCACCGGACCGATGTGGCGGACCGCCCACTCCGGGGGCTCGTCCGTCAGTCGCTCGCCCAGCACGTCGCGCCGCTCGTCCATGGCCGCGGCCAGCTCGCGGGCGACCCGGCCCTCGATGCCGGGGATCTCCGGTGTCCGGTCGGTCCAGCTGTGCCCGGCGGCGGGGCCCTCGGGCTGTCGGTTCTCCATCTCCCGCGCGATACGCCAGTTGACCAACTTGGCGACGTTCTCCGGCTCCGGGCTGGTCATCGACGCAGACTTGATGGCGTCGTTCAGCACACGCTGCCCGTCGTGCCCGGCAAGCTCGGCCTCGCGCAGCGCCCGGTAGACGGTGCTGGGGTCCTGAGTCTGCAGCTCGGCGAACTGCTCGGAGGAGAGGAGCTGGCGCAGCTGTCCCTCGAACCGCTCGCGGTTGTGGCCGTTGACGTAGTCGCGCCACTTCGGCTCAAGGGCTGGGATCGACTCCGCCCAGTCCTGCGACTCCCGCAGCTCCTGCAGCGCGGCCAGTTCGCCTCCGTCACGGCTCAGCGCACCCTGGATCAGACCCAGCGGGTCCCGGCTGAGTCCTTCGATCCGGTGCTCGTCGGCCGGGACCTCTGACACGGCCATGATCCGGTTGACGCGGATGGCACGGGTCAGCGAGGGATAGACCTGCTGCCGCGTCATCCCCTCCTCGGCGAGCGTGTACCCGCCGTGCCCGACCGTGCGGCCCTGCACCGCGTGCGAAGTGCCCGCGTAGGCGAGCGTGACGTGCTCCTTCACGTACGACTTGGGCAGGCTCACCGCCCCGGCCAGACGCTCGGTGCCGTCGTCGTTGCGGCCAGCGACCCGGCGGGCGCTCAACTGCCCTTCGTCCCCAATGCCGGTGACCCGGTAGACGCGCCGGTTCAAGACGAGCATCCCGTCGCTGTCCTTGAGCTTCGGATCGTTGTTGCGGGCCTGGATCAGGTCCCCGACCCCGGCCCTGTTGTCGTCCACCAGGTCGGCGCCGTGCTCCTGGACGAACCCGTACTCGACGAGTCGTCCACGGATCTCCCGGGACAGCTCCGTCGCGCGGGCGTTGGTCACCGTGATGACGACGGACTCGCGTCCGGCGAGCGTGTCGGCGAGATACGCCTGGACGACCGCGCCCTTCATCTGCTCCAACGTGCCGCCCTGGATGAGGCCGTGGCGGTCGTACTCCTCCAGCGCACGGGCATCGCCCTTGCGTAGGGCGAGACTGGCCTTGGCCTCCCACTCGCGGACCGTGCCGTCCTCGTTCTTGAAGCGGCGCACCGTGTTCAGCGAGTAGTGCGGCCCGTCCTCGACCATCTGCCGGAAGAGTCCGCCGGCCTCGGGGCTCTGCTGCTGCTCCTGGTCGCCGATCGTCACCAGCTTGGCCCCGGCGTCCTCGGCCATCTGGGAGATCCGGCTCATGTGGTCGGTGGACGTCATGGCCGCTTCGTCGAGCATGACCAGGTCCCCGGCGCGCAGCGTGAGCTTCGCGATGTCCTCGGCGCTGCCCCGGCCGCGGGCAAGGTCGAGGAACTTCGCGGTGTTGGCCCGGATTTCGATCCCCTCCTCGCCAAGGACTTCGGCGGCGACGGCACTGGGGCCAAGCCCGATGACACGGCCTCCCGTGTGCTGCTCCCACGCCTTGGCGATGACACCCGTGGCGAACGACTTTCCGGCGCCGGCCGGGCCCTCGATGACGCTGACCTTCTTGCTGTCACCCAGCACTCCGCGCACCACGTCGGCCTGGTCGGCGGTGACGCCGGACTCCCGGACCACTTCGTCGATGACCTGCTGGGACAGGCACGGGGCGCCGGTCTGGCGGGCACGGGAGGCGACCCGGTCCTCCTTGGAGAGGTGCTCCTCCAACGCGAATTTCTCGGCGCCCAACTGGCCGGGGCCGAACACGGACCGGCCGTCGCTCTCCCTGATCCGGGACGGCGCGTCCTCGATGATGCTGAGGCCGGCGGTCTGCACCACGCCGTACCGGCCGGACCTGAGGGCCTCGTCCGCCAACTCGTTGGCGAGCGGCGCGAGCGGAATGTCCCTGGGGAGTTGGTCACCCAACGTGGTGTTCAACTGCTGGATCAGCGCTGACCTGTCCCACGTCGAGCGCTTGGTCTGCAGCGTCTCCAGAGCCTCCCCGATGACCTTCTCGCGGTCCCAATCGACCTCGCCCGACTCGGCGAGCCGGATCTCCAGACCGGCCGCCTCCGCCTTGTCGAGCACGGCCGCCAGGCCCCCGTCAACGACCTCGGCGGCGAGCCGCTCGGCCCGCTCGATGCGCGCCTCCGGGCTCTGGTGCTCATTCCGCTTCGGGTCTCGCGTGCTCAAGGTAGCGACCTCCTTGAGCCTGGTCTTCATCAGCTCGGAGGGCTCGCGGCCGTGGTCCTGACGGTAGTTCTCCAACAGTTCCTGGTACCGGTCATCGACCTCGAACTTCCGCTCGGACATGGCGTCGAGCAACTCCGGGGCCATGCCCTTGATCTCACGGGACTTGCCGTCCGGCCGGGTCTCAAACACGACGTCTGTGTCCCGCTCGATGGCCTGCTCCATCGTGCGCTCGTAGATCGCCGAGGCGGCCGCCCTGGCCTTGTTCAGGGCCCGGCTGTCGAGGCTCACCCAGTGCTCTTGGCCGTACTCGTCGGTGACCTTGATTTTGTTGAGAAGTGCCACATGGGAGTGCATCTGAGGATCGCCAGCTCGGCTCACCTGGTGATCGAAGACGGCGGCGGTCCACTCGTGCCCGTCGACGTACCGGCCGGTGCTCGGACGGTCGCCCTTGGCCTGCCCGTGGTACCCGATGCGGCCGTAGCCGGCTTCCTTCTGCAGGTACTCGGTCGCGGCCTTGATGCCCTCGTGATGGCCGGCCAGGACCTTGGCCGCTTCCTCGTGACGGCCCGCGGCCTGGAGCGCCGTGTGGAGAACGGAGATCGACTTCTGGGCGGAGAACGTAGCGTCGAAGTACATCGCCGGAGCGTTCTGACCCTTTGCCCTCTCCTCCCTCCGGATCTCCGCGATCCGCTCCGGCTCCGCATGCGGTTCCTTCGCGAGCCGGGCCTCGGTCCTCTCCTCGACGGTCCGGTACGTGTACGCCTTCCGGCCGAGTCGGGCGGACGCCTCGGCGTCGGCCATGACCTTCTCTGCGGCCTTGCCGGTGAGCCCTTCGGCGTCGATCTGGGCCTTCGCGGTGGAGATCGCGGCCCGGTATTGCTCGGGGTGCGCGTGCTGTCCGAAGATTGCGCGAATGTCACGCTCAGTAGCTCCGGTGCCTTCCGTGAGGCCGAAGTTCTTGACGCCAGCACCGAGCCAGGTGGCAACCGGAGCGCCTTGCTCCACACCCTTCGCGTAGTACGCCTCCGGCCCGCTGAGCGTGGCCTCGGCCTCCTGCTGATGTCCGCCTTCACACCCGCCGCCGGAGAGCAGGTAAGACAATCCTGCCTCTCCACCGGTGATCCTCGTGAAGCGCAACATGATCACGAGGATACGGCAGAAGCACGCGCAGCGACACCGACAAATTAGGAATGCCTAGGTGTGTTTTGTATTGAGGGTTGTAGTAGGGGCGAATCGAGAGGTGAGAGATGGGTTTTGGTTGTGGCTTGAGCTGGTGCGATGCGTGTGATGTGGTGCGGTCTGATGCGGGTGATGTTGGTGGCGTGCGGTAGGTGTCGGCCTTGGCTGTGAGTCGGGCCTGGAGAGCGCGAGAGGACGGCGTGAGCGCCTCTCGCAAGGACGGGTGCTCGACGGTGCCGCGCGTGGCCGCTAGGCTCGCCAGAGACGTACGGGAGGCCCGACCACGATCATGTGGTCGGGCCTCGACTGTTACCCGGGGTGATTTTCGCGGCGGCCGATTTCGCCGCGCCCTTCGCGCGCCGGCGCGGTCCGGCGCCCCATGCACATGGGGAAAACCTGCGCGTACGGCGGCCCCGGGGGCCGCGCTCGCGCGGGCCGGTTTGGGTGGGTCAATGCCCCATGTGCATGGGGGAAACCCCGGCCTCGTCCGGCTCGTCCGGCTCGTCCGGCTCGGCCGAGCGGGGTTCGGGGAGTACGGCGGCGGGCTCGGCGGCGGTCGGCTCGGGTTCCGGATCGTCGCTCGTCTCGGTCGTGGCGGCGTCCTCCTGGTCGGCCTCGCCGGGCACCGCGAACGGGGTCTCGCACAGGCCGCAGATGATCGGCCCCTCCGCCAGGATCTTGGGTGTGACGGGGAGTCCTCTCTTGCATCCGCACACCACCTTGACCCGCTTGCCGTTGGTCGAGCCGGGCTCCGGCGGGGCCGGCGGCTCCTCGACGGCGTCCTCCTGGTCGCCACTGCCGAGGCCGGGAAGGGCGGCTCCGTCGATCTGCCGGATGATCGCTGCGTACTTCTTGCAGGTCGCGGCGGTGAGCACGGCATTGGAGAAACCCAACGGCTTCTCCGACTTCCTCGGTGGTTCCAGCCCGGTCTCCCGGGCCAGTGTCGCGAACTCCTTGCGGTGCCACCGGTGATCGCCCCGGGAGGTGTCCTGGATGCCTCGAACATGGGCGAGCGCGTGGGCGGCCTCGTGTAGCAGGGTCTTGAGGACTTCGGCGCCTCCGTCCCGGACGGTCTCGCCCGCCACGAACAGCTCCGCCAGACGCTGCTCCCGCTCGGCCACGGCCCACCGGTCGGCCCAGTGGTGCCCGCGGGTGACAAGCTCTCGGCGGCGGGGTGCGCCGGTCGACGTGCGGGGCTTCTCGGTCTGCCGCTTCGGGATTCCGGTTCCGGTGATGAACAGCACCGGAGGGAGATCGGGGTGGTGGCGCTGGATCGCGGTCCAGCACTTCTCCAGCACAGAGATCAGCCGGGTGCCCTCGCGGCCCGGGTCGGTCTTCGGGTCGGCCATGCTCTCGCTCCTTCTCCCCATGTGCATGGGGTTTGATCTTCGGGCGGCGGCGTCAACTGTTACCCGGGGTGGGTCAGAAGAGGGTGCCCTGGGGGTAACCCTCTGCGATGGCTGCGGCGATGGCGGCCTCGACGTCGGCGCCGGTCTTCTGGGCGGTGAGGATCGCTTCGCGTATGGCGACGGCGCGTCCGTCTGCGAGGCGTACGTCGCTGAGGGCGTGCTCGGTCCGGTGCAGGCGGCGGTAGTAGTCGCGGATGTTGTCGACCCGGGCGCCGGCGATCCAGTGGCTCGGGTTGTGGCAGGACGATTCATCGCAGGTGTGGCGGACGACATCGTCCGCACGCTGGAGGGCGCCGTGCTCGATGGCGTAGCCGAGGCGGTGCGAGGTGACGGTGCGGGAGGCGGGTCCGGCCTTGATCTTGCCGTGGCCGCTGCTGCTGATCGCGCTGAGCCAGTACCAGCACTCATCGGGGCCGCGCTCGTACACCTTGGCCCGGTAGCGCTTCACGGTCGGCGTGTGGGCGGCCAGTTCGTCCCACGGGACGGGGGCGGGCGCCATGTCGGTCTCCTCCCGGCGCCCGGTCAGACGGCCATGCCGTAGACGATGGTGAAGACGGTGCCGAGCGAGCCGATGATGAACACGCCGGTCAGTCCGGCGACGATCAGGCCCTTGCCCTGCTCGGCGCTGAAGGTGTCGCGCAGGGCGGTCGCGCCAATCCGTTGTTTCGCGGCTCCCCAGATGGCGATGCCGAGGCAGAGCAGGATGGCGATGGCCATCACTACCTCGATCATCACGCGGGCCTCGGTCCCGAGGGTCCCGAACGGGCCCCAGTCGGGGGCGATGCCCCCGATGATCGTCGTGATGTCGCCTTCTTCCGCCGCGAGGATCATGCGGCTGCCCCTTCCCCGTGGGTGCGTGCGTGCCCGGTTCCTCCGCAGTGTCCGCACTGGCCGCTCTGGTCAGGGTGCGCGTTGCGGAAGGTGTCCAGCTGGCCCCTCACCGCGTCGGTGACGGCGTCGAGTTGGCCGGGCTGGATGTCGAGCTGGTGGGTCTCGCCGGTCGCCGGGTCGGTGACCGTGATGGTCACGGTAGCCGTGCCCTCGGGGTCGGTGGGGTAGTCCTCGGCAAGCTGGCGGAGCGCGGCCGTGAATGTCTGCAGGGTGGTCATGGGCGGGTCTCCTCGTCGTCGAATGCGTCGGTGATCAGGTGGCTCCATCCGGCGTGCCCCTTGAACTTGAGGCGGCTGCGGAGCATGGCGGCGGCGTCGGCCTGCGGCACGCGTAGCGCGAAGTCGGCCTGCGCGCGGGCGATGACGTCCCCGGTGGTGACCCGTAGCGGGATGGTGATGGCCAGG
>NZ_CP109057.1 GCF_035975855.1 Streptomyces sp. NBC_01304 | reverse complement strand
CCGGAATGGCCTCTATCAGGACCTCACAGCAGGCCCGACAAGATCAACATGCCGAAGGTGAGGCGTCGGTCGAAGCATCTACTTCTCTTCCCTCTCCATGTAGTTGACGTGCCACTGATACGACTTACGGCACACCCATCCCATCCGGAAGCGTCGAGCCCACGACACGTCGACAACCACGATGAACACGAGAGTCACGGCCATCAGGCAACGCATTGCGAAGGACTGGGCCGGATGTACAGCGAGCCACCCACTCAACAACGCGAGGGGGACGCTGATGACCATGGCAGCTGCGGCCGTCCTGACGCGGCGCTGCTCCTCCCGGAGACGATCGCGCATCCGAGCAAGCGCCGCTCCATCCTCGTCGTTGGCAACACGTTCGAACACGGTGCTGGCTCCTTCGTCGTCCTGATCGTTGGGGCAGTCGTGATCGGAGTACTGGGCATGGAGTCAGGCCTGCGTGGAGTTGTCGGTCTCGGCAGGTAGACGCCGGACCTTGGCAGCGGCAGTGCGGATCTCCGGCCCGAGGTTGAGTTCGTCGATCCACGCCATGAGCTGGTCGTGTCGGTTCGCGGGCAGCCCTTCGCGCAGCCCGGCTTGGAGGTAGCCGGCGGCGACGGTCTGCGTAATGATCCTCGGCTGCACAGTGGCGGTCATCAACTCGGCGATCCGATCGGCGGTCTTCTGGTCGCCCCGCTTCGCGGCCTGCATCTGCTCACGGAAGAGGAACGCGGCGGCGAGCGTGTCCCGGAACATCTCTTTCTCGTCGTCATTGAGGGCGGCCTCGGCGATGACGTGCCGGACGATCCTGCGTGCTTCGTCTGTATCGCCACGCTCCATTGCCTCACGTAGAGCGTGCCCCTGGCGGGCCTCATAGATGTCGGGCAGTTCCGAAGCCATGATGGCTCTCCTCCTGGTGAAACGTACAGTTTGGGTGAGGGCCGGAGGCACTTCCGATGCCTCCGGCCCTCGCTTGTTTTCTGGCGCAGGTTACGCGCGGGTGGGGGCGATGTAGCGGCGGAAGGCGACCATGAGGCTGAAGGCCAGCGCCAAGCCAACGAAGTGGAATCCGCCGAGCACGGCCATGGTGGCGGTCGTGCCGAAGTCCAGTTCATCGACGACGAGGTGTCCGGCGGCATAGCAGCCGAGCCAGGTCAGCAGCATGGTGATGGCCAGGATCGCGACGCGCGGACCGAGTGGCATCCAGGCCGGGCCGCGTGAGGGGCCAAGGCGGGTATTGACGTGGGCGATGTGGCTGGCAAGGGCCTGGTCGCGGGTGCCCGCGGGGAGCTGGGGCATCCGGCCGCAGGAGCAGGTGGAGCGAAAGCGGGCTGTTCCTGCGGCGGTGGATGCGTCCTCGTCGATGACGATCTTCGGTAGGTGGCGGCCGTCGTCGATAGCGAAGCGTTCAAGCACGGTGCTCATCCCTTCGGTAGTCAGCGTTCGCCGGTGAGGTCTGCAACCTCGCGGATCCGGGTCTTCTGCTGTTCGATCTCCTCCGTCACCGTCTTCACGGTCGGGGTCTGGAACTCCTGGTTCCAGGGGTAGGAGGGGATCTCGTACGTGGAGTACCAGTCCACCTTCCAGCCCTGGGTGGGTGTGTTGTAGTCGGAGATCAGGTCTTCGACACGTCGGTCCTTGTCGGGGCCTACGGCCTCTGAGTACTCCTTGTGGATCAGGGCCAGTTCCTCTGCTGCTTGATCCCACTTCTCTGCCGCGGCGAGGGCGGTGCGGTGGAGGTCGGTCAGCTTCATGACTTGTGCGCGCCAGGTGTTGTCGGTGGTGGACAGCAAGGCCTCGAAGGCCTCCGTCATTGCGGTCTGGGCCGTCTGGTAGGTGGTCCACAGCGGCGCCATCGTGGTGACCTGGGGGCGGGCCTTGAGGTGGAAGCGGGCGATGCCCCACATCTCTTCGGCGGCCCGGTACTCCATGTTGAGCCGGTCTCGGTCCTCGCTGGACAGGGACTCGTCCTCGTACGAGGCGTCGGGGCGGGCCGGCTCAGGCTCGCGGCCGGTGAACGGCTTCCAGGTGAACCTGAACTCGCCCTGGAAGCGGCCCGGTTCGACGGAGATGAAGTTCGGGTGGTGGTACTTGGCGAGGGCGTCGGTGGCGGTGGTCATGGCTTCCTCCTGTGCGGCGATGGCGGTGCGGGCGGTGTTCTTCGCGACTCCGCTGGCCTCGTGGATCTCTGAGAGCGAGGCGCCTGAGATGTGTGCCGCGTAGATGAGCGGGTCGCGGCGGTCGGTCCAACTACGCCATGTGCGCAGGTCGTTGAGGGCCTGTGTCTTCTGTTCAGCAGCGTCGTCCATGCCCACAACCGTACGGGTCAGTTTTGATACACCACAAGAGGGCGTATCAAAACTGACCCAACCTGACTTGAAGTCGCTGGTCTCGACGGGATCACCCTGCCCAGGGTCGCCACCCGCCGGACGAGTCCCAGCACTCAGTTGAGGCTCCCGCCGCATCTACGGTGTGCCTATGACGCAAGTCCCCGATGACGCGTACACGCCGCTGCCCGTACGCGTGGTCATGCCCCATGGCGAGGAGCTGCGCGGGCGGCTCCATGAGCGCCAGCAGATGCCGGACGGTTCGTGGCAGTACCGTACGGGCGTTGATGTCTGGAACAACGATGATGCGGGTCGGCTCGAGGTCCGCGAGTACATGATGTGGCTGGTTCCTGGGCTGCAGGTCCTGCCAGTCGAGGGGATCGAGTACGACTCCGCGGTGGTGCCGACGACTCGGCTACCGCCGCCCTCGGCCGTCGAGGAGATCCTCGGAGAGCGTCGGCCGTCCGGCTGGGTGCTGCAGCGGCTGGTCGGCAGCGGTCCTGATCGTGCTGTCCTGCACGCCCCGGACTGCGATGAGGCGCCCTCGGGCGCCCCCGCGTTGAGTGTCGACCAGGCCCTGAGCGCGGCGGAGGATCCGCGTACTCGGCTGTGTGCGCTTTGCGGTGCTGGGGCCGAACTCGACCCGTTGATCAAGGGCTTTGCGCACGGCTTCGACGTGGATGAGTGACCCTGGTCTTGCTCGCGATCGGAGTGCTGTCACGCGTCACGCTCCGGCCTGCGGAAGGGCCAGGATCCGGGTTTCGGCGGTGTTTTCGCAGGTCACAGGTGTCACGCTGATTTGGCGTGACAGAGGGCGTGACAGGCCTATCCGGGCGGAAGCTGCCCCAGCCGTGCCTGCAGTGCCGCTTGCCTGACCCGGGCTTGCTCCCGGTTCTCGACGTTCCGCGCGGCGTGGCGGCGGGCTGTGCGCGCGGCGAGGGCTGCGTTCTCTGCGTCGACTTCGGCGAGGTGCACGGGGCAGAAGGCGCGGATCATTTCGGAGTTGAGGCGGTCTCGCAGGGCGCGGCCGGGGCGCATGCGGCTGCCCTTCGCGTGGCATCGCACTGTGCGGGGTCGGCTGTTCAGCATGCGCGCTACGTCCTTGATGGCGAGTCGGCGGATGCGGCGGGGGCCGGCCTTCGGGTAGAACTTCGCCCACTCGGCGGCCCGGCGGTCGAGCAGGAACGTCAACTGGGCCTGGACACCCGCCGGTATCTGTCGCAGGCACGCTGACTGGTCAGCGGCGCCGAGGCTGTCGTGCGCGTGGCACGGGAGGAACTGGTTCTTCGGGGTGTGGTTTCGTCTCATGCGCCCCACGGTGCATGGCCGGTCCTGTGGATACGGTCCGCTTCTCTGCGGGCCCGGCGGTAGGCCTCAACACTACCGGCAAGAGCTTGACAAGTGTTCAGCGACTGAACACTATAGGGGAAGTTCCATGCGACTCATGGGTTATTGGCGCTAGCATGAACGACCTTGGCGGAAGCCCATGCTGACCACTCGTCACGGAGGAGACAGGATGAACGGCACCGAACCGCCGGCCCTCACGGATTCGACGTCCCAGGAGCAGCCCTCCACGACGTGGAAGATGCCGAAGCTGTCCCTGGCTGAGAAGTTGACGTTCCCAGTGATCGGGCTGGGTGCCGTGGGTATCGGTGGCCTGGGCCTCTTCATGTCCTTCGAGAACGTCACCAAGAGCATGCGTCTCGCGGGCGTTGAGCACCCCGAGCTGGTGCCGATCGCCGTCGACATCGCGATCCCCGTGTTCAGCCTGCTCTACCTCGTCCTGATCCGCTTCGGGATGGAGCTGGGCTGGCCGCGGTGGATGGCCTGGGCCCTGACTTACGCGACGATCCACCTCAACGTCACGAGCACCAACGACTTCACGGCACAGCTCGCCCATGCTGCGCTGCCTGCCCTGTGGATCGGCATCACCGAGATCATCGCGCACGCCTACCGGGTTCAGATCGGGCGTGCCAATGGGACGCGGCCGGACCCCATCCCGTTCATCGACTGGGTGCTCGCGCCGTTCGCTACCGCCCACCTGTTCCGGTACATGCGGCTGTGGAAGATCGGCTCTCACAAGGAGGGCCTGGCGAAGAAGCAGCAGCGAATGCGGGCGATGACTGCCCTGCGCAACGCCTACGGGCGATTCTGGCGCTTCAAGGCTCCGCTTGATCTGCGGTCCGAGCTGCGCCTCGGCGAGCTCACGGATGTTCAGGTCTACGAGATGCGGCAGCTCGGAGTGAAGCCGAGCAACGAGCAGCTCCTGAAGATCGCACTCCACAGGGCTCCCTCCACCTTCCAGGCCCCGGAGATCGCTCCTGCTGTTCAGCAGCGGGAGTTGGAGAACAGCCCTGAGCAAACGGCCCTTCCCGTCGGGGCGCGCTCCGTGGACACCGCTCCTGAGCAGGACGCCCCTTACACCGCAGTCAGTGCGGTGAGCCCCGGTGAAGAGGACTTCGCCAAGCTCCAGGAGCAGGGCGAGGCTGGCGCTGCTCAGCCCATGGCCTACTCGACGCAGCCTCTCGTCGCCAAGAGGCCCCGGATGTCGACGGTCGTCACCGTGGAGAGTGGTAGCGAGCGTGACGCTCGGGAGCGCCAGGAGGACCAGGAGAACGCCGATCGTCGGCAGGCCAACTACGAGTCGGCGGTTGCGGTTGTCCTGGAGTACCTCCGTGACAACAAGCCGGTGACGGGTCCGATCGTTGCAGCCGACGAGCGGGTCCCTGTGGGGGCGCGGACCGTTCAGCGCTACCTGCAGAAGATGGCCGAGGAAGGGCACGTGAAGCCCGAGGACATCGGTCACTGACCGCACTTCCGCGAAGGCGGGGACAGCGCCCACTGCGCTGTCCCCGCCTTCGTCTGTGCTACCAGTCCATGGCGGGGCCAGCGAGGCGGCCGTCGTGGGGACTGCGGTCTTCGCCCCACACCGGTGCCTCGTACAGGCTCTGCCGATACGGGGGGTCGTCCTCGTCGGGGCAGGTGCAGTGCCCGCCCTCGTCGACCATCAGGAGGTCGCATTCCTCGTGGTGGTCGAACAGGTCGCGGCTCACCATGGGCGCGGCTTGGTGAGCAGGGTGGCGATCCACTGGGGCAGCGGCGCGACGGGGACGTCCTGGGTGATGACGTAGCCGAGGCCGCTGAGCACGGAGCCGGGTCCGAGGAGGTAGCCGCCGCTGCGACGGCCGGGACCGCGTACGTCGATCCCGCGTCCGAGCGGGCTGCGCCCTGTGGTGCTGCTGCCGATGGTGCAGTCGGCCGGCACCCGGAAGTACAGGTGCAGTCCTTCCGAGGGTGTCATCACCGTGAAGGTGTCGGGCCAGTCCTCACCGTGATCCTCGCATTGGGTGCGCAGGGTCTCGATGCCGTTGTACTTCGGGCCGTCCAGGCGGCGGCGCATGACGTCGAGGTCCAGGGCGACGACGCGGGAGGCGCGGCAGCCGATGCCGACGTTGCGGCTGCCGTCGAGGAGTTCGGCAGCTTGTTCTTGTCGAGGGTGGCGAGCTGCTGCCAGCCCGTCTTGGGGATCCGGGAGTTGGCGGGGATGGGGAAGACGGCCAGGCCGCGGGCGATGACGTCGCGGGCGTCGGCTACCGCGTTCACGCGGCCTCCCCTTCGTCCTCGCCGTAGCAGACGCAGTCGGCGTACGGGTGGTCGCGGTCGCCAGCTCCGCACTCCTCGCAGCCGTAGTCGGCGTCACAGACGCAGTCCTCGTAACCGCCCCCGCCTGCGCCGCACTCGGGGCACTGGCCGCTGTAGTAGCCGGTGGGGTCGTCGTCGTAATCGTCGTCGTCTTCGTCGCGGTCGGCGCCGGGGAAATTGGGGTGCCTGATCCCGTCGTAGATCACGGTCACTGTGTCCGCGCCCACGACTCCGGTGTGCCGCTCGCCGTCGACTTGGTCGCGGTCGCGGACCTCGCCCCACGGGATGTCCGGCAGTGTCACCGTGGTCTCGTAGCTCTCCTCGCAGTCGGCGCAGATGTAGATGTCGAACCAGGCGGTGAGGTCGAACATCGAGCCCGGATGCCGGTCGAGGTGCACGAAGCGGCCGGTGCACTGCTCGACGTCGCCGCCCCGGGTCTCGGGGAGGTACTCCTGGGTGCAGCGGGTGCCGTGGCTGCACTTGGTCCCGGAGCAGCGGCAGGGCAGGTCCGGGTTGGTCTGTGCGCGCCATACGGCTTCTGCGTGGGCGCGCTGCGCGGGGGTGGCGTCGGCGGGGAGCGCGCGTACGCCGAGCTCCTCGGCGGTGATGTTGGCCGCGGCCTCTTCGGGAGTGGGCTGCAGGACGTACGCGACGGCCGGCGGCTCGTTCGCCTCCCGCGTCTGCTCGTCCGATACGGGTTCGGCACGATCGGCGCGGACGCGGTTGAGGGCCTCGTGGTAGCCGATGCCTTCGGCGTCTTGGAGATCACGGGCGCGCTGCTGTTCGGTGGTGCGCTTGGTCACGGTCGCCTCCTGACCGGTTGAGTTGGGTCCCCACGCGACCCCCGGAAAGGGCAGAACAGACAAGCAGACGTGCGGTTGCTCCCGGATCCCGGAGGACCTTCTCCCGTTGCGGCCTGCGCGGCGTGGGTGCGCATATGGCCAGGATGGGCGGTCGGAACGCCACTGAGACGACGGTATCGGATGCCACCGACAACGCCGGACTTCTTCCTTCCCGTTGTACGTCGGTGCGCGGTTGCGGCACAGAATGCACCCGTTGCAGAAACTGGGTCCGACTTAACGAAACTGAGGCTGCTGGGGCTGAGGGGGCGTACCTGCGGACCGGTTTCACGGAGATGAGCGTGCGGGCGTGCCGTCGTAGTGGGAAGGGCAGTTGGGCACCGTGTGACCTCGCCTCTTCCAGCCCGCGGCCGCCCTCGTCGACTCGCTGCAGTGCGTCCGGTATGCCATCTCTGTGACGCGCCGGCGGCCCCCGGCGTAACCGTGGTTCTACGGCCTGCGCTGGGCCCGCCCCGATCTGTCGGCCTGTGCGAGTCCTGCCGCAGGGGACGGCCCGCCCGTGACTCCCCCGAACTCGGACCGGCCGATCTGCTCTGGCACGTCCTCACCCGCGACGCCGAGGCCCTGCACGGGGACTACAAGCGCGGGCAGTGGCTACCCCGCGCCGCCGAGCTGCAGTTCGCCGCAGGCCTTGCCCGAACTCAGTGGAGCGAGGACTCGATGCGCGCGGTGCAGCGCACCGCGCCGTACGGCCGGCTCTCCCAGCTGCTCGACAACCTGGTCCGTGTCCTGCGCTACACCGACGGCCGCGATCCGGCTCTGCTGCCGCTCCACCGCCTGGTCGACGTCCTCGCTCATCACGCCGAAGGCGGCGACATCGAACCACCCCTCGGTCGGTGACCGCGGGATCAGGGGAGCTCTTCGACCTCGATGGTCGGGTGGACTTTGTGGAGTTCGCCGGGCTGGGTGGTGAGCACGGGCAGGCCGGGGCGGCGCAGCGCGAGGTGGGCGACATGGGCGGTGGCGATGTCGACCTGAGCCATGGTGGCGATCTCTGCGACCGCCAGTGCGGTGGCCCGGTCGAGGTCGTGGATCTGGAACGCCGGTGCATCCAAGGCCTGTTCCACCTGCTCACGCCGCGCCGCGTTGAGGTCGAACCCGACGAGCCCGGCCGCGAGAGCGGTGGTGGGCACGTAGAGCGCCTGGACCGCTTCGACCGCGTAGAAGACCCTGGCGATCATGTACGGGCCACCTTGAGCGAGCTGGCGTACGGCGGTGGCGTCGAGGATGTACCCGCCGATCACGCGGCGCCCTTAGTGTCGGAGTGCTCGTCCTTGTGCGCGGTCCGACGTGCCCAGTCCAGGGCCTGCGCCCACTGGGCAGCATCCTTCTGCTCAGCCTCAGCGGCCCAGCCCTTGATGATCCGCTCAGCGCGTTCTTGACGGGCGAGGCGGTCTTCGACGGCCTCGGTCACGTAGGCGGAGACCGACTCGGTCTGGCCAGTCTCTGCAAGCTTGCGGATCGCCGCGGCGATCTCGCCGTCCAGTGAGATGGTGACGCGTTCCTTCGGCATACAGGCAGCATACGACCGTAAGCGGATCGTATGAAGCGGCTTCGGTCGGGTCGCCGCGCTACTCTGCGCGCGGCGGCCGCGGCGACAGCTCAACTGCTGACGGACCTCAACCGCGGCCGCCGACTTGAGCGGCTACCACTGAAGGCGTCGCAGCTGATCCTGGAGCTGCTCGCGTTCGGCCGTGGAACGGCGGCGGACCCATGCGAGCTGGTCCAGGTCGAGGACGGCTTCCAGCCCGGTGCGGACGATGGTGGTGAGCTGTGCTGGGGAGAGCGCCTCGGCCTGCACGGTGGCTTCCATGTGAGCCCCCCTCCGGTCGGTGGCCTTCTGCGGTGCGGTGGGCAACTGGTAGCGGCGTACCTGCTGCTCGGTCACGGCAAGCCGTGACACGGTCGGCGGTTCGGCTCCCAACTGCTCGGCGAACACCGCCACATCGTCGGCCGCGGCATCGACGATGGACCAGCCCGATGGGTCCAGGTCTCCCAGGCTCAGGACGGTGGTCACCACCGGTCGGGCGGCGATCCGCTGGGCGGCGTCGTGCTTCGCCGCGACCGATTCGAAGCCGCCGCTGCCGTACACGGTCACGCCGAACTCGTGGGCGACGGTGGCGATCATCGGCATGGCGCCCACCGCTTCCACCCACACTTCGACCGCCCGGGGCTGCCCCTCGTCAAGCGGCCTGGTGTACGCGGCGGCGCGGTCGAGGACCGTTCGGCGGAACTCTTCGGGGCTGGCGAAGCCGGGGTCGGGGGCCAGAACCACGGCGCGGTCGTCGCGGATGGAGTCCATCGGAATCAGTCCCGCGCGGCGGGCCCGGTTGATGGCTTCCTGCAGCCTCGCGTAGGCCCGTTCGTCTTTGGGGTACTGGTAGTTGCCCACCAAGGCGTAGAAGACCTGGCGAGCGGTCATCGGCAAGAACGCGTCGTACTCGGCGAGCACGGCCTGGACCTGCTCGACGAGGCGGCGGGTGGCCGGCGCCGGGCGCCAGGGGGCGAAGCCCCGCGGCCGTGTTCGGGTATAGGTGCGGCCGGAGACGGTGGCCCGGTTGCTCGCCCTCATGCGGCCAGTCTTCCCCCTACGCGCTCATGGCCACCACGCCCTTCCAACTTCCCCCGGCCCCAGAGGGCAGACCAGGGGCCGAAGCCATGCGGCTCCGGCCCCTGGATCAGATGTGCACGTCGGCTACGGCATCGCGGCCTGGCTAGTGCTGCTCCGCGAAAGTTCGTGGAGGGCTTTCTCGTTGGCTCGCAGCCTGGTCGCTAGAGTCGAAGCGGCGCCCGAAGCCACCTCTTATGGCTTCGGGCGCCGCTTCTCGTGGTGCGGTGTCAGGCGCGGGTGGCAGCGATGTAGCGCCGGGCGGCGACCATGAGGCCGAAGGCCAGGGCGAGACCGGCCAGATGAGAGCCGCCGAGGACGGTCTTGGCCGTAGCGCCGGTGAGGTCCTGGTCGTGGGTGACGACCTGGCCGGTGGCGTAGCAGGCGCCCCAGATGATCAGCATGGCTACCGCCAGGATGATGACGCGCGCGCCGGCAGGGAGCCACTTCGGGCCCTTGGACGGGCCGATCTTGGTGTTGACGTGGGCGAGGTGGGCGGCCAGGGCCTGCTCGCGGGTGCCCGCGGGGTGGGAGGCCATCCGGCCGCAGGAGCACCTGGCCCGGAAGCGGGCCGTCCCGGCGGCGGTGGAGGCATCCTCGTCGATGACGAGCTGGGGCAGGTGGCGGCCGTCGTCGATGACGAACCGGTCGAGATTCAGCACGATGTTCCCCTTCATCTTCATCAGTTCTGGGCGGTGGCGAGGCCGAGCGTCTGTCCGGCCTGGCGCTGGCGGTGTTCGTGGGCTTGGTCCAGGTTGGCTCGCAGCTGCTCGGCGACGGCGGCCGGGTCGGTGCCGGGGACGGTCAGGACGGGGTGGCCGGCGTCGAGGATGCGCCGGTAGGTCCCGTGGTACTCGCCGTTGCCGTCCGGGATCAGCGCGGCCGCTCCCGGGGACTTCGCGGCGGCGGTGGCGCGCTCCTCCCACATGTCGATGGCGATCCGGGCGTCGTCCACGGCGCGGACGTACGCCTGGTGTCCGTGCAGCCAGCTGCCCTTGCTGTTCGGGTCGGCCAGGGCCTCCCAGCGGACCTCGACCAGGTGCAGAGCGCGGTCGCGCTCCTCGCGGGCGACCTGCTCCTCCAGCAGCTGGGAGCGGAGGGTGTTGTACCAGCGCAGCGTGTTCTCGACCTCGCCCAGCCGCTTGAACTCGGTCACGAAGCGCTGGCGCTGCTCGTCCTCCGGCATGCCGGGGTTCTCGGTGATGATGCGCCTGACGGCGGCGTCCGTCACCTCGCTGTCCTTGACGGCGTCGGTGCCGGTGATGCCCTCAATGGTCACGGGGCTGATCGTCATGTCGGTCTCCTTGGGTCGGTCACGGCGGGGGTCGATGCCCCGGGACTTGAGGTCGTCGTAGATGGTCTGGCGGCTCTTGGCGCGGGCAGCCTCAGCGATCGCCACCACGGTGGCACCCGCCCTCCAGGCCGCCTCGACCAAATCCGCGCGGCATCCGGGGACGGACCACTCGCGCAGTGCGGCCAGTGCTTGCTCTCGTTCTGTACTCACACCACCATCATGTGTCCATTATTTAGGCATGTCTAGTTGTTGGACAATGGTTGGCCGGAAGGGTGCACATGGCGTGATCTCACTCGCCGCACGAGCGGGACACGGTGGGGCCGTAGAGGGAGGCAGGGGTGGGCGCTGATGGTGGAGGCCGCAGTGATCGTGCTGGAGGGGGCAGTACGGGAGCGGCTGGAGCAGTTGGCAGTCTCGATGAAGGCACAGGTACGGGATGTGCTGCGGGCCCGGATCGTCCTGGCGGCAGCCGAGGGCCTGAGCAACGGGGCGATCGCCCGGGAGGTGGCGGCCAGCGTGAACACGGTCCGCAAGTGGCGTGGCCGGTTTGCGCGTTGCGGTATGAAGGGCTTGCGAGATGCCGCCCGTTCGGGCCGACCGCGCATCTATGACGATCTGGTTCGGGTCGCGGTCGTGGCCGCCGCCACCCAGTCACCGCCCGACGGCGCGGCCACCTGGAGCCACCGCTCCATAGCCGAGCAGGTCGCCGGCACCGTGTTCGCGGCAATCTCCGCCTCGCAAGTGGGCCGCATCCTGGCCGACCTGGACCTCAAACCGCACAAGGTGACCGGTTGGCTCACCCGCCGTGACACCCCGGGATTCTGGGAACGGGCCAAGGACATCTGCGACCTGTACCGCAATCCACCCGAAGGAGCCGTGATCCTGTCCATCGACGAGAAGACCGCGATCGCGGCCCGCTCCCGCAAACACCCCGGCCGCCGCGCTGCCCCGGGCCGACCCGCACGCCAGGAGTTCGAGTACATCCGGCACGGCACCGTTTCCCTCGTAGCGGCCCTGGACGTGACCACCGGCGAGGTCCTCACCGAGGTCATCACCCGGAACAACGCCGCCACCTTCACCGCTTTCCTCGACCAACTGGACGCGGCCATCGCTCCGGGCAAGGAGATCCACGTCGTACTGGACAACGGTTCCTCACACACCGCCAAGCACACCAAGGCGTGGCTGAGCGGCCATCCGCGCTGGCACGTGCACTGGACCCCGCCTCACGCCTCCTGGCTCAACCAAGTCGAACTGGTCTTCTCCGCCCTGACCCGCCGCGTCCTACGACACGGCGACTTCACCAGCCGCGGCGACCTCATCGCCAAGATGAACGACTACATGGTCCACCGGAACGAGACCGCGAAGCCCTTCCGGTGGACCTACGCAGCCAGCCCCCTCAAGGTCGGCTGACGACGTAGTCCCCCCTCCATGAACTTTCGCGGAGCAGCACTAGCCACAGCGGTCGACGTCGCTGTCCGGGCCCAGCTGCAACATGCCGTTGGTCCCCGTCTCCGTGGAGACGTACTCGACTTCGATGATCTCCTCGCCGTCTTCGCTGGCGTACTCGATGCCGGTGACCTCCACGATCTCGGGGATGCCTGTCTCGTCCTCGATCATGATCTGGTCGCCCACTTCGAGGGCCTCGGGGCTGACCTGCTCCAGCCTGGACTGCGGCTCATGTGCAGGCGCGGCGGTGACCTCTTCGGATTCGTCGTCCGCTGGCGCTTCAAGGGCGGGCTTGTTGAGGGAGAGGGCGGGCTGCTCGCCCTGCCCGTAGCGGGCCTTGATCTCTTGGATGGCGTCCCTGCGGCGCTGCTCCAGCTCGGGGAAGAAGTCGGGGATCTCGACGTTCTCCCAGACCTTCGGGTCGGAGGCCCGGCGTTCGACCTCTGCCCACATGAGGGCGTCCTCTGCCGAGTGCCCCTTGGTGCCAGGCGGCAGCATGCGTAGCACCTGGATCTCTGCGGGGCCGAAGCCGGTCTCTGACATGCCGCGTCCCTGGACGCTGGGGAGGTCGGTGCCGGTGCGGGCGTTGCCCCACATCATCTTCGCGGTCTCAGGGGTGTGCTGGTCCAGGGCGGTGCGCTTGCGCAGCTGGTCGCGCAAAGGGCCGCCGAGGATGTCGGCGTCGGGCCGCTGCATGCCGATGACCAGGTGGACATCGGCGCTGCGGGCGAGGTAGCCCATGTTGTTCATCGCCTTGATGGAGGGGTCGTCTCCCCTTTGGGGCTTGTTGTCTTCGTCCTTTTCCGCTCGCCAGGCGGCATTGACGAGTTCCTTGTAGATGATGAACTCGTCGACGATGCACAGGACCTTGGTGAAGGATCCTTCATCGACGATTCCGGCTTCGATCAGGTCGTATCGCTCGTGCATCAGTGCGCTCGTCTTGAGGAGTGCGTAGCTGATGTCTTCGATGCGGGTGACAACGATGATGCCCGGGAACCCGGCAAGGGCCCGGTATTCGATGCGTTTCGGGTCGCACAGAATCACGGGAATTCCCTGCATTGCTGCGGAGATGGCGATATCCCGAATGAGGACTGTCTTACCACTTCCCGTAGGGCCGACGACAAGGTGGTGTGGGCTTTTACTGCCGAGCACCCATTCCACGAGCTCGTTGTCTTCGTTCACTGCGTACGGGAGAACTCCGTAACGCGACGGTACGTCAAGCGGATAGGGCGCGTTCTTGGGGAAGTGCGGGCGGGGCACGAACTTGACCGAGCTGTTTTTCACATCCCACATGTCGCGCCAGGCGCCGGCGCTGATGTCGATCTTCTCGTCGACCTGGGTGAGGATCGCCTGCCGGAACCGGGGCGACACGTCGTGGCGCGTCGTGGGGTAGACGACCTCGATGGCGTTGGGGATGTCGTTGTCGTCGAAGGTGACGGCGACCTTCGACGCCGTTCCGAGCACCTGCTTGATGACGCCGGTGGCGTGCTCCCGTGTCGCGACACGTTCGAGGTTGTCGCCGTCCTCGGCGACGAGCGCGCCGGTGTCGCCGTCATGAATCAGTGACGCTCCCGCGGTGGGGGCGATTGTCGCGACAACACGGCGGCGTACGGGATCCCATGTCGCGTCAGCCTTGCCTCCGAGGCGGATGGCGAGGATGTCGCGTACCTCGGCGCGCTTCTTCTCGTCGCGTTCGTTAAAGATCGCGGGGTACTCGATGGTGATCTCGGTGGGCAGGCCGCGCTGGAACTTGCGGACCTTGATCCGGTCCTTGGTGAACTCGGGTCCGAAGGACGGCAGCAGGGCCGCGTGCAGGTGGCGCACGGGCCTGGTGCGTCGCTGGACGAGGGTGGCGATGATGCCCCAGAGCACGGCTATGACGGCGGCGGCCGCCAGGCCGTACGGGAGCAGTTGGGGGACGTTGAGCAGGCGGGAAGCTGCGACGGCGATGATGGCAACTCCCACGCCGTAGAAGCAGGCGGCAGCCGCTGCGGACTGCTCGCGCTTCTCGACGGTGGTGCTGGGCTGTGCCACGACTGTCTCTCCTCTGTGGTGACTTGGGGTGATGCCGGGCCCCTTACCTCGGGCCTTGACAGCGGGTGGTACGCTGAGACCGAGAATCGACGTAGGAGACTCACAAGGACTCAGCGTCCTCCCCGCTCCCAACTCCCGGGATGGCGGGGATTTTTTACGCGCCGTCACCTTCTTCCTGAGCGGCCTTCTTCTGCCGCGCCTTGTACGAGCGCAGCTCTCCCCCTCGCTTGGCGCCCTGCGGGCTGGGGCCGGTGCGCAGCTTGTCGACGACCGCGAAGGGCCGGCCCCGGTTGTACTTCTGCTCGAGGCGCTCGACCTCTGCGATCAGGGTCTTGCGGACCATCTCCGAAACGTTGTGATGTCCGTCCGGGCGTACCTGTGTGTGCCACTGCGCGGCCCGCACCCTGGCGATGAGCGAGGGCGGCAGGGAGAAGCTGGCCGACTTCATGGCCTCGATGGGCGGCTCCTCGACCGTGGCCGCATGCCCCTTGCCGGAACGGCCGCCCGCTGACGTCTCCTTGCGGGCGCGAACACTCGCTCCCGCTGTCGTTGTCGGCGTCATGTCGCTGTCCTCGCCCTGTGCGGGCACGGCGGCGCCTGCAGTGTCGTCGCCTGTCGCGTCATCAGTTCGTGTCGCCTCCTTCGTCGGTGGCGTCTGTCGTCGTGTCCGGGTGTCGCTGACGCCTGTCGCCGTATCGCTCTGTCGTTGTGGTGGTGTCGTCGTGTCGTCGGCGCCCTCGGGTGTCACTGACGCCGGGCCGCCCTGTCGCTGTGCCGTGACGCCGACAACTCCGCCCGTGTCGTCGGAGTCAGCGACGTCGTCGCCGACCGGATCATGACGCGTCAGGCCTTGGCCGAGGACGACGTCGACCGGGTCGGGTTCGACGCGTTCTCGAATTCCCGCTGGGGTCCGGCGCATTGTTCCGGTTCCCTCCTCATTCGGCTCGGGTGTTTCCTCTGTGCTGGTCCTGCGGTCCGTCATCGGCTCTCCTCCCCCTTGTCGAGCAGCCGGTCGTAGAGGCTTTGATAGACGTCGGCGACGTCGGTGAGGTCTCCGCCGTATTCGCGGCACGGTGTGTGGTAGCTCTCCAGTGCCTCGGGAACGCGTGCTCGTCGTGGAACGGGTGGGTCCTGGACGAGGTCACCAAATCGGTCGCGCATTTCAGTGTGGACGCGTTCGGCGTCGCTAGTTTCCTCATAGGCCGCGATGATGTAGCCCGCGATCTGGAGTTCCGGGTTTCCCTTCTGCGCGATACGCCCGGCGGTGTAGCGCATTTCTTCTGCGCCTTGAGCGCCCCAGATTGTGGGTCTCGCTGTGATGTAAAGGTGTTCGATGCCGAGCAGCCCGGTGGCGGAGAGTTTCCCGACATCTTTGGGCAGGTCGACAATCACGTCATCGACTAAATCGCTGAGTTCGCCCGAAAGGCGCGCCTGGCGCAGTGTGGCCATGCCCCGCGCGGTCAGGTCCGCTTCGCGGTTGGCGAGGAAGCGTCCGCCGGCGGCGACCAGGACGCCGGGCCACATGGTCGGGACGAGGACGTCGCGCAGCGCCAGTGGGTCGTTGGGCGCGAGTGCGTCCTTGATCCCGATCCGGCGTGTGTTCGGTTCCAGGACGTCGGTCGCGTTGCCTTGAGGGTCGAGGTCGATGACGGCCGCCCTCCGCGGCTGTCCGTCTGGTCTGCGGCGCCTGGTGGCCGCGTACGCCAGCTCGAGCGAGGCCGTTGTGCAGCCGGCACCGCCCTTGCCTTTGCCCACACCAATCCACATGTCATCCCGTCGTCTCTCCCCGTGAGCTTGCAGGGTTCGTGCCCGCGGCCCCCCAGCCGCGTAGTTACAAGAGACACGATAGGGCTCAACTGGTGACCTGCATCAATGAGTTGAGTAAAGAGGATTTAGGCCTGACAAGTTAGGGCCGAACGGCCTATCGTGGAGTCTTGCATGTCCCGCTAGTCACAAGGGATTTGGCGGGAACCGCTGCGAGCAGAGAGGCAACTGCTATGCCCAGCAAGACTCCTGACCACAAGAGCAAGGCCGGCGGGCGGATGCGCCGCCTGCTGCGCGCCCCGGTCGCGGCCGCCACGACCGGTCTCCTCCTCCTCGGCCCGCAGGCCGCGATGGCCCAGGCCGCCACCGTCGCCCCGCAGGCCGCCGTCGGGATCAACTCCGACGGGCTGGAAAACCTGCTGCGCGACAACGTGCTGAACATCGTGATCCTGGCGATCGGCATCGTCATCGTCGTCCTCGGAAAAAAGCGCGACTGGGCCGGCGCCCTGACCTCCGGCGGCATCGTGCTCCTCGGCCTGGCGGTGGTCGGCCTGAGCACCGGCACCACCGGCTCCGACGTCGGCGAAGCCCTCGTCGGCCTGGTCACCACCAAGGAGTAGGGGCCGGCATGCGGATGCACACCGACGACGAGCTGTACGCGGTCGACAGCGTCTTCCTTGGTCCTCCGAGGCTGACGTTCCTCTGGCGGGCTCGCTACCAGGCCTACGTAGTGGGTGCCGCCCTCACCGGGATCATGCTCATCGGCCTGCAGATGTTCGGCCTGATGGGGTTCTGGCCCATCGTCTACGGCCTGTTCCTGATCATCCTCGCCACCCGGAAGCTGACCCCGTACATCACCCACGAGACCACCATCAGGTCCGTGATCCGCTCCTTCGTGAACGACGTCCGCGCACCACGGTCAGCGCGCTCTCACCAGCAGGGAATGGTCGCCGAGATGTCCACCCAAGACATCAAGCGCACCAACTACCTCTGACCGCGGCTTCGTTCGCCACGCCCACTGCCCAACAGCGAAAGGCCCTGCCTTGTCCCGCGACACCACTCGCAAAGGATTCTTCCGCCGCTCCGGTCTGCAGACCACAGGCCCCTCCCAGCCCAAGGCCCGCCGCGACCGCACCGGTCTGCAGCTGACCGACATCGTCGGCAACCTGACCATCACCCGTACCGGGCAGGTCATCGCCTGGTACGTCGCCGAGCCCAAGCGCTGGTCCTACCTGACCAGCGCCGACGCCAACGCCTTGATCGTCCGCCACGCGCAGCGCCTGGCCCAGCTGGTCGGGCGCCGTGTCCATGTCCGTGTCACCCACCGGCCCTACGCCGTCGACCGGTGGGCGGCCTCGCTGCACGCCGCTGCGGTCAACCCGCTGCCGGGCTGGGAGAAGTACCTGGTCCAGGAGCAGCAGAAGGTCGCCCGCCTGCCCCTGGACGACAAGATCACCTATTACGGGGTGCAGGTCGGCAAGATCACCAACGTAGGCCAGGCCCTGCAGAAGCTGGCCTCCAACTCGATCCACAAGCAGCTGACGAAGCTGCAGTCGGACATCAACTCCGTTGACCGGATCATGGGCGGGCCCGGCATGGACGCCTACCGGGCCAAGGCCTCCGACATGGACTGGCTGATGACGCGGTCCCTGGGGCTGGGGCTGCCCGCCCCGACGCACCGCAGCCCGCAGCCGACCGACGTGTGGCACGAGTCCGACCTGGGTGAGTGGACCGACGGGATCGAGTGGACCTCTCCCTCCCCGTTCTCCAACCACATTGTCGTCTCCGGCAACCGCGCCGGCCGTCGCGAGCAGCGCTATGTCACGGTCCTGACGATGGGCCGCATGGACCTGCCCGAGATCCCCGAGTCGGGATGGGGGCCCTGGCTGCAGCGTCTGGACCAACTCCGGTTCAGCTACGAGCTGTCGGCCACGATCGACGTCCGCGAGTCCACCGAAGCGGGCAACGAGATCGTCAAGCAGCTCGACCAGGTGCGCCACCAGATCTCGCACCACGCCGAGCATGGGGTGCAGCCCCCGCTGTCGCTCAGCCGGCAGTCGCAGATCGGCAAGGTCATCGAGGACGACATCAGCCACGGCGCGGCCGGGCTGAGCACCCGGGTGCGCGGCTGGTTCAGGGTCGCTCTGTCCGCGCCCACCCTGGAGCTCCTGGAGGAGCGCGTCACCAAGCTCCGGGAGCGCTACGAGCCGAACGTGCTGATCGCCCAGCCCAAAGGCCAGTACGCCATGGCCAGGGAGTTCATCCCCGGCGAAGGCCTGTCGAGCGAGTCCTATTCCAGGCGGATGCCGGTCCGCACGCTGGGAGCCAGCCTGCCCGCCGTCACCTCCGACATCGGCGACCGGATCGGCCCCAACATCGGCTATACGTCCGGGGTTTCGCGCCGCCCGGTCATGTGGCACCCCTGGATGGCCATGGAACAGCGGGACGCCAACGGGCTGACCGTCGTGCTGGGCACCCAGGGCAGCGGCAAGACCGCGCTGTGCGGGTCGATCGCCTACCACACGCTGATGATGGGAGCGCCCTGGGTGGTCCTGGACCCCTCGGGTCCGGTCAACCGGCTGTGCGAGATGGACGAGCTCAAGCCCTTCTCCAAGGCCATCAACCTGATGCACGCCGAGGCGGGCACGCTCAACCCCTACCGGATGATCCCCGACCCGGACCGGGCGGACTTCAAGCCGGAGTCCTCCGAGGAGTACCGCGCAGCGGAGAACCCGCAGCTCGCCGCCGAACGCGCCTTCCAGACCGAGATGTTGCGCGCCCGCCGCGCGCGCAACACCCTCGCCATGGACGTGCTGTTGATGATGCTGCCGCAGCAGCTCGCCAACGCCCCGCAGACCCACCTGGTGTTGACGCAGGCCCTCGAGCAGGTCGAGGCAACCATCAACAGCTCACCGCGCGACATCATCAACGCCCTGAGGAACCTGCAGACCGGCTACACCGACGAGGCAAAGAGCATCGCGCAGATGCTGGCGACCGCCGCGGAAACCCCGCACGGGCAGCTGATGTTCCCCAGCGCCGACGGCGGTGACGACGGCTACCAGACCAGGAACTGGAGGCTTGTCGTCTTCAACCTCAAGGGCCTGTCCCTGCCGTCCGCCGACGTCAAAGCCCAGGACTGGGGCGTCGAGGAGCGCCTCAGCGTTCCCATGCTGCACCTGGCCGCCTGGTACGCACAGTCGCGGATCTACCACCGCGACGTCGGCGAGCGGAAGGGTCTGTGGATCGACGAGGCCCACGACCTGGCGCGTGTCACGTCCGGCCGTGAACTGCTGCGGCGCACCGGCCGCGACTCCCGCAAGCACAACACCCGGGCGCTGCTGTCCACCCAGGACGGCCAGGACCCGCTGAGCATCGGCATCGAGAACTGGGTCGACAGCGTGTTCGTCGGCAAGACCGTGGGTGACGAGGCGCAGAAAGCCGCACTCAAACTGCTGCGCATCGAGTCCGGCAACGGATACGAGGACGTCCTGGCCGGCCTCTCCCCCATCATCCGCGACCGCGAGCCCCACGAGCGCGACCGCGAGTTCATCTTCTACGACAACGGCCGCGTAGAGCGCATCACCATCCCGCTGCGCCACCGCCCCGCCCTGTACAACGCGCTCAACACCCGGCCCGGTCAGCGCCGGAGCGCCAACGGCCAGGTGGACGACCTCAACCCGTGGATGTCGATGACCAAGCAGGGAGGCCAGGCATGATGCGCCAGCTTCGGCTGCGGCTGGCCGGTCGCCGGGGCGCACTGCTGGCGATGCTGCTCATGCTGTGCGTCCCGCTCATGGGCACCGCGCAGGCCTCGCCCGCCGTGAACAGCGTCCCGGCCGCCGTGTCAGCTCCCCAGGCCCCCAATCCCGACGACAACCCGTGCTCCGCGCTGAAGGGCCCGGCCAAGAAGTACTGCGAAGACGGCCAGAGCACCAACGACGACAAGCCCAAGGACGAGGAGAAGCCGAAGGACGAGCCCAAGGAGGAGGAAGACCCCTGCGAGCTCCTCAAGGACACGCCGGGCTATGAGTACTGCAAGTCTGGCGGCAAGGACGACATCAAGGACACCCTGACCGGGGACTGCAAGGCGGCACCCGACCCCGAGGTTCCCGGCACCGGAGTCACCGGATTCTTCGACGAAGGCCCCAAGAACCCCCCGGCCGCGCGGGACCCCAAGGCGCCGGACGCCGCATCGCACCTGTACGAGCAGTACGGATACGCCGGGTTGAAGTTCAACACCTATGACCTGGGCTGCGGCGGCGGGCTGCGCGATCCGCAGGCCGCTTCCGAGTCCGGGTTCGCGAACTTCGTGTTCGGCTGGTCCAAGGGCTGGACGGCGCTCACGGTGGTGATGCGCCAGTACGCCACGAGCGACAAGCTGTTCGGGTCCCTGGACCCGGTAGTCGAGCGCGCGACGCAGGCGGTGCGGGATGCGATGTTCTCGCCGTGGATCGGGAGTTCGCTGCTGATCCTCGGCATCGGCATCATCTGGCAGGCCCGCAAGCGCAACATGTCCGACGTGTTCCAGCAGGTCGCCTGGGCGCTGCTCGTGATGACGGTCGCCACCGGTGTGGCGAGCTACCCCGTGGAGGCCTCCAAGTTCGCCGACGCGGCCATCAACACCACGGTCAACGCGATTGACCGGGGCATCGCGGGCGTCGACCTCAACGGCAGCCAGGAGGAGGACAGCACTCCGAGCGACGCCCCTGGTGGCCTCGCCCCGGTCGCGTACAACGCCGCGGCCCCGGCCGCCGGTCCGTATGGGGAACCCACGGGTGACCGGGCCAAGGACCAGACCGCGCATGGCGACATGCTGGTTCACTCGGTGCTCTACCAGCAGTGGCTGCGCGGCACGTTCGGTGACGACGACAGCGCGGTCGCCAAGAAGTACGGCACGCAGTTGCTCGATGCCCAGGCCCTGACCTGGCGTGAGGCCAAGCTGTCCACGGCCGAGCGGCGCAAGGTGGTGACCGAGAAGCAGGAGCGGTTCCAGGAGATCGCTGAGAAGGTGAAGAACGAGGATCCGACCGCGTACGGGTTCCTTACCGGCAAGTCCGGGAGCCGTCTGGGCGCAGCAGGAACGTCCAACTTCCAGGCCGCAGGCTCGAATACGTTCTCCCTCGTCGCCGACCTCATCATCGCGGCGGGCAAGCTGACGCTGCGGTTCATCGTGATCCTCTTCCCGGCCATCGCCGTGATCGGCCTGCACCGGCGGATGTCGGGGACCGTACGGACGTCGTTTGAGTCGGCCATGGCCGCATGCATCAATGTCCCCTTGTTCGCCGCGGGAGCCGGGGTTCACCTGCTGCTGGTGCGCGAACTGTCGGACGAGTCCGTCGACCTGCCGATCTGGTTCAAGTGCGTCATCCTCCTGCTGGCGACGGTCGTGCTGTGGAAGATGTTGCGGCCGCTCACACGGCTGTCGTCGATGATGAACCCGCGCCACAACTACCTCGCCGACGGCGGCAAGGCGGCCACCTGGCCCGGCCGGGCCCTGAGCGGGTACGCCAAGTACTACGTAGGCTCGCGCGCCATCAGGCGGCTCCTGGGCAACCGGCAGGGCCAAGCCGAGGCCCTGGAAGAGATCGACGACAACGACGGCCGGGCCCTTCCCGGCGGGCGCGGTGGCGCGATGGGCGATGACCCGGGCCACTGGAGCGGCGCCGATGACTGGCCCTACACCCGCGATGGGGACAGCCCTGACGGGCCCGGCGGCACGGGCGGCGGAAGCGGCGCGATGGATCCGCTCTACGCCGAGTTCGGCACCGATGACGACCCGGCTTCGGCCGGCGCCTTGGGCGGGGAAGGACGGGGCCGCCACCACGGGTTCTTCCGGCCCGGCGTCGAAGCCGGTGCCTCCCGTTCCGATGACGATGTGTGGGACACCGAGGGCTGGTTCGTGGAGGACCTCGACCGGGGTACAAGCGGCAGCGCGCCCACGCTCCCCTCGGGCAATGGCAGTGCGGCGGCCTCGTCCAACGGCGCCGCGGCCGGCAGCCTGCCGATGCCGCCCCTCGAGCCGGACGGGCCGCTCCCGCTGCCCGGCGGTACGGGCGGCGGCGCAGCGGCGCCCATCCCTGGCCCGCGCGACACCAGCGCCCCGGCTGGGACCGGGTACTACCCGGCACCGCCCTCCGTCACCGGTACCGGCCACGCCCGGGTTTCCGGCCCGGCACCGGTCAACGGTCCGGGAGTTGACGGCATGGTGCCGCCTGCTGCCCCTCGAACGGACTACGACTCGGTGGCACCCGAGCCGCGGCCCGGCGACGGCCTGGACGTCATCCCGCCCACCCTCGATCCCGACGGCGGCGGAGCGGTGTACTCGCTCTACACCCCGAGCGACGGCTTCCACATCCGCGACGAGCGCGGTCCGGAGCCGGAGCCCGATGAGGACGGAGGTGAGCGGTGATGGGTGACAACACTCCGATCTGGCAGTGGCCCCTGTACAGCGTCAGGCGGCTGGTGGGCACGCTCCTGGTGCTCGCGGCGCTCGTGGTGGCCGTGGGCGTGCTGATCAGCTCGTCCTCTGGGGGGCGCCCTTCGGGCGCCCCCGCCCCGGGGCCGGCGACCAACTCGCCGTCTCCTTCCCCGAGTCCGTCGGCGTCCCCCTCGCCGTCGCTGCAGCCCTCGCAGGACCTGGGGCAGGCCATTGAGGTCGCGAAGGCGTTCGTGACGGCGTGGGCCTCGCACGCCGACGACCAGCAGGTCTGGTACGCGGGCGCAGCCCAGTACGCGACGGACCGGATGGCCAAGAAGTTGACCACGGTCGACCGCGACAACGTGCCCGCGACGAAGATCGACGGGAAGAGCCGGCTGACGGACACCGGCGGCGTGGGCCGTACCGAGGTCGCCGTCGACACCGACGCGGGCATGGTCTCCGTCGTTCTGGTCCAGGACGGCAAGGGCGGCTGGCAGGTCGATGACCTGCAGCCCGGCGCGCAGGCGGTGGAGTAGATGCGCAAGGTCGGTCTCGTCATAGCCACCGTGACGGCCGGCGGCGTGTTCGCCGCCTACTCCCTGATGAGCGCCGTCACCGCCCCGCTGCAGGGTCTCGATCTGGAGGGCGTGGCCTGCGCCGCGCTCGACTACAAGCTCGGCAAGTTGTTCAACATCTCTGCCGAGCAGAAGGCCAACGCCGAAGTCATCATCGAGGTGGGCTCCGCCATGGGGATCTCGCCCAAGGGGCAGGTCGTGGCCATCGCCACCGCGATGCAGGAATCGGGGCTGCGGAACATCAACTACGGGGACCGGGATTCGATCGGGCTGTTCCAGCAGCGGCCGTCGCAGGGCTGGGGCAGCCAGGCACAGATCATGAACCCGCGCTATTCCGCGTCCAAGTTCTACAACTCCCTGGTCAAGGTCAACAACTGGCAGAACATGGCCGTCACCGACGCGGCGCAGGCGGTGCAGCGCTCCGGTTTCCCGGACGCGTACGCCAAGCACGAGGCGACGGCCTCGCAGATCGTCACCTCCGCCTACGCCTCCAAGTCCGGAGGCGGAGGCGGAGGCGGGGTGCAGCAGATCAACGCCAGTTCGGGCTGCATCCCCCAGCCCAACCCGGCCAGCTACAAGACCCGCGGCTACGTGTCCAAGGCGATGAGCCAGGTCGGCAAGCCGTACGTGTGGGGCGGCACCGGGCCCAACGGATTTGATTGCAGCGGGTTGATCGTGTGGGCCTGGCGTCAGGAGGGCTACCAGCTGAAGGTGCGCACCAGCCAGCAGATGTACGACGCTGCTGTACCGGTGCGCCGGGGCCAGGAGAAGCCCGGCGACCTGATCTTCACGGAGTTCGAGGCGGGTGGGCCCGCGCACGTGATGATCGTGGTCGAGCGCGGACTCGCCCTTGAGGCGCCGCGGACCGGGCTCGATGTCCGGACCCGCGCCTACAACCCCGATACCGAGAACATGCGGTTCGGGCGTCTGCCCCAGTCCCAGATGACCGCGGCCACTGCGCAGGCCTGACCCCCGAGAGGAGATCGGATCCATGCACGCCACCACCAAGATCGAGCACGAGGCGATCCACAGGCACTTCGGCCTCTCCTACGCCAACTACCTTGTCCTGCCGCGCGCGCTGCTGCAGTCCATGCCCGATGCGTGGCAGAGCAGGTTCGTCGGGCTGCTCGACGAGTTGCAGGAGGCCTTCGAGCACGTTCCGCAGGCCGAGGAGTACGACGTCACGGCGGGCAGGTCGATGCTCTTGGAGGACATGACCAGCTCCCAGCTGTCCGTGGCCGGCATCGAGTGGCTGGGCTACAGCAAGGAAGGGGACCTGGCGCGCACCCGCTATCGCCGGCTCTCCGACGGAGCCGAACTGGAGGGCCCGGACTACGCGTTCCTGCCCGCCGCGGATCCGGTGCCGCACTACAACCGAGGGCGAACCCGCATCGCTCCTGCCCCTCGTCCCGGCGCGGACCGCGCCGGGACAGACTGAGCGGAGGACGCTGTGCAGACACGACACCCGAGCTGGCGCTTACTCGCCCTGCTCCCGTTGCCGGTCCTCGCGGCCGCAGCCTGGTACGGCACCACCCTCGTCCGGCACGGCCTGGCCATTGAGGTCCCGGAGTTCGGCGACCCGATGTTCGCGGTGATCCGGAAGGGGATCTTCTGCCTGCTCGGCTTCGCCGCGGTGATGCTCTGCGGGTCGTTCCTGCTGACCGGGCTGTGGAACCTGGTGCGCTACCGGAGCCTGCGGGCGCTGGCGGTGTACTGGGCGGACGCGGTCAGCTACATCCGCGGGGACTCTCCGGTCGTCGACGAGGCATACAAGACCCTGCGCGCGCACCGCGCTCAGGGCGAGTGAAGGAGAGGCGCCAGCCGTGGGAGCTGTCGAGCAGGCCAGGATCCGTGAGCGGATCGCCGCGCATCCGGACGCGTTCTATCCGAAGATCACCGACGAAGGCGATGCGCTGCTCCTGCAGCTGCTCGCCGAGTTCAGCCCCGAGGACATCACGGAAGTCGTGCAACAGGTCCAGCAGCAGGCGTTGAGACTGGACGGCGCCGGGCAGTGAGCGTGAAGGGAGGGCCGCAACTCGCGGACCTCCCTTCGTCGTTGGGAAGGGGGCGACACCCGCCGACAACAACCCGCGAAGCGCTTGACAAGTGTTCAGCACCTGAACACTATGGAGGGGTCGGGTTTTCCCAGCCCGAAAAGCCACGAGAGGTGCGGCCGCCGCTACCAACGAACCGCCGCACCCCTCACCTCGCGTAGGAGGCAACGACATTGTCTATCACCACCACCCGCATTGATGAGATCGCGGTGCTCGACGCCTCGAAGGTCCTCGCGGAACTCGCCTGCTCCCCCGAATCGCCGTCGGTGATCCGGGCCGCGGCCGAGATCCTGCCCCGTGTCAGCGACAGCGTCCGCCGTGCGGCCGCCAAGCCGGGCACCGAGGACGACGAGCTGCTCGCGGTCGCCATCGCTGTCGGGCTGCTGTGACCACCGAGAGGACCTGGATCCCATGACTGACACCTCGAGCAGCGTCCCTGTGAACGCTGTGCTCTCCGCGGGCGGACTGTGGCGGGGCAGCTGCGAGTCGCTGCCCGAGGTGACCGACACCAACCGGTCTCTGTCTGCGCTCGAAACCCGGATGCGCCGCAAGATCGCGGAGCACTCTGGGCTCGACGCGGACGCCGTCACCGTCACGGTGACGCCGAGCACCGGCGACAAGCGCCTCGACGCGCAGCTCGCCGAGGCCCGCGAACTGCGCCGCCAGGCCGACGAGCTCGCCACGCGGGCCCGCGCCTCGGCGGTGCCGCTCGCCCAGAAACTGATCGACAAGGGCGTCTCCAACCGGGACGCCGGCACTCTGCTCGGTGTCAGCGGCGCGCTGGTCAACTCACTGATCAAACCGTCCTGACACCCCACGGTCTCCGTCCGGGTACACCCCGCTCGCCTCACCAACGAGTGGCCGGCCGGTGACCACCACAACTGATCGCACACCCTGCCCAACATCAGGGAGACACCGTGCCCCACCTGCTCAACACGCCTGCCTGGCCCCAGCATCTGGCCGACAGCATCCACTGCCTCCACGAATCCGCCGACCGGGCCCGCGTCGCCTACCAGGGCGCGGACGCCGCTGCCGAGCAGCTGCGCCTCGATGCCGCCGACGCCGAAGAACTCTCCGACGGCCCGCGCGCCGCCCAGGTCGTCTACGAGGGCTACGCCCGCATCCAGTACGCCAGCGTGCTCGGGGAGATCGCCTTCTCCCACGCGGGGCTTGCCCTGGGCCTGTCCCGGGTGTGGCACCGCGCCGCGTACGCCTTCGCCTACGGGGTCAGCGCGGCCCTGTCCGACCTGCAGCGCCACGAGCGTCCCCAACTCGCGCACGTCACCTACCACCAGCCCGTGCCTGCCCCGCCCTCGGGCAGCAGCGACGCGCTGCGCGCAGCGTTCCGCGCGGCCTGCGACGCCCACCTCGCCATCTCCCCCGGCATGCAGCCCTATGGGCGTCAGCCCTGGGCCGCCAGCGCTCAGGAGTGGCACACCTTCGCCGAGTTCGCCGAGGAGAAGCTCCTCCCGTTCCTGGCCTCGGGGCGGTGACCGCCGTGACCACCGAACTCCTTCGCCGTAGTGCGGATGCCGAGTACCGGCGGGGCGAGCAGATCGGCGCCGCGCGCACCATCGTCCGGCTCCTGAAGCGGACCGACCTGCCCGCGATCTCCTCCTGGGAGATCACCGAGCAGGGGCTGATCCGCGGCCGTCTCCTCCTGGAGGACGGCTCGCGCCAGGCGGCCATTGACGCCGTGCGCGCGGTCCGGCAGGTCCACGGCGGCATCGCCGTGCTCCGCCAGCCCAGCGGCCGCGGCCGCGAGCTGGGGGTGCGGTTCTCCTGCGAGCTGCGCCGCCTGGAGCTGTGGGCACCTGTCCGCTCTACGAAGTTCACTGCACGCGTCTGACCCCGGGTTTTCCCGTTCGTGCACCCCGCCCACCACGGGGTGCCGCCCGGTCGCACGCCCTTGCTGGCGTGCGCCAACTCCCGGCCGAGGCGCGTCTGCCCAACACATCTGCGCCTCGGTCGGGTCCACCCAAGATCCCTCGACACGGAGGACACCGCCGTGCTCACCACATCCTGGCTGACCCGTGACGAGCTGGCCGACTATCTCGCCGCCAGCCCGCTGCCCCTCACCCTCTCCCCCACCCCGCAGGACGTCGCGACGGCTGTCGCCGAGGACCTCCTGACCCACCGCCTGCCCTGGCCCACGCTCGACTGGGAGGCCGGCCGCTACCCGGAAGGCACTCGCGACCGGCGCCTGCGCTCCCGCCGCCTGGTCGACGACCTCGGCGTGGACAAGCTCCATGACGCCCTGGACGACGTGCTGCTCTCGGTGCGCGCCCTGACCATCCGCCAGCCCTGGGCGGGTGCGGTGACCCACCTGGGCAAGCGCACCGAGAACCGCTCCTGGCGCTCCGGCTACCGCGGCCTGGTCCTGCTGCACGCCGCCAAGGAAGCCGACACCCGTCTGATCACCCAGGCCCGGCAGAGCGACCCCGATCTGCCCCTGCACCGGCAGGCCGTTATTGCCACCGCCAAGATCACCGGCTGCCATCAGGCCCGGCGCACCGAGCAGGGCGGCATCTGCTGCAGCCCGTGGGGCGAACCGGGCCTGTGGCACTGGGAGATCAAGGCCGTACACCCTCTGGCCCGGCCGGTGTCCTGCTCGGGTGCCCTGAACCTGTGGCGCCCCAGCGCCGACGTCCTCAACGCCGTCCTCGCGGTCGAGGAGGAGGGTCGATGAGCCGCCCCGCCTCGGTCCTGGGTACCCCCGGCGCCTCCGCGCAGCGCCGTGCCAACGAGCTGCGCCGCCAGGAGCTGCGGTTCCAGCGGCGCCGCGCCGCGCGCTGGATAGTGGTCGCGATCGTCCTGTGGGTCTGCGCCGCCGAGGTCGCCGGCAGCGTGCTGCCCACGTTCATCGACTGGCTCGCCGGAGCAACGGCGCCCTACGCGCTGCTGAAGAGGTTCTTCGAGCCCGGAGCCGAAGTGCAGCGCTGGACGGCCGGAGCAGCCGCCGAGCGGCGCACCGCCAAGCATCTCGACGCCCTCGCCCGGCGCGGCTGGAGCGTCCTGCACGACCGGGCGATCCCCAACTCCCGTCGAAATTTGGATCACTTGGCGCTGCTTCCAGATGGCCTTGGCGCGGTCTACATCGACAGTAAGAGCACCCGTGGCGGTGGCAAGGCCGGCCTGCGCGGCGACGCGCTCGTGCTCGGCAAGACCGCCTACCCGGACGCTATCAAGGGCGTCCTTCGCGAGGCCGAGGAGGCCTCCCGTGCGCTGCGGGTTCCTGTGCATCCCGTGATCGCCATACAGGGGGCCTCAGTTCCTGGGGGCCGCCTCAAGCACTCCAGCGGACTCGACATCGTCGCCGCCCGCGACCTGCGCGCCCTGCTCACCGCGATCCCGCATCAGCGCAACCCGCAGGCCCTCGCGGAGCTCACCGACACGGCCGACCAGCGCCTGCCCCGCTACACCGCCGGCTGACGGCCCCTGATGGGCGCCAGGTGCTGCTGCGCCTGGCGCTCGTCAAGGACCGGCCACCCGGCCGGCGCCCCTCCCCCTCGCAAAGGAGCTCCTGCGTGACCCGCGCCCTGATACGGCAGATCCAGGTCCAGCTCGCCGAGAGTGCCGCCCGCCTCGCCATCGTCGACAGCGGGCCCGAGCCCCGCGAGGCCCGGCTGCTCTGGCACCACCTGTGCCGCCGCCGCACGCTGCTGGCCGCGCTCGCCGACGACGCCGAGCACCTGGTGCTCGCGCACGCCGAGTCCGGTGATACCGCGGCCGCGGCTGGCGTCGGTGAACTCGCCGAGCACTACCGGCACTTGTACGGCCTCGCGTGCCGGGCCCTCGCTCTCCACCTGCCCGAGCAGGTCCGCGCCGTGCGCCAGGCCACCCGCGGCCGCGCCGCCCCGCACACTCCCCCGTCACCCCGGCCCTGACCACCGGCCCGTCATTGAAGGAGGCCTGCGCCATGGCGTACGACCCGGAAGACCCGCGCACATTCGTCGGCCCGAAGGTCTGGGAAGGCCACCGCCTCGACCGCCCCGCACGCGGCGGCATCGTCGTGCGCGTCCGCGTCCTGGAGCTCAGCGACGACAGCAAGACCGCCACCGTGATCGCCGAGGACTGCGGCACCGTGACCCGTCAGGGCGAGCAGTTCACCGTGCCCGCCAGCTCCATCGCCCCCTGGTGGGAGGACGTCATCGCCTGTCTTTCCGATAGCGGCGAGCACCACCACTGACCCCCGCGGAGGGTGCCGGACCCCGATTGTCAGACCCGTCCGGCACCCTCGATCTACGACGACAAGGAGCACATCCCAGTGAGCCGCCGCATCTACCTCGACGCCGAATTCGTCCCCCACGACAGCAGCAACCGCGGGCTCGTCTCCATCGCCCTGGTCGACGACTCGGGCCGCGAGTACTACGCCATCAACGCCGATCACGACTACGCCGCTGTGCAGGCCCATGAGTTCCTGCGCGAGCATGTGTGGCCGACGCTCCCCCGCACCGAGGCCCTCGACCTCGACCGCGCCCACCCGTCCGTGAAGCCGTTGGGGCAGATCCGCACCGAGCTCGCCGACTTCTTCGACGGACCCGAACGCGCGGAGCTGTACGCCTGGTACGGCATCCAGGACCACTACCGGCTGATGGGGCTGTGGGAGCACGACTGGCAAGCCATGCCCCGCTCCGTCCCTCGGATCTTCCACGAACTGCGGGCGCTCGCCGACGCGGCCGGCCTCGAGGAGCTCCCCGAGCCGGATGGCGTCGTCCATCACGCTCTCGCCGATGCGCACTACGCCCGGACCCTGCACCGGCACATCACCAGCATGACCACGTCCAGCGCCTTGGGCAGCTTGGAGGACGCCGCCGAGCTGGCCCGCTACCGCACCGCCAACGACCGCGGGGCCCTGTTCCGCTTCGACGGGCCGGTCACGGTCGACGAGCTGTTCGCTGGCGAACTCGAATTGCTGCGCGGGCTGGTTGCCTCCGTCCGTGTCTCGGCGCAAGGCGACTGCCTGAGCGAGATCGTCCGGCAGCTCAAGTGGCACGACGTACAGGTTGATGCCGCCCTTGCCGAGCAGCAGCGCCGGGACGGCTGCACCGGCCGCGATAGGTGCACCTGCTCCTGGTGTGTTGTCGACGAGGCGGACCAGGTCGTCGAACTCGCGCGGGCAGCACACTCTGTGCCGTATCCCGTCGTTCGTCCCACGGGCTACGCGGTGTGCATCCTGCCCGACGACTCCCCCAACGCCCGGCTCTACACACTCAACGTCATCGAGCTCGGCAACGACCAGTGGGCCGTGCGTCACCTGGAGGCCTATCTCAGCCCCGACGGCACCTGGGACGATTCCCCCATGCCCCACGACGAGGGCTGGATGACGTCCCACAGCTGGGACCGCAGTACGGCGCTCGCGTTCGCCCGTCTCGCTGCGGTCAGCGTCCCCGTCAACGGCATCCCCGCCCTCTCCGTGCTGCGGCGTGCCACCAGCGAGATGAGGGGAGCCCGGAACGATGGCTGACGTGAGCTGGACAGCAGAGGGTGAATGCGGTCACTGCGGATGGCGCGGTGAAGCCCAGTTCGAGGACGGCGCGGTGGTCGAGTCCGGCCACGACTGCGAGGAAGACGGCTGACCATGAACCCGGTCACCAAGGGGGAGCGAGTGACGGACATCAAGCTCAATGACGCAGCATCAGTCGTGCCGGGAGCCTGCCAACAGGTCGACGAGGTGGAGCCGCTGTCGATCGCGGAAGAACAGCAGATCGCCTATGCCGCCCTCGAACGCCTCATGTCCCGGCTAGACCAGGGCGACCGCCTCGTCGCCGTCAGTACCTCTATGGCGATCATCTCGGCACTGGACGGCATCCGAGATCTGTTCTTCCAAGTCGAACGCGTCCTTGAAGAACTTGAGGAGGACAGCGACGACGCGCAGTTGCGCGAAGACCTTGCCAAAGTCCGGGCCGCGCAAGCGCCAGGGCCCAGGATCCAGAACCTTGAATACCAGTGCAAAATGCTCGCTCGAAGCCTGATGCGTGTCCACCGTCGCTCACTGCCTTGGAGGCAGCGCCCGGATGCTTCTTACAACGACTATCCGAACCTGGTCGGGGACGCCTACCCCCACACAGCTGGCGACCTGGCAGCGGTCCGGGAAGATGCAGAAACCGTGAGGTGGGCCATTATCCACGTGGCCTGTGCCGTCCGTGACGGCGATGACACCGATCCCATGGTCGACGCGTACGAGGCCCTCGCGGGCACAGACGACGAATCCGCAGAGCGCTCGATCATCGCCGCGGTAGCGGCCCTCTTCGAACTACTCCACGCCAGGACACCGTTTCCGCAGTTCGCAGAGACGGTCGAAGCCGTACGCGCCTGGGCTGCTGCTCTTCGGACAGAAGCCCAGGTGGTGGTGGACTGCTTTGGCTAAGGCCGGTTCAGCGTTCTGGTGGCGGTGACTGAGGCACCTCACCCCACCGAGATCGGCCCAGCGACTACGTCTGCTGGGCCGATCTCCTGTTTCCGATCAGGGCGGCCCTCTCGGACTTGGCGCCCGGACGCGGGATACTGCGGGGCATGGAGGAGGAATCGTCACAGCTGCGCGTCGCGGATGAGTGGTACAGGCATGTGCCGCCGCCAGCCGTGCCCGTTCCAGCTGCGCACATGCCGCCCGACCTTCACGGGTGGCGGGCGATCGTCTCCGATCCCGATGTCGGTGTCATCACCGACCTGAGGATCATCGGGAACATCCGGCACGACGCCGATGGCGGCTGGGCCAGCGTACTGCCGGAGATCGACTACTGGCGCCTGCAGATCACGCCGGAACGCCCTGTGTACCCCCGGCAGGTGGCGGTGGAGCATGTCTGCGTCGAGAATCGGCTGCCGTACGAGCCGCCAGCAGCCGGCCAGACTGCTCCCTCGACACCGTCGCCGTCCGACCCTGCCTCTTTGCTGCGTCGTCTCGCACCACGGCCAGACCAGCCGGGGGCCCGGATCCCGGTACCGGCCCGCAGCGTTGGGAACCTGCACGGCAGGCCGATCATCCAGGTCACCCCGCTCGGCTTTGCCTGGAACCTGAGGGCGATCAGTGAGCCGTACGAGACCGAGGAGCACGACATCCTCGTGAATCTGTGCGGAGCGGAGCACTACTTCCGGTGGGTCATCACCGGCGTGCGTCCAGAGCATGTCCCGATGGATCTCTACATGCTCTGGACCGAGTAGCCTCCGGTCCCAGATTTTTCGTCGACGAAAAGTGCTGCCCGTCAACTCCGAGCCACTAACCCGTGCCCAACCAAGGACGTGTGCCGTCTGGGCACGCCCGGACGGCTAGGGTTCTTCTGGACTTAGCTCTCAAGCACGACCAGGAGGATCCCGATGCCCCGGACGAAGCCAGGCTCGCAGGGTGGCCAGAAGCCCGACGGCCAGCGTCCGACCGGCAAGGGGAAGAACGACACGGACCGTACCCCCTTCCGGAACATGGTTGAGGGCGAGCGGTTCATGGCCGATATTTCCCAGATCGCTCCCAACCCTCGGAACGTGCGCGAGGACTGGGAATGGGAAGAGGCCGACTTCGAGGACTTCGTGGGCAACGTGGAGCAGCACGACGTGCTGCAAGACCCCACCGTCATCGCGAAAGCCGTGTTCGTGCTGAAGTTCCCCGACGACGCAAAGCACGTTCCGGAGAACGCGCTATGGGTTCTGGGTATGGGCGAGCGTCGTTGGCGTGCCGCTGTCCGCCTCGGCAAGAAGCAGCTTCCCGTCGTTCTGAGGAATTCCTCTGCAGACAAGATGGACGAGGTCCTCTGGAGCGAGAACCAGTCCCGCAAGGGCTTGGACCCGATCCAGGAAGCCATCATCTTCCAGAGGTTCCGCACTGAGCAGAAGCTCAACGCCGAGCAGATCGCGGCCCGGCTGGGCAAGCGTGGCGACAAGGCCCTCAGCGGGTCCGAAATCTCCAAGAAGATCAAGCTGCTGCAGCTCACCGACGGGCCGGCCCGTCGGGCAGTCCGGCAGCGCAAGCTGGGTGTTGACCCCGCCTACCAGCTGCTCAACAAGCTCCGCACCACCAAGAAGGTCGAAGAGGCATGGGCCTTGATGGAGCGCGAGGGCATCGGCTGGCAGAAGGCCCTCGAGGCTCTGGCGCCCTCCGAGAAGAAGCCCTCAAAGAAATCGGAGCCTCAGCCTAATTTTTCGTCGACGAAAACCGGCACCGACATCGAGACCCCCAAGTTGCCTGCGCAGGGAGGCAGCAGCGACGTCAGCAACAAGGCGGACGCTGAGGCGCGGCGGGCTCGTTCGATCGCTTGCCAGCACGTACTGTCTCAGCGCACTTACGGTGAGCCCGATGAACTCGCTGAACGCCTGGCGCGGTCGATCCTGGTGCACGCGGGTGAGCCTGCGGCACAGGCAGGCATGACGCTCCTTGAAGGAGCAGGCATCCCGGTTCCCGAGGCGCCCTTGAACGGGACCGGGCTGGCCCGGCTGGCCGACGCCATCGCCCTTGCCTCGGACGAGTTCCGCGCCAGCTCCCGCAGCAGCAGCGATTGGGATGAGCACGACGTGCGCCACATCAAGCAGCTCGTCACCGAGGCCGGCTACGCCCCGAGCCCGACTGAGGCCCAGCACATCGCCAGCGGGGCGGAACTGCAGCAGTGAACACCCAGGAGCGCCCGATGCAGCGACGGTATCCCGACGGTCCGGTGGCCATCGGCATGGCGAACGAAGGCGGCGGCACCCGAAAGAGCACGGGCGGTGTCAACGCGTGCGTTGAACTCGCGCGGCGAGGCAAGAAAGTCTGGCTCATCGACGGAGACCCGACCATGATCGCCAGCTGCTATCTGGGATACGGGGTCACCAATCAGAAGTACAACCCCCAGCGGGTCAAAGAGGTCTATGACCGTCTCGACGCGATGACCACGATCTACGACGTGGTGCTGGGCGAGGCCAAGCTCACCGAGGCTCTGGTGCCTGCGCGCACGCGGATCAAGCCGAGTGAGTTCAACGACGATCCCCACGCGGACGATGACGATCACTTTGAAGTGATCCCGAATCTGTTCCTCGCGGTCGGGTCACGGGCGATGTCTCAGGCCTCGGCAAGCATCAACGACATCACGAAGGCGACGTGCGACGAGTACTGGCTGCGTCGTGCCATCGAGGACCTTCCTCCGGAGGAGGCTCCTGACGTCATCGTGGTGGACTTCAGGGGCGCAGTGGACACCCTGGAGATTTCGTATCTCTGCGCACTGGACTACATCGTCGGCTGCCTCAAGCCGGATCCCAAGGATGACGACACCCTCACCAAGCTGGAAAGCCTCATCGAGCAGGGGCGTCGCAAATTCCAGTTCTCCGGCGGATCGGCGGAGATGCGGCATGTGCTGTTCAACGGCTACGTCACCAACCGAGGCGCCTTCTTCGTCGACAAGTGGAAGCAGACGCTGGACTTCTACGGTGAGAAGACCCTCCCGTACATCTCAGAGAACGTGCAGTTCTACGAAGCAATGGAGGCCCAGGAACCAGTGCTGTACTGGTGCGGTGAGAACTCCAAGGCTGCCAAGGAGTTCGCGAAGGTCGTAGACAACCTCGACCTCATCTCCCACTGAGTATGGTTCGAGTGACAGGCGCCTTATCAGTCGGAATCCGCTGACCTCCTGACTGCCCACGATCAACGCAGGATGATCGTGGGCATGACTCTGCGAGCGAGAGACACCGTCACCGGCGAGCTCGTCGTGTTGACTCCGGATCCGGCGAGCGCGGATCACTTGCCCGTGGGCACGGTCGAGAACGAGCGCTACACGTGCATCAGCTGCGGCAAGGCGTTGTCCCTGTCGAAGCGCAGCGGCCCGCACTCCAGCTATGCCCCGCGGTTCGCTCACGGCGGCCGCCGGGCCGACGAGCAGGATGTGTGCGCGGCGCGGGCCGATGTGCGTGATCGGGTCGACCAGGAGGTCCAGGTCGTCATCGACCTGCACAAGCGTCTGGAGAAGGCCTGGCCCGGCACGCCGACCCGGATCGACTGCCCGGAACCCCAAGGGGATGGCGGGCCCACTCCGCCCGTCATCGTGGCCCGGGACGGGGACCAGGTCGTCGTGATCGAGTCGCCGCGCGGCGTGCTGACGGAGGCCTCCGTCCGGCGCCGGATCGAAGCGGTTCGCTACCGGTACGGCGTCCAGGCCCAGCATGTGTGGTTCTTCGCCGAGGACCTGTTGCACTTCCGCCAGGGTGGTCTGAAGGACAAGGCGGTTCGGCCGGCGGGGGAGTCCCAGTCGGTGCGGCACAGGCGGATACGGCCGACCGAGCAACAGCTGCAGATCATCGCGGGCGGGGGAGCCGTCTACTGGGTCGACGGTGACAACGTCCTCGTCCCGTACGGCGGTCACGACTTCCTGCACGAACCGCGATGGCGCGGCGAAGCCTTGGACTGGTCAGGGGAGATCGCCTGGCGCCGCCAGGACTGGGAGATCAGCCAGCCTGTCCCGGCGCCCGGAGCGCAGTGGTGGGGCCTGGTCCCGATCGGCCTGTCGACGCTGCGAGGCGGGAAGGTCGGCTTCCATCCGGCCGAGGCGCACGAGGTGATGGAGCGCCTGGAGCGTTCCCAGCAGGCGCGGTGGAACAGCTCGAAGAACGAGGCCCTCAAGCAGGCCCGCAGAAAAGAGGAGCTGCGTCGGCGGCCGCCGTTGCCCGAGCCCGTCACACCGTCGGTCCCGGCCCCGGCCCCTTCGCCGCCCCCTGTGCCCGCTGACCACGCTGCAGCTACACCGCCCTCGCCGCGTGCGGAAACTCCTGCAGTTCCTCCGCCGCCGGCCACCCCACCGTCGCCGGTCCCTCCCCGGCCCGAGAACCCGCCGACACCGCCGCGGCCGCCAGCGCGCCCCAAGGCACGGCGGAAGCTGCCGCCCGCGTGGCGTGGCCTGTGGTGGCCGACGCCCCGGCGCCGCCGGAAGCGCGGCTGATCAAGGATTGACAAGAGCGAGCCCATTCCAAAATTTTGGAATGGGCTCGTGGTCCTTGCGTTCGAAGGTCAGGCTCAGCTACTCCGGAAGGTCCAGGTGCTTGTTGGCTTCGCGGGCGTCGCTGGCGTAGAGCGGGAGTTCCACGACGCTGAGGCCAGCGGCGGTCAGGAGCTCGGCGCCCTGGCAGTTGTCGACGAAGTACGCGGGTTCCCGCCAGGCGATGACGACGCGGGACAGGCCGGAGCGCAGGATGTGTTCGGCGCAGCTCACTGGCCGGGACTTGCGTTGGCTGCAGGGCTCCAGGGAGCTGTAGATCGTTCCGCCCTGCAGTCGGTCCGAGTCCGTGACCTTGCCGAGTGCGGCCTCTTCGGCGTGAACATGGGGGTCGCCGTCTTCACGGGAGTAGCCGCGGGCGACCTCGTCGCCGTGGCGGTCGACGATGACCGCGCCGACGCTGTATGCGCCCTCGGCGGGCGGACAGTGGTGGGCGAGCTCGACGGCCATCCGCATCCACATGTCGTCGGCGGGCGTTGCGGTCGTCACTGGTCGCTCTCCTGCTTGGGCAGGTAGCGCAGCAGCACGACGTCGCCGATCTGCTGGACTTCGGCGAGCTTCATCCGGTGGGTGGAGCCGCCCGGGTAGTCGGCGGGGTGGAGGAAGGAGGGGGCGTCGGCCTGGCCAACGAGTAGGGGAGCGATGGCCAGATGGATCTCGTCGACCAGGCCGAGGGAGAGGAAGGCGGTGTGGACGTGGCCGCCGCCTTCGACCATGAGGCGCTCGATTCCGCGGGCGCCAAGGTCGTCCAGGAGCCGGCCGAAGTCAATGGTCTCGCCGAGGGAGACGACGTCGGCGAGGCCTGCGAGCCGCTCGCGCAGCTTCTCTGCTCCGGCGTCGGTGGTGTACGCGACTTTGGCGCCGCCGAAGTGCCAGAACTTGAGGTCCGGGTCGAGGTCGCCGGACCCGCTGATGGTGACCTTCAGTGGGTACTCGGGCTTGCCCGCAGCGATTCGGGCGGCACGCCGTTCTTCGCTGTTGACCAGCAGCCTGGGGTTGTCGGCGCGCATGGTGCCGGCACCGATGAGGATGGCGTCGGATTCGGCGCGGACCTGATCGACTCGCTGGAAATCTGCAGCGTTGGACAGCAGCAGTCGGTTGGGGCTGGTGTCGTCGATGTGACCGTCGACCGAGGTGGCGACGCTGAGCAGTACGTAGGGGCGGGGCATCTCGTCTCTCCGGGTAGCGGTGTACGGCGGTCCCCAGTGCGGCTAGGCGCTCTGGGGAATCGTGCTCCTCAGCACCTCATGGAACTGGGCCACGTCCGTGACCGTATGCCACCGGGTCAAGGCGGTGTCGAGGTGGGCAAGCTCGGTGAGGATCCGTGCCGACTGGGTGCTCGCGCCCACCGACAAGGCCTCTATCCCGATCTGCGCTGCGCGGTCCGGCTCCCCGGCGCCTGCGTACGCGACAGCCTCGCGTGCCAGGTACACGCCTCGGTCTCGGGTGTATCCGGAGGGCAGGTCGCTGATCGCCTTGGCGAACCCGGCCGCTGCCTCCTGGTGCTGGCCCAGCGCTTCCAGGCTGCGAGCTCGGTGCACTTCGATGTAGGCCGCGTCCAGCCAGACGCCCCAGTTTGAGGCTGGGTCGAGGTCCCTGGAGCTGATCAGTTCCAGGGCTTCGTCATAGGCGCGGTGCGCGGCCGCCGCATTCTTCTGCAGGGCGAAGCCATGGGCGGAGTACACAGCGGCCACCGCAGGGAGTTTGGTGTCGGGTCGGGCCATGGCGCGGGCCGCCTCGCCGTTGTCGATCGCGAGCATGGGGTCTCCCATGTCACCCGCCAGCTGCGCTTTACGTGCGAGCACGTACACGGTGAGGTCCGGGTCTCCGCTGGAGTAAGACCATTCAAGGGCACGGTCAGTCCAGTACTGTGCGGCCCGGAAGTCGCCAGCGTCCTGGTGGGCCCAGCCGAGGAACTCGGCGTACTGCGTCCGCAGTTGCTTCAGCTCCCGCTGATCTGTACCGGTCCGGGTCTTGATCAGTGTCTGGATGACATGGATCTGCTCCGTCGTCTTCTGCAGGACCGAGCGCGGCCCCATCACGTTGTCCATGTCGATGAGCAGTCGCCGCATATCTCGCAGGTGCTGGATCGGATGCGCATCCGGGACGATCAGGGGTGGAGCGCCGTCCGTGGAGGCGAGCGCTGTGGAGGGCACAGCCGCGGTAAGAGCAGCTGCGGCGCTGAGGCCGAAGAAGGCGCGACGGGGCACAGACACAAAGGTGACCTTTCCTTCGTGGAGGATGGGGAGAGAGATCGCCTCCCCGGTCCACGGTGTCTGCGCGTCCAGTTTGTCGGCCAGAGTCGCCGGTGCTTTAGCTCCATGGAGCCCCGAATTGGCTCCATCCGCAGCGTCGTAGGCGCGGATGTCGATGCCGTTCTCGATGTCCTGACGCAGCTGGACGAGCACTCCGCCCGCGCCCACCGCGCGGTCGTAGGCGGTGACCATCTCGATGCTCGGGAGCTGTTGCCCGCGCTCGGACCGTCCCAGGTACGTGGAGTGAAAGTTGGTCCGAGCTGCGAGGTTGGCCAGCGAGAGCTCGCCGCGCCATTCGCGCATCCGCGCACCCAGGTAGTGGGCGCTGCTCTCGTACGGCGTCAGGACGTTCGGCTTCTGCCCCACACCGTTTCCCCCTCCCCGTAATGCAGCTAGGAGTCGGCTCCATGCGGCTCCATTGCACATCTGGAATCCCAGTGTCCCAGGGGCAAACCTAGATGTGCGACCGGCCACAGCAGATCCGGAAGGGGGACGGGCGCATGCCGAAGTGCTGCTGCAGGAAGCCGTCCGTGCCTCGGGCCTCGCGAGACCGAGCTGCTCAGTGCCAGCGCCGATCGTCCGAAGTTCCCCGTGTCGCCGGCCTCCGTGTGGCCATCCAACTGCCCGCTCATCCACGTTCCCTTGGAGGCCTTCATGCACCACCGGCCGGCGCACCTGACGTCCGCCGACTACTCCGATGCCAGCTGCACGGAGTTCACCGGCATCATGCAGGCCCTCGTCCACGACTGCAGGGCCCGCTTAGAGCGGCATGCCCCCGAGGGGCAGTGGCGGCCGGGCGGCACCGAGCTGCTGGAGCAGCTGGCCGAAGCCGACGAGCTGCTCGATCACCTCTCCCGCGCGATCTCCACCGCTCGTTCCGGAATCCGCCGCCTCGACGGACGGGCCCGTGAGGAGTTCCTCGAGCGCACCGTTCGCCAGCCCGCAACGCCGTCACCTTTGTAGGCGGCGCCCTAGCCACTCTCGGTCGACCCGAGTTCCCCGTGCCGGGACTCCGAGAGTTCAGGCGAGACCGGTCCACCCACCACACACCACCGGTCTCGCCCGCCCAGCGGGTGGCCCTCGGCTCCGTGTCTGCCCAACAACCGACCGGGAGCCGGGGGCCACCCTTATCTCTTCCCGCCTGGAGAGGCTTCGCCCTCCACAGCCCGCAACTCGTCGGCGCGCTCCGGGTCAAACCGTGGGTTCACCGAGGCGCAGCTGGTCGATGCGTTGTCGGGCTGCGGCCGCGGTCGCATCTGCTCGCGCGTCACCAAGCTCCAGGATTTCGACGAGCCGATCGCCGAGCCACACGATTCGCGTGGAGTCCTCCTGGACCTGATGCCACAGCGCGTAGGCGCGCTGGACGGCATCCCAGTACGCGTCGCTGGCCAGTTGATGCCAGCCGCGGGCGGCGTCCAGGTAGAGCTCGCAGGCTTCGCCGACGAGCCCAGCTCGGTAGGCGGCGTGGGCGCGGAGCTCCCGGGCACGAAGGGCGTGCGGGTGGTCCAGGCCGTGTTGGTCGGCGAGTTCGGCGTCGAGGTCCTGGGCGAGTTTGAGGGCGATGTGGTGCCGGTCGCTGCTGATCGCTTCGTTCACGGTGGCGACGCGGACCGCCAACTCCGGGGGCACTCGGCGGGCATCGGGATCGTCGGGCAGCTGGTGCGCGGCGTGAGGTTCGACGACTTCGCCGTCCGGACCGACGACGAAGTGCCAGACGTGGCCGTCGGGTTCCGTCGCGTTGACGCGGACGGGTCGACGGCGCTGCCGGGCAATGCGGGCAACGTGGTTGAGCGCTGCGGCGCGTGCGCCGGAGAGCGTGCCGTCGGTGTGCGCCCGGACCTCAACCCCGTCCACCCAGCTGCGGCCGTCATGAGCGAGCGCGACCGCCAGGTTCTGCGCACTCATCCACAGGCCCCCACGTACATACTCGTTTTGCGGGCGGATCCTCCGCCTCGTGGGTCCATCAGACCACGTCAACCGGCGTGCGTGGGCTGGTGCCTGGGCCTCCCGCCCTACGGGAGGAACCTCGGTCAGAACGCCTTCGTTGTCGCTGGGACGGACGTGATCTTTGACGCCTTTTCAATTTCTTGGGAGGACACGCGTTTCAGGGTTCCCAAGATCACACGGAAAGGTCTAGGCTCGCGTTTTGTCTGTACGTATCTGTACTCATGGAGGGAGGGGCGCCGATGAGCAGTCGCCGGCCTGGGTTTCCTCACCGTGTCACTCTGGACCTCACCACGGACCAGTTCGACACGTTGACGGAAGCCATAGATGAGTCCGGTGGGTCCATGGCCGACTTCATGCGCGCCATGATCGAGCTCTGCAAGGCCGACCCGGAGCTCGCAGCCCGTACGGAAGAGCACCTGCGGAAGTTGCGCGCCAGACAGCGTGAAGAGCGCCGGCGACGCGGCAAGCGCCCTGCCACTTCAACTCGGGAGTTGTCCGTCGCATGAGCCCCTAGACCGTCTAGGTCAGCAGGCTCCGGCGGGGTTCTTCGCCCAGAAACGGCGAAAGGCCCCCGGCACCACCCGGAGACCTTTGCACCTAAGAAGCTGACCGCACACCACTGCCCACACGCCTTCACCAGGCGGTGTGGTTGCTAGCCCAACAGACCAATGTCAGAGCACGTGACCGTTCGAAGCGGTCGGGTGTGTTGTCTGCCCAACTCTTTGGAGGGTAGCAGTGCAAGCGCTGCGCATCGAGACCACCGAGTCCCTTGACCGGGTGGTTTCACGTCACATCATCCTTGGATCACACACCGCCGCTCGGCGGTCGCCCAAGGTCAACACCACGCACCACCTGCACCTCGGGGGTGCAGCGTGAGCACCGAAGAGTACGTGCTCCAGGGAGCACCCAATGGAGGCTGGACCACCACTCAGTCGTTCGACTGGGTGGCACTCTGCCCCGGCCTGAGCGACGGGGCGTACCGCCTCTACATGATCCTCCGGTCGCTGCTGACCAAGCACGGGCCAGTTCGCGCGATCACGCCCGAAGAGCTTCGGTACCTGTTGACGAACGCCAAGGGCAAGCCGTCGAGCATCAGCCGCATCCGCGACCTGATCCGCGAGCTGGAGAAGGCCGGTCTGCTGTCTGATCCTAGCGGCGGCACCCTGCGGATCTCGGACCGGAAGACGGCGCAGACGCGGCGTGTCTCCATCCAGATCAACGACCTGCCTGCGAAGGGGGAGCGCTACCGGGGGTGGCGCAACACCTACGACGCTCTCACCCACCTTCGCGAGCAGGCAGAACGGGCGCGTCAGAATTCCAACGCGCCTGCCCCGGAGGACCCGAGCGCGTCAGAATTCCAACGCGATGCGTCAGAATTCCAACGCGATGCGTCAGAAAAAAGACGCGATGCGTTGGATCTTCAACGCGCACCCTCTCCCGAAAACGGGCCCTCACCTGCACAAACGCCGGATGCGGCGGAAGCCCCCTCTTCTTCTTCCTTTGTTTCTTCCTCTTCTTCTTCCTCTTCCGGCTCGGGCGCCTCGGAGCCGGAGCAGCTGGCGCTGGCTGAGGGCCAGGCAGACGACGAAGAGACCCACAGCGAAGAACCGCAGCAGGCTGCGCCTGGTGTACCCACTGCGCGGGTCCCGGCTGAGGCCGGGGACGACCTGGACCAGGACGGCGCTGGCGACCAGATGCCGGTAGAAGTCCAGGAGTTCGTGGCAGGGCTGCCGGGCATGGCGAGCAAAGGGCCGAAGTCGCAGGCGACGCTGTACCCGCTCACCGCGACCGCGTTTGCCAACGGGTGGACCTCGAAGACTCTCGCCGTGCACCTGGCACGGGAGGTCAACCCGTCCCAGTGCCGCAGCGTCGCTGCGGTCTACAAGCGCCAGCTCGCTGATCTGCCCACGCCTCCGGCGGCGCCTGCTCCACGAATGGTGCGCCCAGGCCGATGCGAGGAGCACCCGGAGATGAGCACAGAGGGCGGCGGTTGCCCGTTGTGCCCCCGCGAGACGCGTCCAGCGGGCGGCCGAGGCCGAGCTGCCCTCGCTGCTGCCCGCTCGTAACCCCACACACAGCAAAGTGGCGCCCGCCGCTGGGAATCGACCGGGCGCCGCACGGACCTTCCAGGAGATCCGCCCATGAACCTTTCCACCCACCGCCAGGACGAAGGCGCCAACCGCACTTTCATGCGCGTCCCGCCGCAAGACGTACCGGCCGAACAGTCCGCCGCCGGCGCCATGCTGCTCAGCCCCACAGCCATCGCCGAAGTACGCGGGACCATCACCGCCGCCGACTTCTACCTGCCCGCCCACGCCGAGGTGTTCACCGCGGCCTGCGAACTTGCCGACCGTGGCGAACCGGTCGACCCGATCACCCTCGCACCCGAGCTGGAGCGCCGCGGCACCCTGACCCGAATCGGCGGCACCTCCTACCTCCACACCCTCGTACAAGCCGTGCCGACTGCGGCAAACGCGGAGTACTACGCCGAGATCATCCGGAAGTGCGCGGTGCGGCGGCACGCGATCGAGGTGCATACCCGTGCCATCAACGACCTGTACGAAGGCGAAGGCGACCTCGACGTCATGGTCGACCGACACGAGGCCGAACTACACACCGCACATCGCGATGCCCGCGCCCGTATCCCCTACCAGAAGCTCGGCGAAATCGTTGAGATGGCTATCGACGACCAGGAGAACCCCGACGACCAGCCGGGGATCCTCACCGGATTCCAGGACGTCGACAGCCTCACCAACGGCTTCCGCCCCGGCGAAGTCATCGTCGTCGCCGCTCGCCCCGCCGTCGGCAAGTCCACGCTGGCCGTGGACTTCCTGCGCGCCATCGCGATCCAGCAGAACATCCCCACCGCACTGTTCTCGCTGGAGATGGGCGCCCTTGAGATCGGCCAACGCGTCTTGGCGGCTGAGGCCCGGGTGGGGCTGCACCACATCCGCGGCTACAAACTCACCGACGACGACTGGACTCGCATCGGCAACCGCGTACCCGACCTGATGCAAGCACCCATGTTCATCGACACCTCGCCGAACCTGACCATGGCCGAGATCAAGACCCGGGCCCGCGAGATGCACAGCCGTGAAGGACTGTCACTCCTCGCCGTCGACTACCTGCAGCTCCTCGAAAGCGGTTCCCGCCGACGCGGCGTAAGCCGGCAGGAGGAAGTCGCCGACATGTCCCGCCAGCTGAAGCTCCTGGCCAAGGAACTAGACATCCCGGTCATCGCCCTGTCGCAGCTCAACCGGGGGCCCGAGCAGCGCGAGGACGGCAAGCCGAAGGTCTCTGACCTGCGCGAGTCCGGCGGGATCGAGCAGGACGCAGACATGGTGATCCTTCTGCACCGCCCCGACCTGAACGAACCCGAATCGCCCCGAGCAGGGGAAGCCGACCTGATCTTCGGGAAATGCCGCAACGCCCCCACCTGCACGATCACCGTGGCATTCCAGGGCCACTACTCGCGGTTCACCGACATGTCGAGCGACACCGACAGCTCCGACGCCTACCGCAACACCCTGCCCCGCCGCGAAGCCCCCACAAAGACCCCTGAGCCTCTTCCGTCCCCCCGGACGGGCGAGAGGGCGGGATCATGGCCCACGGGCCCACAGGCAGCCGTACAGCACCCTTCCCAGGGTGATCATGCGGAACTCGCCACACCCGCCCCGGAATCCACACCCGAAACCGAGCCCGCCTCGATCTCCGATGAAATGGCGCAGGCCGCCAGCTCCTTCGGTTCCGACGTCCTGGCGCTGAACGTCCCCGTCCCGGCGCCGTGCCCGCCCGGCTGCGTCGCCTGCGCCACCGACGAATCCCACGACCCGGCGCCGCCCGCCGGCCGCGACCAGGAGCCGGCCGAACCCGTCGCGGACAAACCAGCCGCACCTGCGCCGCGCCGAAAGCCCGCAGCCAAGAAGGCCGTCCTGCAGACCTTCGTCGCCGACAAGGTCGCCCGTGCCCTCGATGAGCACAACGGCGACCAGGACGCGGCCCTCAACGCCCTTGCTGGTGACGGCGGTTCAGCGATCCCCGACGTCATGGAACTGTGGGAGATGACCCGGGTCGAGACCAACTACACCCCGACTGTCTACCCGCAGCTGCCCGACCCCCTTGTCCGCAAGCGCAAGGACGAGGCCGACGACATCTGGGAGGCCCGCCCGAAGTACCGCACTCCCCACCCGGTTCCCGACGGAATGGCCGTGACCGAGCTGGACGTCAACGCCGCCTACCTCGCCGCACTCCAGTCCTCGCACCTGCCCGTACGCACCCTCACGCACAACCATGAGGGCTGGCAGGACCTGAGCAACTACGGCAAAGGCACCAACCTCGCGGGCATTGTCCGGATCAATCCCATTGCCTGGGACCGATCCGATCTGCCCCACCCTCTGGGCGATGACCGCGAAACTGCAGGCCCCCTGTGGATCCCCACCAGCACCCTCATCGGGATCAGGGACTTCGCCTCACCCTCCTACGGCTCGCTGTGCGAGATGCCCACGATCCTCGAGGCGTACGTAGCCCCCGGCACGGAAGCGCTGTTCAAGGACCTCGTCAAGGTCCTCAACGAGGCCCGCATGCAGGCCTTTGAATCTCGCGACACCCTCACCAGGCGCTACGTCGCCTCGATGTACGCCAAACTCGTCTCCACCATGGGCGACTCCCGCGCCAACCACGAGATCAAGCGCCCGGACTGGGTCCACATCATTCGCGGCCATGCTTTCGCCAACCTCCGTCGCAAGGCCGTCCGGGCGAGCGAGGCCGGCCTCGGGATCGTCCACGTCGGCGGCACCGATGAACTCCACCTCACCGGCGACGTCTGGGCCGCACAGCGCAACGGACGCCCCCTGTTTGCCGAAGGCCGCGCCCTCAACCAGATCAAGGCCAAGAACAAGGGCGGTGACCAGTAATGGCCCGCGACCGTCACAGTGGTGGCGCCCTCAACTCGTGGGGGCGTGGACCCGACTCCGGCGGCTCCACCTTCGGAGACCAACTGACCTCCGAAGTCCGCGCCCTCATCGAGGCCGGTGACGTCGTTCCGTCGCGCGAAGATTCCCCGGGAGTCAGGGCCCAGCTCACCTATCTCCAGACCCGCAAGGGCGGGCGAGATGCGCTGGACGAGGCAGGCGTCAGTCGCCGCACGGCCCGTGCCTGGAGCGTGCGAATGCCGGGCAAGGCCAACCGAGAAAAGATCAACCGGGCCTACTGGAGCCTCAAGGCCAAGAACTGGGCCAAGACCGGCACCGCCGTACCCAAGGGCGTACGCAAGGCCGTAGAACCGCAGGTACAAGCGCGCACGCGAGGCCGCCGCATGACGGTGACGCCCGTCGACTGGCGCGACGTACAAGCACAAGCACAGGGTGCTCAGAAGACGGCGAGCGAGCGCACAATCCGTCCCTCGCAGCGCAGTTGGGACAACCTCGTCAGCACGTGGGCGGGAGGCGACGAGCTTGACATGGACTCGGCGTGGATGGATTTCGCGAGCGAGCTTGGGTCACCGCCAGAGCTGTACTACGAGGCCGGACACGTTGGATTCTCGCTCTGATTGACAACGTGGTGCGGTGCTGGGGAGCCTCCCGAGAGGGATGTCCTCAGCACCGGGATGGTGCAGCGGTAGACGTCAGGCCGGTTGGTGTCCGACCCGTCCGGCAGGATGCCGCGCATGGAGACCAACACCCTGCCCACCATCCGCTTCGCCTGCATCACGGACCCGAGCGGACAGCACGCATTCTTCTGCGCCACCCGCGTCGAGGACTTCGACCAACTGCTCGCCGCCTACGCCGAAGACGACGAGCTGAGCGCGGTGCCGTTCGAGTTCACCGACCCACAGGTCGTCTCCGCGACGCAGGAGTGGGTTGCCTACCGCACAGAGGGCGACCACCGCCCGATGGTGATGGTCGGCTCGATCGAGGACGGTTACTGGGTCAACTGGAACCTCTCCACAGTGCCGCTCCCGCCTGTCCCTGCCTATCCCGCCTTCTGATCCCTCCTCCCCACCCTGGCAGGGGAGCCTTCGCCTGAAGGGGTTTCCACTACGCCCGTTCGAGTGTGGGCCGCGAGTCGTAGGGTCGGGAGCAGGGAACCGAGAGCATGGGCAGGTGAGGGTTATGGGAGCGCGTCTGGAGCCGGAGTTGGCTGCTGCGTTGCGGAAGGCCTGGCACGGGACGACGGCTGATGGTACGGGCTTGGCGGACCGCCCCTTTGGCGATGCGATTGAGCGTGCCGAGTTGGTATACGACGTGATCTGTCTGTTCTACGACGAGGCCAAGTTCCGCACGATCGGGCCTGCCGTGGAGCGAGAGCTGTTGGCGAAGGTCGGCGATGCCGCGCGTGGCTATGCCGATCGGCTGTTCGTGATGTCGAGTACGAGCGGCGAGGATCTTGACGCTGACTGACGCACCCTTCGGTGATCGTGAACTCTCCATCCTGTGTGGGGTGTTCACGATCTTTGTTTGTGCCCCCGCCGACTGATTGTTGATCTTGAAGACGGAGCCCAACCACCCCTCCCCGTAGCCAGCCAAGGAAGCCGCGGAGCGGATTCCGAACGACTCGCGGAGCGAGTCGAGATCGGGAGAGATCGCGGAGCGATCACCCCGAACAGGCGCCGGAGGCGCCGGCACCGCTCCTGCTGCGCAGCAGCAGCACCGCCTTCCGCCCCGCAGGGGCGGCGCTCCGCGGCTCCGCAGG
>NZ_CP109056.1 GCF_035975855.1 Streptomyces sp. NBC_01304 | reverse complement strand
GGTGAACCCCTGGCCTTCGGCCAGGGGGCTCGCGCCTGCGGCGCTTCGCGGGTGTGTACGGTGAACTCCCGTGCTTCGCACGGGAGTTGGCACGCCTCCGGCGTGCTGGCCCCGGCCGGCGGCCGGGGTGCACGGGCGTTGCCCGTGCTGGTGGGGGGTGTTGGGGCGCTCCGCGCCCCTTGGGTTGGTGGGTGGGTGAACTCCTGTGCTTCGCACTGGAGTTGGGCGTTGGTTCGTGATGCTTCGCATCTCGAACCGGTTTGGTGGGGGCCGGAGCGCTCCGCGCTCCGGTTACTGTATGTGATGTGGGTTGGAGGTGATCGGTGATCTTGTAGGGAGCGCTCCGCGCTCTACAACACACCGGTGAAGAACGAGACTTCGAACCAGCAGCAAGATCGAGGGGTGTACCGTGCTCCACACGGAGGGTCGGCCCCGATGAGGCCGGCCGGTTCGGCAATCAGTAACCCGGGGACACGGCGCCTCGTTCACACAGTGGGCGCCGCTGGGGCTCGCCCCCGGTGTCACACCGTGGCAGCGCGCGGTCAGCCGCACCCGGGCTGTCAGGCAAGGCGCTCGATGTGGGCAAAGACGGCGGTGTCCGCGAGGCCGTCGAACTGGCGCTCCATGAAGTGGTGGACGAAGCGGTACGTGCCCGGCCGTACATCCACGACGTCTTCTTCAGCGTCGCCCCCTCGGGCCTTCCAGTCCTCGAAGTCAGCGATCGAGTACGTCCAGATATCGGTGCCGATCACCGCCAGCTTCTGGCCTCCCGTGAATCCGCTCGCGATGACGTACTCGTCCGGGCCTGTTCGGTACAGCCCCGGGCAGCTGTTGCCCACCGGGCCGAAGGCGCAGCCGGCGGCCGCCATGATGGCGACTGCCTGTTCCTGTTCGCGGGCCGATCCATAGCTGGTCGTGACCTTGTCGCGCCAGTCGTAGATCGGGCTCAGGTCGTCCGCGACGACGAGCTTTCCCGACGGCACGCTGAGGGTGATCTCGGTGGTCACTCCTGCCGCGTACGGGCAGGGGTTCACGAGCTCGACGGCATCCGCGGTAACCCGTATCTCTGGCAGCCACTCCCCGCACATGTCGCAGCTGTTGGTGATGTCGAAGACAACGGGCTCCTCGTCCCCTCCCGGACGGTAGACCCGCACCTCGTCCAGGGGTGAGATCAGGTGGCCGTTGGACTTCAGCGGCAGGGTTTCAAGACTCATGCGGTGCGCGCTCCTTGGCGTCGGTCTCGGCTCAGGCGTTGTTCGGGCAGGTGGTGAGCGAGGCACCGCCAACAGAGCGGCGAGGTCCTCGGGGTTCGCCGTCTAATCCGCTGGCCTGGCGAAGGCAAACGGTGAGAAGTCCCGGATCACCAGACGCTCTCCTGGCTTCAGGGGGATCGAGTTGCGGTCGCGGGTGGTGAAGGTGCAATGGCCACCGCTGAAGCCGCTGTGCTTCCACTTCAGGTTCGAGCACTGGAGGGTTCCGCCGCCCGAGGCCATCCTGATGATGCCGTTGGCGCAAAGCGGGCAGGGTATCCGGCGGTGTCCAGGTCCAGGGTTGAGGGCCATCTGTGTTGCTCCTTCTGTCTGGAGGACCGGGATCGGGCCTTGATCTACGCCGTGAATGCTCGGGATGCCTGAAACGCTCGAATTCACGGCCGCCGCAGGTTGATGTGGACGCGGGAGACACGCAGGCCGCTCACTCGGGAGGCGGGGCGGGGCCTGTCGCACACCTGACACTTGGGTCGGCGCCGCGCGTTGTTGGTCTCGCAGTCGGAGCACTTCCAGATGTTCATCAGCTCTCCTGAATCGGCGGTGCCCGCCCGATGTCCGGGCGGGCACCGGGGTGGCTAGTCCTTCTTGGCCGGCTGGTGCCGGGGAAGACGGCCATTGGTCTTGAGCTTTCGGGTGTCTCCGCAGGAGGGGCAGGCGGCCCAGTTGCCGCTGTAGGTGCGGCGGATCTTGCCCTCTGGCTTCTCGTCGGTGCCGGGGCATCCCTCGGGCTTGGGCTCGCCGACGGTCCACTCCAGGGGCGCGCTCGGGTAGCAGATGGTGCAGAGGTGAGGGCCGTGCTCGGCAACGCAGTCGGCCTCGGTCCGGCCGGACATGTCCGGGATCCATGCCGTCTGTGTCGTCGGCCGGATGCTCTGGCATCCCCGAGACGAGTGGATGTGCCCACCGTTGGCGACGACGATCAGGAACCGGCTCCACTCACCGCGTCGTACGAACTCCGAGTTGATGCGCGCCATCGGGGCCTTGCTGGCGGCCAGCTTCCGGCGGGCGCCGTCCAGGCGGTCCAGGGTGGCGCTCAGGGTCTTCTGATCCCAGGAGCGCAGGGTGTTCGCCTCGTACAGAGTCCGGGCCTTCTGCTCGGCCTCCTCGTCGCTGGTGGGCCACGGGTTCCAGCTGGTGGCCTGCTTCCGCTCTCCCAGGGCCCGGTGGAGCGAGTCGATGGCTCGCTCTGCTGCGGTGTCGTGGGTGGCCATGTACAGCTCCAGGGCGGCCAGGAGGGTGTCGATGTCCGGCGGGGTCATCGCGGTGAGCTGCTCGGCCGTGACGGCGAGGGCGTCGCGCAGGAGTTCCTTCGGGCCTCGAAGTTCGGCATCTACCTGAGGGCCTGCAACGTGTACGTCCTCAATCAAGTTCGCCATTGGCCTCTCCCCTCCATGTGTGCGGGTCGTCTCCCGCTCCGTTATTCACTAATTTACCCGCTCTAGATCTTCTCGTCAAGTTTTACGCGTCTTCTCTTGAGGGTGTCACTGGCTGGCATCACCAGCAGAGGGCCGCGCTCACGGGCAACGGCTGCCCCGGGCATCCGTGCGGGTTGCCGGTGTCACGCTGTCACGCGCAGGCACGCAGAAGCCGGATGAGGGCGTTTCCCGCAGGTCAGAGGCTATTTCTGAGGGTGCGTGACAGGTTGTGTGACGGCCGGTGTGACACCCGGTGTGACAGGCCGGCCCGGGCTTGAGGAGGGGGACACCACCACATCATCGAAACGCACCAGTACGCCGCGGACTATGAACGGGCCGTAGGGCCGGTGCTCTCGCGGCCTTCGACGCCGAACACCCGCAGATCATCGCGGCCTTGGCGGAACGGAAGGCGGCCGACGTTCGCCGCCGCCCGGAGAGCGACTGACCGCTCGTGCCGGGGCCGGTGCCACACCGGGACCCGGCCTGACTCCGAAGGCGGGAAGGCCTCCAGGGGTGCGGTCAGGCGACAGGGTCCTGCCAGCGGGACGCGGCCGCGCGGACCTGGCGCACCTGGCTGACGGACGTCGGGCTCAAAGTCGCCCGGCCTTCGCTGGTCTCCCGCTGCATCTGCTCGACGAGCCAGCGCGTGTGTCGGCGCGGGAAGATCCGCCCGACGAAGACGCGGGCGCCGGCCAGGCAGTCGGCGAAGTCGTCGACTGCTTTCCGCAGGGCGCGGGCATCGGCGTCTTCGGTTGCGTACTCCACTGCGCGGGCGGTGACGACGAGCCGCCGGCTGACTCGGCGGACCTTCATCACCAGGCGGTGGGCCCATACGGCCGTGAGGACCGCGAACATCAACGCCACCACGAGCAGGGGGCCGCTGTCGGGGCCGAGGTCGGCCACTGAACGCAGGCCGGCGCCAACGAAGCCCGTGGACAGGAGTGCACAGGCTGTCGCGGGAAGAACGGCGGCGGCAGTGAGGCTCGACTTCCAGATACCCCCGTCTGCCTCGGGCTGCTCCCGTGACGTAGTTGCTTGCGGCGGCTGTTCGGCGATCTCCATTGCTCCCCCTGTCAGTTCATGCCGTGGCCCACGGGGCCGCTGTGGCGGTTGGACGTTACCTGAATCGCTGGTGACGGCCGGGCCCGGCTGTCCTGGCCTGGGCCAGGACAGCGGCACCCAGCGGGCTCACGCGGCCTTCCGCTCGCCCTCACCGTGCACCGCGACCCGCAGGGCCTGCAGCGCCTTGTAAGCGCCGTCGGGGGCCTCCCAGCTCAGGACGCTCCCGACCTCGTCGAGGAGGGCCGTGAGGTCCTTCCGGGCGATCTCGACCGTGACCGTGTCGGCAGGCGCCGCCTTGGCGGGCTCGGCGGGCTTCGTCTTGGTGCAGACACAGACGCAGGGGCACGCCTCGCGGCAAGTGACGCACTGCTGCCATTCGCAGTGTCCGCACGGGAGGTGCTCGTGGGGGAAGCAGTTGCAGTCGAAGTCCTGGGTGTTGGGCACGGTTGGCTCCGCTCGCAGAAGGGGGGTGGGGGTCCGCCTCTCGCCCCCTCATTCACTAATTTACCCATCCAGAGAGTTTCGGTCAAGGTTTACGCGTCAGTTCTCGATTGTGTTCCGCCTGCGCTTGTCGTCGAGATGCTGGCTGCCGCCGGGGCGGCCTGCCCAGGAGCCGGTGTCACGGCGTCACGCCCCGATCCGGGGAATGCCGGTGAAGAGCGTTCGCCGAGGTCAGAGGCGGATACCGGGCGGACGTGACAGTCGGCGTGACGCGCGGCGTGACACGTCGGAGCAGGGGCGAGCGAGGGGACACCACATCGGGCGAGGCCGGGCCGGCCGGGGCAGCACGTAGCGCCCTGAGGCGGTAAATGCCTCAGGGCGCTACGGGTGTTCGGCGATCGCGCGCCCCGCGTCGGGGGCCATCACCACTGGGCACCAGCACGGCGCGACAGCGGGCGGTTGCGGCGCCGGCTGAGCTGGGTCATCGGCTCATGGCCTGCGCCTTGCCGCCTGGCCGTCCGGGACCTGGCGCTTCGGCCACTGTCGCGTGGTCGCCGCCCGGCTCGGCCTGGTCGGGCCCGGTGATGTTCGCCACGGTGGCGGCGTACATTCCGGCCCGGTGCTCCTACGAGGATTCGAACCTCGATTTCCGGGTTCGTAGCCCGGTGTCCTATCCGCTGAACGACAGGAGCCTGTGCAGAGGTGGCAGGAGTCGAACCTGCGGCGCCCGGCTTTGGAGACCGGCGCTCTAGCCGCTGAGCTACACCCCTTCGCGCCCTCCGCCGCGGTGGAAGCGAGTCGGTGCGCGGCCGCGAGGCCGTGCGGGTCGCTTGTCTCGCGCCGGAGGGACTACTGCCGGCGGGCACCGGCCGCCCGGAGGGGTGGATCCGGGCGACCGGGCCGCGCTGGTTCCCTGCCCCTGGGCTGAACCAGGGGCAGAGGGCCAACCTGCCTGCGGGAGATCCCGATCCGGAGCCATAACGGGCCTGCCCCGGTGGCTCGCCCTGAAAGGGCGGCATTCGGGGCCTCAGCGGCCTGTCAGAGGGTGTGACCGGATTAGCTGGCCGTGCTGCGCCGTGCGACCCTCCCCGGGGGGAGAAGTCGAGCCGCACAGCAGCGTGGACGGACGGGATTCGAACCCGCTCCTCCCCCAGAGGGGGGTGCAGCCATACACCACGTCCCAGGGAAACCGTCGCCTCCCCTTCAACTCACCCTGGCGATCACCCATTGCGAGTCCGTTCAATGTGCCGGTGTGTGCCCGCTCAACGGGGCTGTGCCTCTGGAGGCGCACACACCGACACTTCGCGACACGAGGGGAGCCGAACCCCTGGCCTCCCCCTGGCTTAGAGGGCGCTCTTCCAACTGAGCTACGCGTCTTGCCAGTTCCACGGACCGGCCGATCCGTATCGCTGACTTCACGGGAGGAGCGGCCGCCCTTCCCGATGAGTAAAACTATACCCGAGCCATCGTTATACGGCAAGTTTTACGCGTCGCTCTTGTTCGAGGTGTGCCATTCCCAGAGCTCGAGGGCGGACGCCAGGTTGCCGCACCACTCGGTCTGACGCCCGGTGCGGCAGATGTCCAGGCCGGGGTCACACTCGCACCTCACGCGGAACTTGCCCGCGTGACGGCTCACTACGGCCTGGACGATGTGACCACGGTGGACGCCCTCCTGGACCTCCACACACATGGCCGCCTTCATCTGCTCCCGCGTGACGACGACCAGCCGCTCGACGTCTTCGAGGCTGACCCAGCTCCGCCCTCCGGGCGTCTGCCGAGTCGTCTCCGCCACCCACCGGCCGAGCCGGTAGACCGCGCCGACCTCACCGGCCCACTGCTGTTCCGGGTAGTTCTGCAGCACCAGGTCCCCGCGGCGCACCTGCGGCGCGTCCGCGAGCCGGCGCAGCTCCGACATGTGGACCTCGTCGCGGTCCCGCTCTCCGGACTGCGCGGGCTCGACCTGCCAACGGCCGGGCTTCGGTGTGTACGCCATCAGTTCCCAGTCCCCGGGGCGGCCGTCGAGGGCGACGAGGTCGCCGACCTGGAACCGGTCCCGCCCGATCGTGGCCGGCCGGGTCCAGCCGGCCTCTTCCGGGGTGGGGAACGTCGGGTCGCTCAATGAAGTGCCTTCCTGGGCAGGAGCGAACGCAGGCTCGGGAGGTGTTCGGGGCCCGCCGGCTACTGCGGGTGCGTCGCGTGCCACACCCCCGGGAGATCCGGGCTTCCCGCCATGCCGGGCGTCCACTCGACGGACGTGACGCCGTGGTGGAGGCGCAGCGTGCGCGCTGCCGCCTCGTACGGCGGCTCGCTGCCGGGATGCTCCGCGCGGGTGGCGATGTTGTGGACTGCGCAGCCGCGGCCGTTCGGGTTGGTGAAGCCGGTCTGGAGCTGCCAGTTCGTGCCGCCGCGTACAAGCAGGATGCGCGGGTGGTGTTCCGTGGGCATGGGGCCTCTTTCGTCTCGGGGTCGGTTGCGGTGGTGTGCGTGCCGGGGCTACGCGTCGGTGTCGGGGACGGCGGTGAAGACGGCGAGCTCGAGGACGAACAGGCGGCCGCAGGCGGGGTGGGAAACCTCCTCGCCCCACTGCGGCAGCGTGAACCAGTCCTGGCAGCGCTCGCAGTACACCGAGTAGTTCGCCGCGCGGGTGGCGGTGGCGATGTTCTTCTTGAGGGGCAGGCGCAGGATCGCCTTCGGGGTGTTCCGCAGCCGGTGGATGATCAGCGACCGCAGTGTGTCCTGCTCGGCGCCGCGCGAGCCATTGGGGCTGATGCTCTTCGAGAGTCGGAAGTCGCGCGAGGACAGGCGCATGTGCGTCTCCTGGGGGTCGAGGTGTTCGGGGGTCCGTGCGGGCGCACCGGTGGCGGTGGCGGCGCTGAGGGGCTCTCCGCCGTGGTTTCGAACCACGTCCCTCGACGCGGGGGCGACCCGGCCGAGCATGCTGCCTGTTACACCAGCGGAGATCGTTCTTCGGTCAGCAATCGTGTGCCGAGTGGCCCGTCACGCCTCGGTACGGACGGTGGCGTGGCGGGCGACCCGGCGGGCCCGGCTGTTCGCCGGGCCTGCGGTGGCGTCAGGCCGCCTTCGCGTCCTGCGCCTCGAAAGCGCGCGCGGCCTTGTGGAGCTTCTGGACGTCGAAGTAGTGGTTCATGGCCTGGGTCTCGACGGGGATGCGCCCGCCCTCCTTGGAGAGGCGGATCCAGATCTTCCGGGCGCGCTTGACCTCCGCGCCCAGGACCTCGGAGGCGGGCTTGCTCAGCGCAGGCTCGCGGTCGCGGATCGGGAGCCACTGCAGGGCCGCGTGGACGGCGTCGGTGACGGCGTCGCGGGTGATGCCCGCGGTGTCGGCGGCGTAGGTGCGGTGCGGAGTCAGCGCCTCGCGCACGGCGTCCAGGCTGGGGAAGCGGCGCGGGGTGGTGGTGTTGGGGTAGGTGTGCGCGCGGGCCGCTCCGGCCACGCCCTCGACGTCGACCTCGCTCTGGGGGACGTTCAGGCGCTTTCCGGTGGCGTGCAGCATGCCGTCGAGCATCTGGGGAGCGGAGTCGTCGCCCCACGCGATGTCGCGGACCATCTTGATCCGGCCGTCGCGGTAGAGGTTGGTGACCATCATGACCGCGTACTCCGTCACCGGCACGGTGCGCAGGTTCCTGCCCGGGGTGCCCACGATGTGGCTCAGGCTCATTTCCACGATGACCAGGTCGCCTCGACGGACTCGGGTTGCGGGCTGCTTCGTTGCGGTGGACGTGGCCATGGGGCGCTCCTTGGGTGGGACGGTCGCAGTGGCCGGGGCGGCGCTTGCACCCGCCGCCCTGACATTCACTAATTTACTCATGATGCGACCTCACGTCAAGCTTTGCGCGTCACGCATTCTGAGTGGAGGGCCGGGCGCTCCAACGGGCCTGGGTTCCGCTGAGGCTGTGCCGCCGGCCCTACATGCGCAGCGAGCGGCTATGGCGGTGTCACGTTGTCACGGGGCGGGGCCCGCATGCCCCGTGAGAGGCAATCGCAGAGGTCAGGGGCGGTTTCCTGGGTGCCGTGACAGCCAGCGTGACACGCGGCGTGACAGGCCGAGCAAGGGGCGGGGAGAGGACACCACTTGACCGCCAGGCCGGGTAGGTCCGAGGCCGAGCTGCTCAGACGGGGGAGGTGATCGCCACCTCGTCCGCCGGGATTCCGTGGTGTACGGCGACCGCGTTGTGCAGTGCGGCCGAGCCCTGACCGACCGTCTCGAACAGGCCGTCGCGGACGAGGTCGTCGCGCCTCGGGAGCAGGTAGGTGACGGGCTGGCCGAACGGTGTGGAGCCCTCGCCGCCGGCGAGGGCGAGCGCGGGGAACGGCCCCTCGTGGCGGGTCATCTGGTGACCGTTGTAGGTCCAGAACTCCTCAAAGCCGGAACCGGGTTGCAGGACACTGAAGCCGTCGCCGATCCGGAAGGACCGCAGCCGCCGCAGCCGGTAGGCCGCGGCGATGGAGCGGTCATGACCCTCCAGGGTCTTCCAGTCGCGGTTGACGTCGAACACCGCCCGGGCGTGCCAGAGTTCGCCCTCGGTCCAATCGCTGCGGCTGGCGTACGAGTAGACGCGCAGCATCGGGTGCTCGGGCCGGAACCAGGTGGTGAAGCTGTCAGGGGTCGTGTTGTGCCACACGGTGATGCGCATGAGGACGTGTCTCCAGGGATCGGGGTCGGCGGGCTGGACCGCGGGCCGGCGCGGGCGCCCGCGTCGTCAGGTGAGGCGGAGCGGGCCAGGAAGGCCGTCGAGGGCGGGGCCCATGCGAAAGCGCTACGGAGCGTCGGCGGTCGCGTCGGTCGAACCCATGGGGACGTAGCGGCAGTTGCCGCTGTGGATGGTGTTGTCGGCGTCCTGGTGGACGAGCCAGCCCTTGAAGCGCCGGGTGGCGACGACGTGGCGGACGCCGGCGGCGGTGACGGTCCCGCGGACCTGGCGGCCGTCGAGGAAGAGCGCGTGCGGCGCGTCGACGACGTCCTGCGGGTGGGGTGCGGCGTCTCGGGCGTAGCTGTTGGAGTCCTCGCCCAGGTTCCTCACGGTGGCGGTGACCTGGCGCAGGGTACGCACCTTGCGGGAGTCGACGACGCTGAAGACGGTGGCGTCCTCGAGCCGGCCCCGGGAGCCCTTCCGGGCGTTCCTGGTCCACAGCATGGTCATGTTGGCCGATCCGATGGCCCGGCCCAGCTCCGTACCGGCGTAGGCGACGGGGACCGGAATGCTGACGTGCACGATGTGGCTCATCAGGGTGTCGCCGGCGGTGGTGTCCACGGTGACGTTCAGCCCGAAGGCGCGTGCCAGCGTGATGAGTTCGTCGGCGTTCGGGATGCCGGTGCTGGGGTCCTCGGGGGCAGGTGCCACGGGGCTCCTCGATTCTGGATGGTCCGGCGTAGCTCTCGCCGAAAGGGCGGACAGGCGCGCCGGTGGTCGCGTTCGGCAGCGGGCGCTGCACAGAGATCAGGTGCGGCGGGGCCCGGCCACGGCGATCGTGGCCGGGCCCCGCGCGGGGTCAGCGCCGGGCCGCCCGCTTGAAGGTGCGCGTGTAGTCCTCGAACCGCGCCTTGGCGATCGCCGTACGGTCCAGCGTGCGCAGCACGATGCCCTCCGGGCGGCCGGTGCCGCCGTCGTCGAGCGCGACACGGGTGGTGGGCAGGTGCTTCGTCAGGAACTCCTGCATCTCCTGCAGGCCCGTGGGGATCTCGTGCGCCGGGAAGCTCCCCAGGCGCGGGGTCAGGGGTATCGCGTTCTGCTCGGCGAGCTCGGTGAGCTCCTGCTCGGTGTGGAACGACTGGCCGCCGCTCTCGCGCCACGTGGAGATCGCCTCGTCCGGGAGGTCCAGGACGCTCGGGTCGATGCTGACGACGTCGAAGAGGCGGTAGCCGACGGCCTTGGTGCCGGTGTACTCGCCGCTCGCCTTGGTGACATCGCTCCCGTATACCTCCAGGAAGTACACGCGGATACCCGCCTCGGGCGCGGTGATGTGGTCGGCCAGGTCCCGCAGCGCGTCCACGATGCCGAGTGCCGGGTTCGCGATGAGGTCGCCGCGAGCGTAGAGGAGCTCCTTGCGGCTGCCGATGACGTAGTCGCCGTTCGGGAAGACGACGATGCGCGCGTTGGTGCCGTCGACCTTCTCCGTCAGCACGACCTCGCCGTCGAACAGCACCGTCGGGTCCAGCAGGATCCCCCGGTCGATCTCGTGGTACGTGGAGATGGAGGGGTACTTGGTCGCCGAGTTGAGCGACGTCAGATTGAGGACGCGAAGGTTGATCACAGGATGCTCCTTGCGGAAGGTGGATGGCCCGGCCGGGGAACCCCTCCGGCCAACAATCACTAAATTACCCGACCCGCTGCCTCGCGTCAAGTTTTACGCAGCGCTTCACGGGCAGCCCTCGCGCGGCGTATAACTTGCCTAGTGGCTGCATAGCGAGTAATTTAGTGATTGCGTGGCGGTGCAAGCGCCTCGCAACTCCTGCGATCCCCGGCCCCTTTGGAGCACCTCTGTGACTGCCCTCATCACCCCCGCGCCCGACGGCCACCTCTCCATCCCCGAGCGGGCCGCGCGCTACAAGCTGGAGCTCAAGGAGGGCCGCGGGTGGGACGAGTGGCAGGCCATGGACGACGTCGCCATGCCCGACGGCGCCCTGTCCGGGGCGGGCTCCGAACTGGCCGCCTCCGTCTTCCTGGTGGCCAGCGAGGGCATCGCCTTCGTCGACGACGGGGTCCTGACCATCACCGGCGAGCGCATCAGCTTCCGCCTCACGCCCGACCCTGAGTGGCAGCGCCTCACGCCCGCGCACCCGCTCGCCCCCCGCTACAGCGTCGAGGCGACCCAGGCGGGCCGCGGCAGCTGGACGACCCAGGGCCTCGGCAAGACGACGGCCACCGCGGACGAGGTTCGCGAACTGGCCGAGGTCTGCCTGCGAGGCCGCGGAGACGCGGCCGTGCACCCCAGCGGCGTCATCATCGTGGACGGCGGCGCGGTGAACCTGGCCCTGCGCCTGACCCCGATCGCCGAGCCGTCGTTCCGGCAGGAGCGTTGGACCTCGCGCGACGTGGCCAAGTACCTGCGCAAGCATCTGCGTCGGGCCTTCCCCGGGCAGAAGATCTCGGTGCGCTGCGGCCGCGGCACGGTCGCCGACAACCTGAGCATCAAGTGGACCGGCGGCCCCACCGTCGAGCAGGTCGCGGCCATCTGTGAGCCCTGGCAGGGCGCGGACTTCGATGTCGAGAACCACCGGATGATCGAGCGCGAGCCGGTGCTGTTCGCCACCGAGGAGGGCGACCTCGTCGAGATCCGCCCGCTGACCGATCTGTTCACCTACACCCGGTCCCGCTCCGAGGCGGTCACCGAGCAGGCGAAGTGCCTCGTCGCGCGCGAGACCGAACGCGCCTGGGACGCGGTGCACTTCGCCCCGCGCGCCTTCACCTTCCAGGGCCGGACGTTCTGGGGCGACAACGCCCTGGAGCAGCTGAACCAGGTCATGGACGCGCTCGAGGCCGGCGCCATCAGCGTGGCGTGACCCGCCGCCGGTGCGGGGCCCATGCCCGGCACCGGCCTGGCGTGGCCGGCCGGAAGTCGGCCGGCCGCCCCTCTCGCGTCCCCACCAACTTGCCGAGGAGCCTTCCCGTGCCGCTCTTTCTCCCCGAGACCCACCCGTACAGCCCGAAGGGCCCGGACGGGCAGGGCTGGAACCGCCTCTCCCTGAACGCCCACTTCGAGACGCGCAATCAGTGCGGGCTGCTGCCGATCCGGTACGCCACGCTGTTCGAGTCGCGGACCGGGCGCCAGCGCTGGGGCGGGTACGAGCGCTGCTCCGAGGGCGGCGCCTGCGGCACCTGCCCCGTCAGCAACCTGGCCCTCGATCACCGCCCCCTGGCCGACTGGCCGGCGGCAAGTCCGCTGTTGCTGGGGCGCGTCAAGCCGTGGCCACTGGCCTCCGGGATGCCCTTCTCGGACCCTGCGGGCGGGCGCAGCGATGTGCACCTGGAGACCTGGCAGGGCGAGGACACCGGCGTGAAGGTGGACTGGCAGTCGCTTCGCAACGACTTCGATGCCCGGATCGGCTGGGTGTTCAGGGACAACGACGACGAGGTGTTCTGGATCGTCCGCGACAACCCCGCCGCCGGGTCGGCCCTCGTCCGCACGAAGCGCTACGCCACCCTGACGCGGCATGCGCTGTACGGCGGGCCCGGGCAGGGGCGGGTGGCCCTGTTGTCCTGTCACGGCGGGTGCGCCCATGAGGACCATCACCTTCAGCACCTGGCCGCCGATATCGCCAGCCTCGGGGCCGGCGAGCTCGCCCAGTCCGCGGCCGCGCTGCCGCCGGCACTGCCCGGGACGCCCAGAATCACGTTCGGGCAGGAGGGTGCGCGCACCGTCATGCGGTACGAGGCCGGGCGTGATCACCCCCGCTCAACCCTGCACATCAGCTGGGACAACGCGCCCCGCGGTCTCGGCGGCGGCGCCGCGGCGGCGGTTCTCGCCCACGCCGTACGCCTCTGCGCCGCTGGGTGACGGCCGCGGCGGCCGCGCCTGTCACGGTGCTCAGGACTGTCCCCCGCCGTTCCTCGGAGAGGCGCGTTTTCGCAGGTCACCCCTGTCATGCTGGCCAGCGTGACAGGGGTTCGTGACACAGGCCGTGACGCCTCAGCCGCTGCGAGGTCCTTGGCCGCGCAGGTTGAGCGGCGCCGGGCAGGCGAGCAGCGACTGACCCTCGGTTGCGGGAGGTTCAGCCTGCGCAGGCGTCGGTGGCAGAGCCGCTCAGGTCCTGGCCGTCATGACCGCCAGGAGGAGGGGACACCAGGAGGTTGGGGCGCGTCGTCGGGCGGTAGCGCACTGCCCAGCCCTCGGCTCGCAGGAGATCCGCGTACGCCTCGACGAGTACGAACTCCTCGGCCGCTGCGTCAGCGAAGGACACGCCCGAGGTCGCGCCCGGAAAGAGCGTCCGGTGCTGGACCCGGGCCTGGCCGCGTCCCGGGGCTCCTGCAGCTACCAGGTATCCCGGCCGCGACACCCCGCCGTTCACGTCGAGTTGTGCCGCCGGGTGGTGCTCCGACAGCACCGCCACCACCTGCGCCACGACCTCGTCGTCGGTCGGTTCCATGCCTACCCCTTGCCTCCCTGTGAATGCTGCCGAGCCACCGTACTCAGATTGCCGCGGCGCAGCGCCGGTGCTCGCCCTCCCATCACAGCACGTGACGCGTAAAGCTTGCCTCTATTTCGATTCTGGGGTAATTTAGTGATTGCCGGGGGCGGGTTGCCTTCGCCGGCACCCCCAACCTCCGCACAAGGGAGCTCACATGACTGCCGTCTCCGCCCCGAAGTCCCTACCGGTCGGCACCGTCGTTCAGGTGCGCATCTCCACAGGGCTGCGCACCCGGACGGGCAAGGCAGTCATCCTCGACGAGTCGGTCGGTGGCGGCCAGGGCCAGTACGGCGTGTGGTTCTACCCGGCCGGTGACGCGAAGGCCGGGTACGAAGGGACCGTCTGCCTGGCCTTCGGCAAGGAGATCGTCCGCGTCCACGGATCCATCGAGGACATGTCCGAACGCACACTGCGCCACCTCGACCGCGGGCTTCGCCACTTCGGCCCCAGCCACCCGGTCCGCATGCAGGCCAGTGCTCTGCGCCTGCGCAAGCGGGCGGCCCGACTCGCCAGCCGCTGAGGCAGCGCTGAGCGCCTGCAGCACCCGCATCCGCCACCACAAGGAGCCACTTGCCTCACACCACCACCGAGCCGGACTTCATCAAGGACCTCAAGCTCGGAGACCGCTTCCGGTTCCCCGGCGAAGGGACCGGCCTCGTCTACGGGCCCGTGTGCACCGCCGAAAGCAGCTACATGCTGCATTGGACCGACGTCTTCCTCGGCCAGGGCGAGGTCATGAACCGGCACGCCTTCACGCGCGTCGAGATCCTTTCGCGGGCCCCCAAGTGCGCCTGCGGCAGCTTTCTCGAGTACTGCGAGAACGAGTGCCCGTGGCCCGACGAGCTCGAGGAGCTCTACGCCAGCCGCTACCGCTGACCGCCGGGCCCGTCACACCCTTCCGCCGCTACAGCCCTCCTCCCCCGCTTCCCAAGGACCGCCTGTGCCCCCTGCCGCCACCGCTGAGCAGCCGCCGATCAGCCAGATGACTCCGCTGCCCAGCACGCCAGATGAGCCCCAGACTCCGGCCACCGCGCCCAAGGGGACACCGGAGAACGTCTGGCCGTTGATCAGTGCCAGCGAGATCGGGCGCGCGTACGTGACCGGCCCCGGGGATCGGCTGAGGATCGAGTCCGCGGACGAGCAGATGACGTACACCCTGCGGACGGTCCCGGACGACGGACCCCCGGACGTACAGACGGCCTTCACTGTCCGCGCCCGCCAGCTCGCCGGCGAGGTCGCGCAGCGCGGCAAGGGCGCGCCGAAGTGGCGCAAGCGTCCGCTGCGCATGTGGCCCGGAAAGGCGCCGCGCGCCAAGGAGTTCGCTCCGGCCGGCTTCACGCCCGGCGTAATGCTGGCGTGGACCGCGGGCGGGGTCCGCTTCACGGGACAGGTGTGGGCCAACAAGGTCCGGTCGGGGGACTGGAACGGCAACCGGGGCGACTGCTCCGCGGTGGTGGTGGCGACGGTCGGTGGGCGCCGGGCACGGCGTGATGAGGCGCGATGCCTCCCGCTGGTGCACGGTGCGCGCCTGGCCCAGTCGTCGGCGTTCGTCGTAACGGACGGCGAGAACGCCGACGTTGAGGAGATCGCGCCTCAGTGCGCGGAAGACGGCTTGTTCGATGTCGTGAGCACCGGCCGCGACCCGGTCGAGGACTGGGAGAGCGAGGGCGGGTACGCGACGCGGGCCGAGGAGGTCGATTACGCCTCGGTGCAACCGGTCCCGGCGCAGCCTCCGGCACTCGCCGGCGCCCCGGCGACCGAGGCAGAGGTGACGGGTGAGCTGTGCCCGCGTTGCGACCGTCACGCGCTGTTCGGCCTTGAGTGCGCGTACTGCGGCTCGGTCATCATCACTGCACTGGTGCCCGAGCCGTGCCATCCCCCGGCCTGGACCGAGGGGTGCTGCCCGCGCTGTCTGACTGCCTCCCCGCCCGAGGTGTTCGAGGTGTCGGGCCGCGTCATGTGCGCGGCATGCGCTAGCAGCTTCAGTGACCTTTCGTGGCGCGCGCGTTCGCGTCGCGTGACGATCTGGGTCGACCCGCCTGATGGCCTGGCGTACGCCACTGCGTACGCGGTCGGCATCAAGGTTTCACCATGAGCCAACTTGACGCGTAAAACTTGACTTGAATCCCTGTAGTGGGTAATTTAGTGAGTGCCGGGGCGGTCGTGACGCCCCCGGCGACCACCTCACTCCAGGGAGCCACGATGTCCGCCACCACTCTTCAGCAGCCGGTCAGCCTGAAAGACCTCGTGAAGGGCCATGCGGAGCGGACCGCAGAGCAGGCGCGGAACGCGTCCGGCGCGCAGGCCGCATTCCTGTGGCAGGCCGCAAGCCACTGGGCGGGCCTCGGCAGCGAGCTCCTGCTCGGCCCGGCCAACCTGGACGAGATCGCGCGCCTCTCCCGCCGCGCCGACGACTTCGCCGCGCTCGGCCGCTACGACGGCCCTCGACACGGAGCCGAGCTGGTCGCCCGCCTCACCCCCAAGCCCGCCACCCCGGGCCCCCGGATCCTGATCACCGCCTTCGGCCGCATCGAGGTGACCGAGGAGGTCTACCGGCGCCTGATGTAACCGCCAGCAACGGGTCCCGGCCGCGCCGGGGCCCCGCTGGAAACCCCCTGGAAACCCCCTGGAACCGCCCCCCAGCAACGTCTTGAGGAGATCAGCATGAGCAGCACCGTCACCCCGGAGCAGACCCGCATCGACCGTCTCGCCACGGTCGCCCGCGCCGTGGAGCGCCTCACCAGGACGAGCCCCGAGGTGCTGCGCGAGCAGCTCGCGAGCACCACCATTCACGACCACTGGAAGCAGGACCCCAGGGCCCTTGCCGCGCGCCTGGCCACCGCAGGAACCCCCGGTGCCGAGATCCCGGTGTTCTCCGCCTGGCAGGGCGCGCGCTCCGTCCTGCGCGCCGCCGGACTGCCCGACTGACCCTGCCCCACCCGCCCGCCAGCCGCCCCCGGCAGCGGGGACACCACACCCGAACAGGAACACAGCATGAACGTCTGGGTCGAACGCACCGGCCACATCTACGCCTTGGGCTGCGGCGTCACCGTTGCGGTCTACGGCACGAAGAACGGCAAGGACTGGGACTCTGTGGTGATCGCCAGTTCGCACCCCGACATCAAGGCGGGCGACTACGCGTCTATCGACGCGGACGACATTCGTTCGGGGCGCCCGGTGACGCCACCCAGGGAAACGAGGCGGGATGGCGTACGGACCCCCTGCACCATCCCGTTGAGCCGTCACCGCTGACGCAGCGGCGGCACCCCCACCGAGCCGGCCCCACCGACGGCATAGGACCGGACCGCCTGCGGGACGAGAACCTCCAAGGACGAGGAGCAGGGGCGAGCCCGCCGATTCATGACGCGTAAACCTTGCCCCACATTCGCCTATGAGGTAAATTAGTGAATGTCGGAACGGCGGTGCAAGCGCCCGAACGGCCACTACGAACCAGCCCTGCCGCGAGGAGCGCACCATGACCGCCACGATGACCGAGACCGCCCTCACCGCTTCGGCCCTCGTCGTCGAGCCCCTGGAGGTCACCGAGTTCGACCGGATCGAGTGCGGCGCCTGCGGCAGGCTCTCCCCCTACCTCGACGACGCGGACGAGGGCACCGAAGCAGCGCACGACGCCGGATGGCACGTCGAGAACCTGGACGACTGCGGCTGCTTCCAGCAGTTGTGCCCGGACTGCGCCCACGACCTGTGCGGCGTCGTCGACACCACGCCGCGCCTGGTCGGCATGCGCGTGGTCGGCTGACCACCCCCGGGGCGGCCGCACCGGCCGCCCTGATCACCCCCACCGAAGACTCACCGAGGAGGTACCCCATGGACCAGCACGCCCAACAGCGGCAGACCGCGCTCCGGCAGCTCATCGCGAGTGACGCTCTCACCCTGGAGCTGGCGAGGGCCGCGCTCCTGAAGCTCCTCGACATCACCGAGTCGGCGCAGGAGGGACCCGACTACAAGTCCTATGACATCGGCGAGGGCGTGGCCATGGAGGTGGTCGACGCGGCGTTCGAGGCGCGGGAGCGGATCGGCGACGAGGTCGACGACAGCTTGCTGGACACGCTGCGGTCCGCGCAGCGCTGACGGCGGGCCCTGGGCGCCGAGCACCCTCCGCCGCTGCGGCGGCGCCAGCAGGCGCCGGCTGCCCGGCCCGCTGAACGACAACCGGAGATGAACGACGATCACGGAGGTATTGATGTTCAACGGCCGCTTCGGGCGACTGCACGCATCCGATTACGAAGTGCTGCGCGCCATCCGCAACTTCGACGTGATGCGCCGCGTCGATGTCTCCCGCTGCTCCGATCCGAGGCGCTCAAGGAGCCCTGAGGAAGCTGCGCTCACCGATCGGATCAACGAGTTGCTCTACGTTTCCTACGTTCGGCGCACGCCGCAGGATCCCGCTCAGCCGCTCAGCGGCCCGGCTCTGAAGCGCCTCTTCGCGCGCAAGCTGATCTACCTGTGGCCGCTCGTCCACACCGTCGTGGACGGCAAGTCGTATCGACAGGTCAGGCTCACCCTGAAGGGCGAGGCGCTGCTCCGGAAGCACTCTGACCGGCCACTCCCTTCGGACCATGAGGATGCCTGACCGGGCATCGCCTGAGAGACGTCGCCGGTGATGAGAGTTGACAGACCCCCTGACCTGCGGGCTATCACTTCGATTCCGGTCGAACCGGCCGAAGTTCGGGTCACTGGACATGAGAGTGGGCCTGCGGCGATCGCGTCGGGACGATCGATCCCTTCCACCGACGCCTCAGTGCTCAGCCCGCGTGCCCGACCGCAAGTGATAGTGCGCAGGTCAGAGGGTCGACCACTATCACGTTGGGCTTCACGCTCTCATGTCCAGCTTCCGCCACTCATCGCCGTACATGGGGCGCCTTCATCCTGAATCGCGACGCGTAAAACTTGACTTGATCCCTACAGAGGAGTAAATTAGTGACTGTTGGAACGGCGGTGCAAGCGCCCGACCGGCCATCACGAGCGAACCGCCCCAAGGAGTCGAAGATGCAGATCGCCGCCACCGCCACCCAGACCGTCACCACCAATTGCACCTGCGACGGGACCGGCACCGGCGGCTTCTTCGCCCCCGACGACGCGGACGTGCGCTGCCAAGGGTGCGGCGAGCGGGTCCAGGTCAACTGCGAGGCGAGCTGCGGCAAGTGCTGCCACGCCTGCCACGCCGAGATCCCCTGCTGACTCGCCCCCGGTGGCGGCCGCGAGGCCGCCACCGGGCCCTGCGCGGCGCACTGCTCGATTCCCACCGGCCGACTCCTTCGGCCATCCACCCTTCACCGGAGGCCTGAACACCCATGCACAACCGCTCCCACACCGTCGTCAAGTTCCTCATCTACACGGCGGCGATCATCTGGTTCGACGCGGCCTGGCTCATCGTCACCGGCGAGTGGCCTTCCATCTGGCAGAGCCTGTTCGCCGTCCCCTTCGTCGTCTTCGTGATGTGGCCCCTTGAGCGGGCCCTGGAGCGGCGCCGGGCGCGTCGTGACGCCGAGCGCAAGACGGCCGCGTAGCCGCTGCCGCGAGGGCCTGAGCGGGCGGGCCACCGCCCGCACCGGCCCTCGCGACTCTGCGCCCGCCCCCGGGATTGGGCCGGACACTGCCCGGCCCAATCCCTCCACCGCCTCCGGGAGTTCCCGCTATGACCAACGTCCCCGACTACACCCCCAGCCCCATCTGCCCGCACCGGCACTGCGCCTTCCTGCACTCCGTCCACCTGGTGGTCATGGCACCGGTGGTCATCGTCGCCTGCCTGTTCGGCGGCCTGGCGACGGCGCTGCTCTACGGCCTCCTGAGCGTCATCAGCACGGGCCTCCTGATGCTTTCGGTGCCCGATGCGTTCGCCATGACCCCGCGCAGCGCGCAGGGCGAGACACCTCTGACGGTGCGCCCGGGGTGGGCAGCGCTCGCCCTGGCCACGGACTTCGTGCAGCTGCTCGGAATGCTCGCCCTGGTGGTCCTGTTCGCCACGGACCAGAGCCTGATCGCCGTCCCGCCGCCTTCGGTCGGCGGCTTCACCACCCTCGGCGTCATCGTGGCCGTGATGGTCCTGCACCGCTTCGCGCACCACCGCGCCGTCGCTCCCGCTCCGCAGCCTGCGCTCGCCGCGTAGACGCCCGGCCCGGCCTCCCCGGCAAGGCTCCTTCGCCGGGTCCGGCGGGGACACCACCTCCAACCTCGCAGCCCCTCGCAGCCCCTCGCGCCCGTTTGGCCGCGAGGGGCTGTGGCGCGCTGCGGTGCCCGGCGGCCGGGTCGGCGGCGGCCGTGCCAGGGGGTTGAGATGTGCCGATCGGGTAGCCGGCCGCCTCCGCGACCAGGCCGAGCCGCGCAACTCGAACCCACATATCGACGCGTAAAGCTTGACTCAAATTCGCCATACGGGTAAATTAGTGATCACCGGGGGCGGGGCAAGCGCCTACCGGGCACCGCGAACCACCTTCACGAGGAGCCGGATCCGATGAGCTGCACCGCAGACCACAGCCTCGCCCAGACCTTCCCGCACCGCTGGTGCACCCTGCTCGGCAAGACGGTGATCGTGACGGGCATGCTCCCCGCCCTCTTCGGCGGCATGGCCTCCGTGACGCTCCTCGCGCTGGCCGCCCTCGGCATCCTGGGCCTGCTCATGGTGGCCGTCGCCCTCAAGTCCCGCCGCCGCGCCGCCCCCAGGCGCCGCGCCCGCAAGGGCCGGGGTCTCGCCGCACTCACCGCCGATGTCCTGGTGCTGCTCGTCGCGGCGGGCCTCCTGATCGGCGCGCTGATCGGCGGCAGCGGCGACTCCCCCACGATCCTCACCAGCAGCTCGGGCAGCACGGTCTTCGCCGGGTTCCTCGCCCTGTGCGCGGTGCACCACCTCACGCACCGCTTCGCCCACCGCAGGCGCCGCTACTGAGCCAGCCGGGCCGGGGGCAACCCCGGCCCGCCGCAGGCACCGTCACCGGTTCGCCCGCGCTGCGGGCCCGTCACCTTCCCGCCGATCATCAGGAGCCACCCGTGAGTCGCCAGACCAGCCAGCCGCTGCGCCATGTCAGCCTGCGCACGTCGGACCGTTCGCCGCGTGAGATCGCCTCCACCTTCCGCAAGTCGCTCGGGCTCGATCTCGACCCGAGCTACCAGCGCGGACACGTATGGACGCAGGACGACCGTGTCGAGCTCATCCGGTCGTGGCTGACCGGTACGCCCACCGGCGTCGTCATCTTCAACGACCGGTCCACTCCGGAATGGAAGGAGGCCACCGGCTACGACCCGACCGCGATCGGCGAGGCCATGTACGCGTGCATCGACGGCAAGCAGCGCGTCACCACCGCCTACCTCTGGTACGACGGCGAACTCGCCGTCCCCGCGAGCTGGTTCCCCGCCGAGGACGTGATCGTCACCGAGGACACCGCTGACGGCCCCTACGTCCGCCACCCGGGCCTTTCCAGGTCGAGGCAGCTGAAGTTCTCCAACCAGGCGCATCTGTCCATCGCGATGGCCAAGGTCGCGACGCTCGCCGACGAGGCGGAGATCTACCTCCGGGTCAACGGCGCGGGCGCCCCGCAGTCCGAGGCCGACATGGCCAACGCGGCCAACGCCGCCCGCGTCGCGTCCCCCAGCACGCCGTGAACGCCCCGAGGCGAGCCCAGCGCCGGCTCACCGCCGAGGAGCACGACGTCGTGCGGGATGTCCAGACCCTGAACCTGCACCGCATGCTCCACCTCGGCCTCGTTGACCCGGTGCCCAATCCGTCGCCGATGAGCGAGGACGAGGGCGCGTGGGTCCGCGCTCACGTCTGGCCCGGGTTCCTGCGCCTGATCGACGACGGCTACGCGTGGGGGTATTGGCGGTGGTCGATGTGTGAGCGCGGCACCTGCCGGAACTGCCTCGCCCGCCGGTGCGACCTGTGCGTGCACCGGCAGAAGGGCCACCCCGACGCCTGCGACAACCAGGACGCCGTACACAGCCACCGGGGCCGGATGGTGGCCACCTTGATCCTGCGGCCGGGCGGCGAGACGTGCGCCTGGACGTGCCGGTGCTCCTGTCCCAAGGACAGCGCCCCGCACCCGGCGCCGCCCCGGGCGCCGGCCCCCGACCGGAACCAGCGGCCGGCCCTCCCCCGCCAGCGCGATGCCGCCCCCGCCCCTGACGGCCAAGACACCCTGCCCGGCCTGTAGTAGCGGCGGCCCGCAGCCCCGTGCGGGCCGTCGCGTCCCCGTGCGCTTCGCCCGCGGCCGGCCCCGGGCGAAGCAACCCTGACGACCGCACGCCGGCGCCCTCCACACAAATCAGTGCCGCGTAAAACTTGACTTAGATTCCCTGGGGCGGGTAATTTAGTGAATGTGAGCGAAGGGCGAGCGGGGCAAGCGCCGCCCGGAGCACAGCGAACCGTCTACCCAGGGAGCACACCGTGGCGCGTACCCGACTGACCACCACCGACCTGCACACTGCCGTCCACGAGCTGCTCGACGAGAATCCGCTGCGGGCCGACGAAGGCCACCCGGAACACCGACTGTTCGTCTACCACGGCCACCCCGTCACCATGGACGCCACGCTTCTGCATCACTTCGGCGCGAGCCTGAGCCAGCTCAAGTCCTTCGACGCCGAGCTCTGGGCGGTCGAGAACGAGTGGGAGAAGGTCAAGCACTCGCTGCGCCGCCGCTTCACGCCCCTCGCGTGGACCTGCCTGAGTCACCTCTCGGGCGGCGGCGACGAGGGGGCGTGGGCGAACGCGCACGACTGGGCCTTCGGCCCGCGAACCCTGTCGGGCGTGTTCAACCTGGACGGCGACCGCGCGCTGGACGGGCGGCGCCGCCCCTGGCTCTACGACGCCGAGGAGTTCGAGCAGCCCCAGGCGCACCGCGAGCTCCACCCCGGATGCTCCCAGTACCCCGTGCCGTCCGCCCTGCGACCCTTCCCGCGCAGCGTCTGAGCCACCCCTGTCACGCTCGCGGCCCGCATGCCGCAGGGCCCCGAATTCCAGGGTCTTGGCAGCGTTCTTGCAGGTCAGCGGTGTCACGCCAGATGGCGTGACACCGCCCGTGACGGCCTGCGTGACGGAGCACGTGACAGCACGGCCCCGCCCTGCGGCCATCTGGACGCGCGCCACCCCCAGGGGACACCACCCACTCGATTCGGCCGTCGGCACCACCCGCTCGGCGCCGCGTCACCCCATCGCCCGCGCGCAGGCCAACTCCCCGAAAGGAACAGCCGACATGAGCAGCACCCCGAAGATGACTCTGGAGCAGGAGCTGGCGGCCGCCGTAGCGATGGCCCGCGCGTGCCTCGACGACATCCTGGAGGCCGTTGGCCGGTCCGACCGCCTTGGCGCGCTCCGGATTCTGCGGGATCACCGCAAGATGGACCGGGGTCTGCTGGCGGCGGTCGCGGGCATCATCGGTCACATCACCGATGCGGTCGACGCCGCGGACGAGCACGAGGGCATCGCGTACGCGCTCGGTCAACTCGACGAGGCCCAGGGCTTGGTCCAGGACGGCGCGGGCGAGCGGATCGACCGCGCCCTGGACTACCTGGCCCCGCCGCTTGTCTGCCAGGACTGCGGCCGGCAGAAGCCGGACGTCCAGGTCATGCCCGACCCGTTCACCGTGGCGATCGAGCCGGAGAGCACCGACCACGAGCAGATGACGCTCTGCGAGTCCTGCGCGACCGCACACTTCGAGGAGAGTTGACGCGCAAAGCTTGACCATAACCCCTCAAGATGAGTAAATTAGTGATTACGAGATCGCGGCGCCCCGATCTGGCGCCCTCAACTGTGATTCAGCACCTACCGCAGGAGACCTGATGCGCTTCGAGATCATCAACGACGCGATCGAGAACGGCACCGCTGGCGCGACTCGCCGGGTTCGCCTGGAGGACTGGAACGAGATCGAGATTCTTGGCCGAAAGCCGCAGACGTTCGAAGGTCCTCTTCCGAAGTCCGGCCGCCGCTCGGTGCATGAGGAGGCCGAGATCGTGCAGGCCGAGTGCTTCGGCTCGGGCCCGTACACGGCGTTCCTGGTCGGCCTGATCCGTCCGCTCGGCGCTCCGGCCGGGCAGGTCCTGCCGCACGGCGCTCCCGAGGGCTGGCCCGCCCCGCAGCCACCCCACCCCGGTTTCGACCCGTTCGATCCGCGCGCCTGCACCTGGTACGCCGACGTTCCCGCCGACCTGCTGCGCGACTTCGTCCGGGCGCACGGCGGGGAGAACTTCAACCAGTACCTGGACGAGAACGACTGGGTCTCCTACGACTGAGCCCGCGACGCTCGCCCGGCGGGTGGGCGAGCCGGCCAACCCGCGGGACACCACATCGAGCTCGTCGCGTATCTGGAGTGGCCGGCCGGTGCAGCAGGAGTCCCTGCTGCACCGGCCGCGGCCTGCAGCAAGCCGAGCTTGCCGACATGCTGCACGGCCGCGTCGGCGAGCAGCAGCAGCGCGGGCGTCGGGCGCCATGAGCAGCGTGCTGCACGCCCGCCCTGGAGGGCAGCGCGGTCCGCGCAGCAGCATGGCGGACGGTCCCCGCGCGTGCAGCTGCCTTGCTGCAGCGCGTGCTGCCGCCCGGCGCTGCATCCGTAAACGCGCAGGCCACGGGGGCAGCGGATCTCCGCAGCGCGGCCGGGCGTGCACGTGCGGGCGATGCAGCATTTGGTCGTGCAGCACCTGCGCGGCCCCTCGGCCCGCTGCAGGCAGCGCCCGTGCTGCCACTGCCTTGGCAGCACGCAGCACTTGGGCTGACGCAGCGCTGCCACCGGCTCCGCTGACCTGTGCTGCAGCATCGCGCTGCACGCCGGACGCGGCGCTGCACCTCCCCCGGCTCCGCGTGAGCGCGGCCGCGTCGCGCACGCGAAGCAGCACCCCGACGCCCCGCGGTCATGGCCGCTCGCCGGTGAACGGATCGACCGGGCCGGAGCGGTGGAGACGGTCGAACTGGCCATGGAGAAGCGGGGCATGTGCCGCTCCGGCTCTGGTCGTTCACGGAGGTCCTGGCCGCCGAGCTGCACGCGCCCCGCGCCGCCGGGTGCGGCACCCCCAGGACGATTGACGCGTAAAGCTTGACTTGAACTCCAGTGCTGAGTAATTTAGTGACCGTCCGGCGAGTGCAGCGCCCGACCGACTGCCTCCAACGCCCCTCCACCACAGATCAGGAGCGACACCATGTCCGGTGAGACCACGCCTCAGGACCGCAGCGACGAGCAGCGCCTGGAGCACCTGAAGATGTGGTGCCGCGAGATCATCCGCCTCAAGGCCAAGTCGCAGGGCATCGAGCCCAACACTTTCCTGCAGACCTACGCCACGGCAGCGCAGAACGACCTTGCCGCTCTGTCCGTCGGCCTCGGCCCGGGGGTCCACATGATCAGCGGGGAAGTCGACTCGGACGACCCGCAGTTGCACGCCACCATGTACGTGAAGGGCGGCAGGCCTTCGGGCGACGTCGGCCACCTGGCGCTGCTCCTCGTGGCCTCCCGCGCCATGAGCCACGATGTCCTCGTCACGGCCTGGTCCCCCAAGAGCGCGGAGACCGGCGGCCCCAGCACCACCCAGGCCTGGCTGGTCCAGGACGGACGTCCGCGGCCCATGCGGGCCTCCGACGCGGCCGAGGCCTCCCCGGTGGACGGGACCGACTACATCGACGCCTTCGACCCGGACGAGTACCTCCCCAGCTGACCATCACGCGCTCCGGGCCGCGAGCAGCGGCCCGGAGCGCTCCCCACCTCGCCAGTTAAGAAGCTGTGCCAGAACTCATGATCTGTGACGCTCTGTGAGGTGAGAGCCTCGAACCGTGCTAGTGATGTTGATGAACCGGGGTGGTTGCTCCTGATGTCCTTCACTCAAGCAGCGGGTTCTGTTTCACGAGAGCACAAGCGTTCAACGCGTTCACGTATCTCCGCCCAACAACCAGTTGTCCATCGCTGGCGGATGGGGCGAACTTGGAGAGGGCGTAGCACCAAGCTGCGGTATCCAGTCGCTCGGTCCGGAGGTACGTGATGGCGGTCGAACTCGTTGAGATTCCGGACTTCGAACTGCCATTCCGGTCGTCTAAGCATCCGGAAGCGGACCGTGCCAACGAGGAAGCCTCCGTATGGGCAGTCGACAAGGGGCTGGTGGACGCGGCGGGCTTTGACGACTTCGCAGGGATCGGGTTCGGGCACCTGACGGCCCGGGTGTTGCCCGCAGCTGCGTATGAGAACGTACTGCTGCTGTCACAGTGGATGGCCTGGTCGTTCGTCCTTGATGACCAGCACGACCACCTGATCCGCACCGACAAGATCCAACCTTGGCAGCCTTTCCGAGCAATAGTGGGTGCCTACACAACCGGCGCATCCGCGCTGGCTCGGGAGTGCGAGGGGAACGTTCTCGCACGTGGGTTTTTGGAGTTGGCCGAGCGCATTACCCATCGCTTGCCTCGCCCGGTTGCGCTGCGCTGGAAGCAGCATGTAGGGGAGATGATGGCGTCCTTGGACCAGGAGGCCGCCAACCGAACTTCGCCTCGCCCGCCGAGGGTCACCGATTACATCCTGACCCGTCGGCACAGTTCCCAGTTGCCGGCGATGATGGATATGTCAGAGGCCGCGCTCGGTGTTGAGGTGCCCGCGGCCGTCTACGCCAGTCCGGTATTCCAGGAGTTGATGTGGAGCACGATCGACGTCATCTCATGGACCAACGATGTGTTCTCCCTACCCAAGGAGGCGGCCTGTGGCGACAACAACAACATCGTCGCACTGATCGCCGCACGCGACGGGCTCAGATTCGATGAGGCTGTGCGCACAACCCAGGCGCGGGTGGCCCGTCGTGTGCAGGACTTCCTCGACGCCGAGGGCCACCTGCCTGCCGCGCTGGACACCCTTGACATCCATGATCCTGAGGAACGCGAGGCATCGAGGCGCTGTGCGGCGCACTACCGCGACTGGATGATCGGCACGGACCAGTGGCAGCGACATGACTGCACCCGCTACCGGGACCAGCGATGGGCTGATGGTCTGGAAGCTCTCTACACCCGGCACGACATGTTCACCGGGCAGGGCGAGCGGTGATGGCAACCGAGGCACGCCCCATCCCCAGCTCCCCGCCACAGGCACCGGGTGGCCTTCCTGGCCTGGGGCATGTGCTCCGCCTGGGACTTGGACCGATGGAATTCCTCGAATCGCTGCGTGACTGCGGCCCTGTCGTACGTGTGCGGGTTGGCACCTGGCCGATGTACGTACTGACGGACTCCGATCTCGTCCACCGCCTGCTGGTCGAAGACGCACGCCACTTCGGGCGCGGCCGCGTCTTCCAGCGTCTTCGACCGCTTTTCGGTGACGGGCTGGTGATCAGTGACGGCGCATTCCACCGCAAGCAACGCCGGCTGGTACAGCCTGCCTTCCACCAGGCCCGCATCGCCCGCTACGCCCAGGCCATGCGCGAGCGAGCACAGACCATGGCCGCCTCATGGCAGGAGGGCGAGACCGTCTGGGTGGACCGGGAAATGCGGCAGCACGCCTTGTCGGTGGTAGCGGACACGCTGTTCTCCAGCACGCTGGCCGAGCATGCCGTCGCCGAGGTGCACCGTTCACTGCCCACCATCCTCGAGGGCATGTTCGTGCGGGCCATCGCACCGAACTGGCTGGACAAGGTGCCGTATTCGGTCAACCGGCGGTTCGACCAGGCGGCTGCTCGACTGCGCAGTGTCATCGACGAGGTCATCGCCGCTTACGGCAACGAGCGGACAGTCCGCGAGGATCTCGTGTCCGCCCTGCTGACCAGCAAGCTTCCTGACACTGGTGAGGTGATGAGCCCGGAACAAGTGCGTGATGAGGCCATCGCGGTCATGTTCGCCGGAACCGAAACCACCGCCACCACCATGGCCTGGGCCTTCCATGAGATCAGCCGTCACCCAGAGGCTGAAGCAAGGCTGTCCGCGGAGGCTGACCAGGAGATTCTCGACCCTGCTTCCATGCCCTACACCCGGGCGGTGATCGAAGAAGCGCTGCGTCTGCACTCGCCGTTGCTGTTCACACGCCGGGCTCTGGCAGATGTGCACCTCGGCCAGCACTTCATCCCCTCGGGCGCCGAAGTCGCCTACAGCCCCTATGCCTTGCATCGGGACCCCACCCTGTTCCCTGATCCGACAGCGTTCCGCCCCGAGCGCTGGCTCAGGTCGCGCAGCGGCCTGCCGAGCAGTCGAGGCTTCATCCCGTTCAGCGTGGGGCCCCACAAGTGCATCGGGGACACCTTCGCCATGACCGAAGCCGTCATCACGCTGGCGACCGTCAGCCGCAGATGGCAGCTCGTCCCCGTACCCGGTCACACCGTGCGCCAACGCCCTGCGGGCATGCCCCAGCCCAACGCGCTCCCCATGACCCCCATCGCCCGCCACAACTCGCCAAGGGCAGAGGCAGCCCCGCCATCAGCACCAGGGGCTCCCTCCCCGCTCTGAACAGCCGGGGGTGGGGAGATCGGTGCCCCCTATCACCCGCGTCCCGCTCGACGAGGATCGAACTTGGTGCCGCCGGCCTCGAGGCCAACCACCCACGCTGCCTTTTGGTCAGACCAGGGTGGTGGGGGCGAGACGGATGGCCCTCGGATGCAGCGGCCGCAGCCGGATCTGCGCGGGCTTGCCAGCCTTTTTGGCCGACTCGACGGGATGCGGGCTGGAACGCGGTGGGCGGGGAGGCTGGGTGAGGCGGCGGACCATCAAGGTGACGAAAGTCCAGGTGAGGTGAGCTTCGCTGTGGGAGATGAGCCTTTCGTAGTCCCGGACGTTTCTGCGCGCTCTCATGATCCACGAGATGGCCCGCTCGACTCGCCATCTCTTCGCCAGGACGGCGAAGCCGTCCTGGTCCTTGCGGCGGGGCACCGTTTTGAGGGTCAGGCCGAGGACGTTGTGGGCCCAGTCGATGAGGGTTCCTCCGTAGGCGGAGTCGGCCCAGGCGACGGCCAGTTCGGGATGGGTGAGACAGAGACGGAAGAGCAGGTCACGGGCCGGGATGCTGTCGTGAGGAGAGGCTTCGGTGACCATGACGGCCAGGGGCATACCGCGCATATCTACCGTGATGTGGCGCTTCCGGCCGTTGATCTTCTTTCCGCCGTCCCAGCCGCGACTGTCGTTCCCCACCGTTTCGGCGCCCTTGACGGACTGCGAGTCCAGGATCACCGCGACCGTGCGCGGGTTGAGGCCGTCATGGACGCGGACCTGCTCATGTAGCTCGGCGTGAATGCGGGCCAGATCCCCGCTGGCTCTCCATCGCTGAAAGAATCCGAAAACGGTCCGCCAGGGGATGCCGAAGTCGATAGGCACGCTTCTCCACTTCACGCCGTTGTCGTTGACGTAGCGGATGGCGTCGACGACATTGCGGCGCGGGTGCTTTTCGGGACGGCCCCCTGTGGGCCGGGTGCATGCCGCCGGCGGCAGTAAGGGCTCGAGGACGGCCCATTCGGCGTCGGTGGTGTCGCTGGGGTAGTGCCGCTCGCGGACGGCCGGTTGCTCGGTGTATGTGCAGGTCATGGCCGTTCCATACGGGAGAGGACTTCCAGGGTGGCCCGGACCCCGCCGATCTGTTCGAGGACCAGGCGAGCCCAGTCGTCCTTCGGTTTGCGTTTGGTATGCGGGGCGACGATCCCGGCGATGAAATTCGTCATCCGGTGCAACTCCACCTTGAACAGCGCACGCTCATAGGCGATCCACACCTCGGGCTCCTCCGACAGCTGGAAGCCGTCGCGGCGGTTGTGCGTCACCGGCGGAAGTCCGTCCTTGACCGCGTTCGTCCGCAGGAACTTGATACCCGTCCAGACCTGCGCGGGGGTGCGCTTGGTGGCCTTGGCCAGCTGCTTCAGGTGCAGTCCGGCCGGGCGGGCTTCTTCCAGGGCTTTGCGTACGGCTTCGGCGTGAACGTGAGCGGGCAGTCCCGCCCGCCGCTTCATGACTACTGGCCCCGCAACAGGTCGGCCAGCGCCTCATCCAGGTCCACCTTGCCCGTGGAGACTGCGGTCTCGATCCAGTCCGCCGTCGCCCTGATCTTCTCCAAATGCCTTGTCACCAGGGAGTACTGCGTCTCGGAGAACTCCCGGCCGCGCAGCTTCGGCACCAGCCGGCTCGCCCCGGCCACGAAGCCCTGGCAGACCCCGATCAGGTCGGTGAACTCCATCGCCCGATGAAATCCCCGCACGATCGCGACGGGATCAACGACACCGTCCTCCTCCACCCCGGCATCGGGCTCGTCCCACCAGTCATCCCCATCACCTTCGTCCACGGATTCGGCCTGGTCGAACTGCGCCTGATTAACGAGCTCACGGGCCTGCCGGTCCCGCATCGCCCGGAAAGCGACCTCCGGCCGGTGCAGCAGATCACACGCCACCAAGGCCGCCACCTGCTCGTCCTGCGCGAGGTCCCTAATCGCCTCGACCTTCTCCGCCACCGTCACCGGCGTCGCGGTCGGCCAGCCCGCCACCCGCTTCGCCGCGTCCCCACTCCACCTGGACTCCCCGGTCCGCTCGTCCAGCGGCGGATGCTGGATCACCTCGTACGCGTCCGGCGTCGACGCCAGAATCCGGTGCACTTCGAAGGAGACGCCGTCCTGGCGCTGTTCCTTCGGCCACCGCGCGGCCACCCACCGATACGTCCGCACCGTATGGAAGGAGAGGCCTATCGCCTCGGCGAACAGCCGTAAGAAGCCCTCGACCCCGAGCTCGTCGTCTTCTCCGAGCGCCATGTTCCCACCGTGTGCACGCATCGGAGCGATCTCCAACGCGATGTCACCGAGACGGAATTGGCATCCCGTCATCACCTTGACCAGCTGAACCGACTGGTCCACCAGATCATCAAAACCCTCACACGGCACACTGCCGATCCCCTGGGCCACGACGCACACTCCCCAGACGGACCAGAAGAGCCGGCATCCCACCGACCGCAGAAACTCCGGCCCGCATATGCCCGACACACTCCGCCGCCCACCCCAAGGTCACCACAAACGACCGGAAGTACCCCACTTCACATACAAGCCCTCCAACTCCTGCCCGAGCACATCGCCATACCCGACACATAACTGAGCAACTCTGCCATCAGTCACAGAGCGTCACAGATCATGAGTTCTGGCACAGCTTCTAAGGACTTCCCCATGGCCTCTGTGCCCAGCACCCCGCGCACCGAGGGCGACGTCATGTCGGCCGCCCTCGCGTCCCACGGCTTCCCCTCCTTCCTCAACGAGGAGGGCGGCATCGTCTACCTCGCCGTCCCGGTCGACCCCGAGACCAAGGACGCCGAGATCCTGCTGCATCCGCACATCAAGATCGCCTCCGGCGAGGACGCCGACCGGCGGGTGGACGAGCACGACGCGCCCTGGGTCGCGTCCCTGTACGGCGCGGACCTCGAGTTCGTCGACACCATCTACGGCGGAGACGAGACCCTCGGCATCGAGGACGACTCCCGGGCCTGCGCCGAGGCCGTCGTCACCCATGCCGCGTGGTGGCGGGCCGGAACTCTGCCGGCCCCCGTTCCCGCGCCAGCCGAGCGCCTGGTCAACGCGATCCGGCAGGCAGGCCCGGGGGCCTTCTACGACGCCGAGGACGGTGTGGTCATCGCGCACCGTGGCGACGTGGCACAGGAGTTGGCCGTGACCGGCGCGCACCTGGTGCTGCAGCTGCATCGCGCGAGCGACGGCTGGAGTGACGGTTTCACGGTCACCGCCTGGGCGCCCGGCCTTCGCGGGGACCTGTCCGAGGTGGCTCAGGTGTTCGCGTGCCGCGGCCTGCTGTCCGACGAGCTCGTCGAGCGCGGCGCGCGGGCGGTGTCCGAGTGGCTGAGCGAGCCGCGCCCGTCCGCCGGGGCGCTGCTCCTGGCAGCGCTCGCCGAGCAGGGCATCGTCCCTGTCCGCTCGGGCTCCTCGTACGTCGTCCCCCTGCTTCCTGGCGTCACCGGTGAGGCGGTGTGGTCGAGCGAGTACCTGCGCATCAGTGGCCAGTCGTGGGCGGGCGACCACGTCCCGGCCGCGCACATCGGGTGGGCCATCTCCCGCCACCCCAACCCGGACCATGCGAACGGCAATCCGGTCTGCGCGACGGTCTACCCGACACCGCTGTACCCCGCCCGGGGCGAGTGCGCCACCGACTCGGCCAACACGGCCGCCTACGTCGCGGACCGGCTCGCCACCGCGTCCCACTGACCGCTCCTCCCCTGTGCGGCTCCGGGCTGCTGCTGCAGCGTGCTGCAGTGCAGCACCGCCGGGCAGCGTCTGCTGCCCCGTCGCGTATCCGCCGCCGCTGCCCGCTGCTGCTCGTGCAGCGCGGGGCCTTAGCCCGCCCGGTGGCCCTGCCGTGCAGCACCGCGCAGCGCCCAGGCGCTGCACACCGCTGCTCCGACCCCGGTCTCCGCGTCCCCACCCGATGTTCGAGAAAGGCCCGTTGCCGTGAACGACACCTTCGTCGACACCCGCGCCCTGACCGTCGATGGCCCGATCGCCTTCGGCAAGCTGCCGATGGACAGCGTGATCCGCCTCGCCGAACCGACGCTCGGCCTGGCCGCCGGTCACTGGATCGTCGGGGCCTGGCAGAAGGCGTACTACAACGACCCCGCAGGCCTGCGCGATCTGACGCCGGTCACCGACGGCCTCGATGAGGCCGCCGGGCAGCCGGTCCTCGACGCGCGCCAGGCCCCGGACTGGACCAGCCCCTTCCCGCAGGAACTGCGCGGGATGCGCCTGGACGAGCTGCGCGCCGCGCTCAACGCGCTCACCGGCGTCCCCGGCGACGCCCTCGTCGTCCTCGCGCCCGCCACCCACCACGACGAGGACCACGACTCCCCCGCCGACGCCCACATCAGGATCGGGCGGTACATGCCCAGCGCGGACAGCGTCGGCTCGACCTACGGCGACGGCTACACCAACTCCGCCAGCCACGGGCTCGACGAGGACTGCCTGCCCGTCCCCGCGGCCGCGGTGCCCGCGGTCTTCCTCACCCCGCTCAACTGACCGGCTGGGCCCGGGGGTCTCCCTGGCCCAGCCCGCCTCGACCATCACCAGACCAACGACAGGACCTTTTGTGAGCGGCTACGACGACCTGAGCCTCACCGGCTCCATCACCCTGGATCCCCCGCTGCCCGTGAGCGAGTTCGGGCCGGCCTACACCAAGCTCCTCAACTCCGGCCTCGCCCTGCCCACCTATAGCGGGGACACCACGGTGCAGGCGATGACCGGTGTCACCTTCCCCGAGGACGTGTCGGCCGACGCGGGCTTCTGGTTCACCATGCTGCGCCGGCTCGAGGACCTGGCCCGCCAGCACGCGCGCACGCTCGCCTCGGCCGCGACGTACACCTCCGACGAGCGCGGGCGCGGCGGCCTCCTCATCGACGGCGGCGGGCACTTCCACCTCGTCCGCGACGAGGAGGACCGTGGCCTGCACCTCGCCAGGACCTGCGAGTTCTGCCTGCACAACTACCACTACCGCGCGGGCGCCTTCGACGTGGAGGCGACCGACGACGACCAGGTGCGCCTCGGCGAGACGGTCTGCGGGCCGTTCACCGTCTTCCCGGTGCTGTGCGACCAGCACGGCGAGATCGCCTGCCCGCCAACTCGCCCGGAAGCGCTCTTCCGCCGGGAGCAGCACCTGATCGAGAAGCACACCCCCAGGCCGCTGCCTCTCGGCGCGGCGCCGGTCGAGGACCGCCTCCTGGAGGAGGTGCTGGAGCACATCGCGGAGGCGGGCCGGCAGTTGCGCGATGCCCGGCACTTCGCCGGCCAGGCGGGCCGTGCCGGGGGCGCGGTCCGACGCCGGGACGTGGCCCGCGAGCACGTGCGGCAGGCCGTGGCCGCGCTGCGCGCCCACCCGGCGCCCGACGTGTGCGAGGCGCTGGTGCACCTGCTGGTGGAGCACCGCGCCGGCCGCTGACGCCTTGCCTCTCCCCTGTCGGTGCAGATCGGCGGCCTCTGTCCACAGGCCCGTCCGGCCAGCGTTCCGGGTGAACGGCCAGATGGTGCTGGCCCGGAGCAGGGGAGCAATACGTGTGCAGATCACTCGCGCAGGGCGGCCGGCGCTGCCGCGGAAGCAGCCTGGCCATGCGCCGGGCCAAGTACGCGACGGCCTCCTCCGCGGCCGCCAAGAAGTACCGGCAGGCCCTGGATGAGGGTGATGTCGACTACGGCGGTCCCGCGTGGCGGGCACAGCAGCGCGCGCAGGAAGCCGCCGATCATGCCCGTGCCGCCGCGGAGGCCGGGGACCACGACGGTGCGGAGCGCGCGGCCCTCGATGCCAAGAACGCCATGAACCACGCCGCCCAGCTGTCCCAGCGGCACACCCAGAGCGCGAAAGCGAAGGCCGCGGCGGCCCGGCGTACGAACAAGCAGGTCGACAAGGCCCTCGACGAGGCGAACCCCAAGTACCAGGCGCACGTGTGGGAGTACTCGCACAACTGCAGCCACGTGGCGCAGGCCTATGAGCTTCGCCGGCGCGGTCTGGACGTCGAGGCCGGCCCGGATTCCACCAAGGGCAGGAATGTGGGCGAGCTCGGGGAAGCGTGGGGTGGGCACTTCACCCACTGCGACACCACCTCGGACACCGGCCGCTCCCAGATAGAGCGCGCCTTCGGCGAGCCCGGTTCGCGCGGCATGGTCGCGGTGTGGTGGAAGAACGGCGGTGGCCACGCCTTCACCGTCGAGAACGTCGACGGGAAGGTCCGCTTCGTCGACGGTCAGCCCAACCCGCCGGTCACCGATGCCTCGGAGTACTTCGCCCGAGCCAACTCCAGCGCCTACATGCGGCTCGACGACAAGCCCACCCCGTCCAAGAAGACCCTCGAGCCGTTCATCGCGGCATGACGCTCAGACGAGGCAGGCAGTCGGCGCGGAGGTGAGGTGCCGGGGCGCCGGTCCGGACTGCCGGGGAGACGGCCGTAGTGCCGGGCTCGGGTTCCGCTCCCGGCTCCCCGCCCGGAAACGGCAAGCGTAAAACTTGACTTCTGTTCGGGAGTCGGGTAATTTAGAGATTATAGACCTTCGGAGATTGGACCATCATGTCAGTGACGTATGAGCAGGCACGCGATCTGGTGCGGACCACCCTGGAGCCGACCTGGACGCAGGGCACCTTCAGCATCGACGACCGGAAGATCGTGGAGAACGACAAGCTGTTCGTGTTCGAGGTCGGTGCGCGCGAGTTCCTTGCGGACGGCGACAAGTCCTTCGCGGTGCTGGGCCCGGTGACCGTCGTCTACAAGGACGACGGCCGGGTGGACTCGCTTTCCTCCTTGCAGGTGGCGATGGACGACACCATCGAGCAGCACGACAACCCCACGCCCACCTTCAGCTGAACCGGCCCGGACAACACCCGTGTTTCCGGCCCGGTTCAGCTCCCGCCGACCCTCTTTCCCCTCCCCCGCCCCGGAGCCCTCCCGATGATGACCACCGACGAAGTCACCGCCGCGTTCGCCCAGCTGCCCGACAAGGTCACGACCAAGCAGATCGCCGAGGCGACCGGACGCAAGCACATCCACAACTGGAGCGACCCGTCGAAGGGCTTCGTCGGCTTCCCGGCCGGGACTCGTGAGGGGCGCACCGTCTACCGCGACAAGGACGCCGTCCTCAAGTGGTACCTCCAGCAGTCCTTCGCCCAGCCCAACCGGCGCGGGCGGCGTGACCTGCCCGAGGCCGTGCGCTCCGCCCGACCGGTGCAGACGCACCTGACCTCCGGCGAGATCGCCGAGACCCTCGGCATCACCCGGCGGGCGGTCAACAAGTACGCGGACCACTACACGTCCGACACCGCCGACCCGTTCCCGCTGCCCGACCCGGACGGCGAGCGGTCCTGGAGCGCGGTGCGGGCCTGGCTGCTGCGGCACAACGACCCGCTCCCCAAGGCCGGGGGTGACGGCGAGCTGCCCTGGGCGCAGTTGCGTTCGTGGCTGCTGCGCAATCATGACGACACCTACGAGCTGCCCACCGGCCGGGCCTTCACCGACGAGCTCGGGCTCACCCTCGGCGAGCGCGATCTGCTGGAGCGGGCGCGGCTCGCTCAGGCTTCCGGGGTGGAGGTCTCGGCGCAGTGGCTGGCCGAGACGCTCGGCCAGGACGAGGACACGGTCGGGCAGTTGACGGCCGAGGCCTCCCAAGCGCCGGCGCCCGCCTTGCGGATGCGCCCGGCGGGGCTGGCCCGGAGCCTGGGACTCACCGCCGACGGCGTGACCTACTGGGCCAAGACGCGTACGCCCGGCGTGAGCAGCGACCCCTTCCCTGCGGCGGACGCCGACGGCAAGCGGTCCTGGAGCGCGGTCCACGCCTGGCTGCAGCGGCGCGACGATCCGCTCCCCGAGCCCGAGGGCCGCGCCACGATTGCCTGGCCCGTCTGGGAGGAATGGCTGCTGCGCCGCCAGAGCGACACCCTGGCCTCCCCCACCGGCCGGGTCTTCCTCGACGACCTGGGGCTCACCCTCGGCGAGCGCGATGTGCTGGAGCGCGTGCGCCTGGCCAGGGCGGCCGGCGCGAGAGTGCCGACCGCGTGGCTCGCGGCCGTACTGCGTCAGAAGAACGGCAAGCAGGCCGAGCTCCTGCTGCAAAGCGCCGACCGGCCTGCGGCCGACGCGTGACGTACCTGTGGGCCAGTGCCCTGGTACCCGTGGCGGGAGACAGGTTCCTTGGGCCGACGGCGCTGGCGTGGCTCGCCGATACGGCGGCCGATCATCTGGCGCGGGGCGAGCGCTTCACCGTGTACCTGCCGCTGGGCTACAGGAAGACGCGGTCCGAGACGCTCGAAGCACGGCAGGTTCGCGCGGAGGCCACGATTGCGGACCTGGTGGGGAACCTGCGGCTGCGCCATCCACGGGTGGAGTTCGATCACCGCCGCCTTGATGTGGCGCGGTTCCAGATCAATTTGGTGCTCACGCCGGCCCACGAGTGGCATCCCACGCCCGACCACGAGACGCCCGATCCCCTCACGGTCAGAAGCGACGCCTCCTTCGCCGACGACGGACGGGCGCGCGCCGGCATCAGCATCACCGCGCGGCGCCGCTCGTACGCCGTGGATCTGTCCGGCATGGGTCTCGAAGGCAGCGCGCAGGCCGAGTTCATCGCCCTGGCCCTGGCCATGCTCGTCGGCGTGTCAGAGAGGACCCCGCTGACCGTCCTCGGTGACGAGGAGACAGCCATCCGGCACGCGCGCCTGCTGCACACAGGGCAGATGCCGTTGTGGGTAGTGGAATCAGGCAGTGACCTGGCCCAGAGGATCGCCGTGGCAGCCATGACCGCGGTACGGCTGCGGCACGTCCATATCCGTCATGTGCAACGTCGATACGTCGAGCGCGCGCACACCGAGGCCGCGGTCAACGTGGCCCACGGCAGTCTCGTCCAGCCCCGGAACTTCGCACGCCACCAGGGCATCCAGCTGAGCTGGTACGACAAGGCGCGTGGCCTCGTCCGCCATATGCCGAACATCCCCGTCGCAGCTCACCGAAGCCCCGGCTGAGACCCAGGCCGGCGCGCCCTCCCTCCCCCAGGGTCGCCTGTTGTCGCCTGTTCGCCTGCCCCCCAATGTCGGATGCAGTGCCACCGGGGCCGGAAGAGTCCGAGCCAATTTGGCGTCCCCGGCGAACCCGGTGCGGACCAGCACCGGGGGCCTGTAGTGGTGTTGTCCGTGCCGCACCGGACATGGCGCCCATACTGGGAGTTGTGGAGCTTTTGATCGTCCGGAACCCGGATCCGGAGTCGAGTCTGCCGTACCTGCTGCGGCTGCCTGTGGGCGGGCAAGTGCTGCTGTTCAAGGTGCGTGAGACGTGGCCACGGACCGCACCGGTGTACTGCCATCGCGTGAGCCTCGACGAGTGGCCCGAGGAGCCGGACATCGTCGAGCAGTCGGTGCTGCGCAGCTGCGAGCGGCGCGGGCGTGCCATTGACATCGTGCTGGACCGGGCCCGGGAGAACCGCTCGGAGCTGGTGTTCACGAACAACGCGAAGCAGGGCGGCCGCGAGGTGGTGTTCTGGAACACCGCGCGGACCCGCCGTCAGGCTCGTCCAGGGGTACGCGTTCCATCAGCGCGGGCGGGTGGTGTGGCCGCCCTGGAGATCACCGTAGACACCCGGGAGCGGTACGCGTACCGGTTCGCCGACCAGGAGGTGACCGTGGTCAAGCGGGCCCTGGCCTGCGGGGACTACGGCATCACGCACCAGGGGCAGTTGGTGGCCGCGGTGGAGCGCAAGTCGCTGTCGGACCTCGTCACCAGCCTGACCGGCGGACGCCTTGGCTATGCTCTCGCGGATCTGGCCGCGCTGCCCAGGGCGGCGGTGGTGGTCGAGGACCGCTACTCGGCGGTCTTCAAACTCACCAGGGTCCGCCCGGCGGTCGTCGCGGACGGCCTGGCCGAGCTGCAGGTCCGGTACCCGAACGTGCCGGTCTTCTTCGCCGAATCTCGCAAGCTCGCCGAGGAATACATCTACCGCTTGCTGGCCGCCGCACGCGTGTGGGCCGACGGCGAAGAAGCCGCGGTGCGGCGCATCGGAGTGGGCAGCCCCGAGACCGCCGCCGCGACCACGATCACGGAACCCACGACGGCCGAGCTGCGCGCCTGGGCCCGCGAGCACGGGCTCGACGTTCCCGACCGTGGCCGGCTGCGCCCGGACATCCGGCAGGCCTGGCATGCCGCGCGCCAGACGCGGGGCCACGGGCTGCGCGACATCTCCGAAGACGCCACATAGCGCCGAAGATTTGACGCCATGAAGGCGGCGTCAACGTCACAGGCCGGGGACACCCGTGCGGCAGTTTCCGGGCGCCAGCCACTCGTGCAGCGCCATGCGCCGATACACGTAGGGGCCGACCTCCTCTTCGTAGTGCCCGATCGGTGCGTTGTCCGCGGCGTCGTTCCACAGGTGCATCCAGTACCGGTCGGCCACCCAGTAGGCGGCCTCGGAGACCGCCGAGTCGTCCAGGACCAGGCTGTGGTCTCTCACCCGCCGCAGGGCCTCGGCCAGTTCGTCCTGCCCGATCGCCATCCCCCGGCTCGCGGCGACCGCGGCGAGGTCCTGGTCGACGGCCTCGACACCATGGTTCAGGGCGTACTCAAGGGCCTCGATCGCCGCCTGCTGGCCGTCCCTGAGGTAGCCGGCGTACTCGTCTCCGCCGCGCTCGAGACGGTCGGTGAACTGCTCGGGGGTGAACTTGCCGCGGCTGCGGGCGACCAGCCCGGCCGTCATCGCGCCCGGGTCCTCCACGGCGCCGCCGCTCAAGCGCCGGCGCGCAGCAGTGTAGGAAATGCCCTGGCGGGCGGCGAGTTCATGGGCGGCACGCTTGGTGTGCTTCTCAGTGGTCACGGTCTCTCCGAGGCCGGCGACGGCGGGTGATCCCACGCATCCCCACCGCGGGCTCGTGGCCACGGACAGGCGAATAGCACCACGTGAGGCAGTGCCCCTTGTCCTCGGCGCCGCTCCCTGCGTGGGCGGAATACGGCTCGGAGTCAGGCCGACGCGAAACGGCCGACTGCCACTCTAGATGCCGCCGCCGCTCACAGGCCGCAGACACGCGCGTGCCGTCGTGTCCCCCGGAATCAGGGCGTGAACGGCGGGGTCTGGGGTCGGCCTGGCCGCCGGTAGGGTGGCGGTGAACGCCTGTGGGTCTCCGTTGTGAGTCCGGCCGGCGGTTCGCAGTGAAGAGGGGTCAGACGGTCTTGCAAACCCCTCCGCGAGCAGGGGGGACTTCGGTCCGCCGTCTGGCCCCGCTGCGCTATGCGGTGTCAGTTCCCGGCCCCGCCCGCCTGACCGCCGACGCGGTCGTTGCGCCAGCGCAGCCAGCCGTCCCTGGCCAGCCACACCGTGCAGCCGAGGACCGCGGCGAGCGCCACCGCCATCACCGCGTACCCGGCGGCGCCGCCCTGGTTCGCGCCGAGCAGCGCCGCGGCGAACGCCACCACGCCCGTCACGATGAGCAGCGTCGTGCGCCTGTGTCCTGTCTGTTCCGTGCGTTCCGCCACGTCATTTCCTCCCTGGATTTCCCGTGCCGGAATGAGTGTCCCGCACCGCCGACGCCCTCGAAGGCCTCTTTGCCACATGCCCGCTTGTACGGCTTCGGGCCTGTGGCCTGGGGCTGCGTCATTCCAACACCACAACTTGACGCGTATAACTTGCCACGAGCTAGCGTTCCTTGTAAAGTTATACACGTCAGGGGGTCGGACGGGACTCCCGGTCAACCAAGGGAGCCATTTGCCTGTGACTGTGCTTGAGATCCCCACCGACACCACTGCTCTTCGCGCCCCCGGACGCCCCGACGCCTGGACCATCCTCGGCAAGAGCGTCCACACCGCGGGCAACGCGCAGCAGGCCCTCGACCAGGCGGCCTTGAGCAACTGGAACGTGTCCGTGTGGGACGACGTGAACGTCTCCCGCTTCGACGAGTCGGGGGTCACCACCCTCAAGATGGCCGACACCCGCGCCACCGTGCGCACCAACCCGGTCACCGGCAAGGCCGAGTACCTCGGCACCGTCGGCACGCAGTACACCCCGGTCCAGATCGACGACCACATGGACATGCTGGACATGTTCAACCGCGAGAGCGGCGCGACGTTCCACAAGGCCGGTGCCTACGGCCGCAACAACAGCAAGTTCTTCGTCTCGATGGTGCTGCCGCGCATCGTGCGCGTCGGCGGGATCGACGCCCACCGCATGCATGTGACGCTCTTCGGCTCGCACGACGGGAAGTCGTCCAACTCCTTCCACATCGGGCCGACCCGCCTGGACTGCGGCAACATGCAGCGCCTGATCATCAAGGGCGCCACGCACAAGTACGACATCAGCCACACCGCGTCCGCGCCCTCGAAGATCCGCGAGGTCCACCAGGCGCTCGCGACGCTCTTCGACTGGCAGGACGCCTTCGAGCGCGACGCCGACCGGCTGCTGAACACCCCGCTGTCCCTCGGCCAGTTCGAGCAGATCGCCGACTCCCTGTGGGACACCCCGGTCACCAAGCGACAGCTGACCAACTACGAGGCCCGCACCAAGACGCTGCGCAGCCTGTTCCTCGACGCGGACACCCAGGAGAGCATCCGGGGCACCGCATGGGCGGGCTTCAACGCGATCGGCGAGTACCTCGACCACTACGGCCGCGCCAACTCCCCCGCCCTGCGCGCCGCGCGCTCCCTCGCGGACACCGGCGCCGTCACCGACCGCAAGACGGACGCCTTCAACCAGCTGTTCGCGCTCGCGGCCTGACCCCCTGATCCGCCGCCGGGAGCCCGGCCCCCATCGCGCTCCCGGCGGCACCTGACGGCTGTACGGCGACGGTCCCGTCCCCGCAGCCGTACAGCCCGCCCGGCCCGTCCGGACCCCCTTGGACGGGCCGGGCCCCTCAGACCTCACACCCGTATCCGCCCGGCGGCAGTGTCCGTCGGCCCGTGTTGTTAAGGAACGCACCGTGGACTTCACCAAGGACATCCTCACCCTCAACGGCATCCGCGTCATTGAGTGGGAGAACGCCGAGACCCGGTTCCACAAGCCCGGCGTGCAGGACAGCTACTTCGAGCGCATTTTCAAGGTGCTCCTGGAGGACGACCGGGAGCTGTTCGTCGACAACGTGCCGGACTGCGCGTACTCGCACGTCAGCCAGAACGGCATCGTGCCGCACATGAAGCTGCACGCGGAGGTCACCGAGACTCCCAAGGTCACCACCCCGCGTATCGCGCAGGCCGTTCCGGCGCGCATCACGAAGACCGCGTCCCCGCGTACGGCGAAGGTGGAGTTCGCCCCGCTGTCGTCGTCGGAGGACATGGCCAAGATGTCGGTCGGCGACATGCTCACCCGGGCCCGGAAGGCCGGGCTCTACCTCACGGAGCTCAACAGCGCCAAGATCGAGCTGGCCCAGAAGGACCGGGAGCTCAACGACCTTCGGCCGCGCGTCGCGATCGCCGAGCAGAAGCTCCGCACCTTCCAGAGCGCCCTCAAGGGCCTCTCCGACTGACCGCCCCCACCGGCCGGGTGCGGCGCCCTGCGCGCTGCACCCGGCGTCACTCCCCCACCCCTCACCCCCGTGGAGACCGAAGCTTGATCCAGCCCAACCCCATGATGTGCGGCGCCTGTTGCACACCCCTGAACTACGTGAGCGACGCCTTCGGGGCGCGCTACGCCCACCCCGCATGGGTCGGCAAGACGTGGGACCACGCGGCCGTGCCGGTGCCCAGGGACGAGAGCCGGCAGCGCGGCGTCTGCGACTTCTGCGCCAGCGACCACCCGGTGACCGCGTTCTACACGCGCAAGGCGATCGTGCAGGACGAGGGCGGAAAGACGCACGTCTTCTCCGAGCCCTGGGCGTCCTGCGAGCGGTGCGCCGTCCACATCCGCAACCGCAGTCCGCACCTTCTCCTGGACCGCGCGGTCGCGGTGCTGCCCGGTCGCCTGAACCAGCCGGAGCGCCAGGCACGCCGGGCCGCGCTCAAGCCGCTCTACATGAAGTTCTTCCAGGCCGAGCCCGACGAGGTCGCGCTGTGAGGCCGTGACCGCACGACACCGATCCGTGCCCGGACTGCGGGCCTCCGCATTGTCAGACCCCTACGAAAGGATCACCTGTATGACGACTCCTGCACCCGCTCCCCTGACCGACCGCGCCTCCTACGAGGCCGCCGTCGATACGGCGCTGGCCGCGTCCGCGGCCTATTACGGGGAGGGGGACACCACTTACTCCGATGCCAGGTTCGACGCGCTGGTCCGTGAGATCGCCGCGTACGAGGACGCCTTCCCCGGGCACGTCCGTGCTGATTCGCCGATTGGGAAGGTCGGCGGCGGCGTGGCGCCGGTCGGCGACGTCGCGCACACCGTGCCGATGCTGTCCCTGGGCAACGTGTTCTCCGCCGAGGAGCTGACCAAGTGGGGCGCTTCGCTGGCCCGCCGGATCGGCGGACCGGCCGCGGGCGGGTACGCGGTGGAGCCGAAGCTGGACGGGGCGGCGATCGCCGCCCGCTACCGCAAGGGCCGGCTCGTCCAGCTGGTGGGTCGCGGGGACGGTGCCCACGGTGAGGATCTCTCGCACGCGATCGGCACCATCGTCGGCCTGCCCGAGCAGCTCGATAATGAGGCCACGGTCGAGATCCGCGGCGAGGTCCTGCTGACGCAGGCGCAGTTCGAGAAGGCCAACGAGATCCGCACCGCGCACAACGCGAAGGTCTTCTCCAACCCGCGCAATGGCACCGCGGGCACGCTGCGTGCGAAGGACCGCCCCTATGTGATCGAGACGACGTTCTTCGCCTACGGCGCGGTGGGCCTCGATAGTGTCGACTTCCTCGTTGGCGACACCCACGAGAAGGTCATGGCGCAGGTGCAGGCCCTGGGTGTGCAGACCACCGCCAGTACCGAGGTGGGGCTGCGCACGTGCAAGACGCTGGAGGAGGTCCAGGCCCGGGTCGAGGAGATCAGCCGGCTGCGGCCGGGTCTTCCGTTCGGGATCGACGGTGTGGTCATCAAGGCCGACAGCTTCGCCGAGCAGGAGACGGCCGGGTTCGCCACGCGGCACCCGCACTGGGCGATCGCCTACAAGCTGCCCGCGAGTGAGGCGCAGACCAAGCTCCTGCGCGTGGTGTGGAACGTCGGGCGGACCGGCAACATCGCTCCGACGGCCGTCCTGGAGCCGGTCGAGGTTGACGGCAGCGTCCTCGCGCGCGCCACCCTGCACAACCCTGCGTTCATCCGCGACAGCGGCATGATGATCGGGGACACGGTCATGGTCTGGAAGACGGGTGACGTGATCCCACGCATCGAGGCTCCGGTGGTCGACCTGCGTACCGGCGAGGAGACGCCGATCGTCCTTCCCGAGGTGTGCCCGAAGTGCGAGGGACCGATCAACAAGTCTGGTGAGCGGTGGGAGTGCGCGGGCGGGGCGGGCGGCGGCTGCGGTCTGCTGCCCTCCCTGAAGTACGCCGCGGGGCGGGACCAGCTCGACATCGACGGGCTCGGCGTCACCTACATCGAGGCGCTCCTCGACTCCGGTGATGTCGCCGATGTGGCCGACCTGTTCACGCTGACCCGCGAGCAGTTGGCGAAGGCGGCCCGCAGCGAGAAGCGCGCGGACTCACTGTTGGCGGAGATTGAGAAGGCCAAGGCCCAGCCGCTGAACCGCGTGTTCTGCGCGCTCGGCATCAAGAACACGGGCCGGACCCTCTCCCGCGAGATCGCCCGGCACTTCCACACCATGGAGGCTATTCGCGCGGCGGACGCTGAGTCGCTTGCCCAGGTGAACAAGCTCCCGGGGGCGAACGCCCCGAAGATCGCCGCCCGTATCGCGGAGTTGGGCCCGGTCATCGACAAGCTCGTCGCCGCGGGCGTCAACATGACCGAGCCCGGAGCGGACGCGGCCGACGGCGAGACCAAGGCCGAGGGCCCGCTCAGCGGTCTGGCGGTCGTCGTCACGGGCGGCATGCACGGTCCGCTCGCGCACCTCAACCGCAACGCGATGAACGAGCTGATCGAGAAGGCCGGGGGCACCTCCTCCAGCAGCGTCTCGAAGAAGACGTCCATCCTCGTCGCGGGTGAGGGCGCCGGGTCCAAGCTCGCCAAGGCGCAGCAGCTCGACACGAAGATCCTCAGCGAGCAGCAGTTCGCCGACCTGGTCGCCGACTACCTGACCTGATCCGACCGAGGTGGCCCTCCCCCGCTCGGCGGCGGGAGGGCCACCGCTGTGGTGGCACCACGATCAGCCCGACGACGACTGTGGGAGGACTCCATGCCCGAACTCGACCGCTGGCAGCAGCCGGACGGCTTCCCGAAAGACGCCTACTTCAAGGCCGTCCACGACGCCATCGCTGCCCATGGCACCCCGCCCGAGTCTTGGTGGCACGGCGACCCGTGGGAGGGCGCGATCATCCTCGACGGCGAGTCCCTGGCCGGCACCGGCGCCACGGACTACGACGAGGTCGTGGTGTCCTGGCGTGTTGACCAGGACTGCGAGCCGCGGCACGTCGACGACTTCGAGGGCTCCGGCTGGTACCTGGTGATGATCCGCGGCGAGAACCGTCAGGTACGGGACTTCACCACGTCTCTGCCTTACCTCCCCGAGCCCGAGCAGGTCGCCCAGGCGGTGGCCACCGACCTCGGTTCTCGCAGCAGCGTCTGACCCCAGCGCGGCCCGGATCCCTCCGCTGCAGGCGGGGCAGCCCTCACCGGCTGCCCCGCCTGCGGTGCGTTCAGACACCGACTGCCGTACTCGGGCCGTTGTGTGGCCTCTGTCCACAGGCCGCTCCTTCCAAGATCACTGCACTGCCGAAGCGGTGGTGCCCGCCGGCGGCGGGTTGGGAGGAGGGAGTGCGGTGTGTGCAGGTCGACAGCGAAGGGCGGACGGCGGTGTGCCTCGTCGCATCCCGCCGTCCGGGCCGCCAGGCGCGCGTCCGCGCGCCTGGCCCAGAGCGTGGCCGGCGCGGACGCCGGGCATCCCGCGCGCGCCGCGTACGAGCAGACGCAGGTGTGGGCGGCCCGGACGCGCGAAGCGGCCGAGGCGGGGGACGACGAGAAGGCCAAGCTGTATGCGGAGCAGGCCAAGCAGTCCGCGGCCGCCACCCGCGGGTTGATGACCGGCGCTCCGCCTCCCAGCGCGTCGCCGCCCGTTGACCCGCGTCTGGCGTTCGCGCTCGGCCCGCGCCCCGACGACCCGCCGGCCGGTGACGGGTGGGGTGTCCCGCAGTCACCGGAGTACCCCGAACACGTTCGCGCGGCCGCCGCGTTCGCGCAGGCCAGCGGTGTCGGCGGGAATGCCACGTTCCTGCCGCGCCAGGACGGCGGGCAGACCGTTGCGTGGAGCGACGACCGCTTCGCCGGCGCCGCGACCGTCTACCCCGGCAGCGACGGCGAGCCGCCGTACGCCCGAGTCGTGGTCACCCGTCTCGACCAGGACGGCTACCAGGCCCTGGCCGACTCGCCCTGGCCCTACCGGGTGGAGCACGGCCACGTCGTCTACGACCGGGTTCCCGCCGATCATGCCGAGCAGATCGTCACCGCCGCGCGGACCGGTCAGGCCGGCAGGCCGTGGGAGCGGCACGGCTTCAGCAGCGCCGGGTACCGCGATGAGCTGGACGACCAGCGGGCCGATGCGCTCGTGCCCGAGTCGGCCGCCTGGGCGGCGAGCCTGAATGCCGCGCAGCAGCACTGGACGGCCACATACACGGGCCATAAGTACCGGCAGATCAACGCGCACCTGTACACCGGCCGCGATCTGGACCAGCCGGCCGAGGGCATGTCCGTGCCGATGCGGGAGGTCAGCGGGAACATCAACTCCGCGATCCGCGCTGCTGGTGTCGCCGAGACGCCGCACCACACCTACCGGGGGTTCACCCCGCCGCTCGAGGCCCGCAAGGCCAACCGGGTCGCCGAGTGGGCGAGAGCGAACTTTCCCGCGGGCACCGACTACCAGGACAAGTCGTTCATGTCGTCGTCCCACTGCCCGAACGTCGCCGCCAACCCGTACTTCGCCCGCACCGAGTGGGACGACGGCGACGAGTACGGCGAGGCCGATCACGCCGTGGTGTTCGAGCTGGTCTCCCGCAAGGGCGCGGCCGTGGCGCAGCTGTCCAACTACGGCAACGACGAGCGGGAGCGGCTGCACGAGAGCGGCTCGAAGTGGGTGTCGGTGGGGGTGCAGGAGAACGTCCGCATCGACGGCCGCGACTGTGTGGTGATCCGGCTCGTCGACCGCGACGAGCTCCGCCGCTTCTAACCCACACCACAGAGTGCGTAATTCTTGACATCGTGAAGTTTTATGGGTAGACTGTTGTTGTGGGTGGGGATCATCCGCAATCCGGCCCCGACTGGAGGACGTTATGACCGACCACGGCAGCAGCCCCCGCTTCTCGCGCATGGCGGACCAGCCCGCACCCACCCCGACCCGCCCGCTCCCCGAAGTCGGGCCCCGCCCCTCGTTCGAGGAGCTCATGGCGCAGAGCGACACCCGCGACTACCGGCCCCTGGCCGACCTGTTGGGCGAGGAAGTCCGCTCCGAGCTCGGGCTGCAGGCCGGTGAAGGGCCTCTCCCCCTCGGCAGGGACGACGTCGAGCGGGTCCGTGACTACCTCTTGGCGCACCCCGCGCTGATCGAAGGTCTCCCGGACGACGTACGCGACCTGATCAACCTGTAAGCCAGCCGGCCACTTCGCGATGGATGACGGCGGGGGTGAGAGCGAGCCGGTCCCTGGCCCTCGGGGCGGACACGGCCGCCCCCTCCCGGTCTGACTTCCGCGAACTACCGCTTCGCCCGGCCCTGTTGCCCCGGATCTCCGGAGCAGCAGGGCCGAGCCATGCCACCTCAGCCCAGCAGGTTCCGGGCGATGGCCTCGTACGCAGTCCGCTCCGCGCCGGTGGGCGGGTCCGTGAGGTCACGGCGGCTGTGCGGGATGGGAGGGGTGAGGAGCGGGAGGTCGGAGGTGAGGCCGTCGAGGTAGTCGACGGCCTGGGCGCCGGGGATCGTGCGCTCGCCGAGCACGACCACACCGGCGCAGGTGCTGGCGGGGAAGGGCGCGAACATCCTGCCGAAGGCGCGCGGGGCCAGGCGCCAGCGCACATCCCACCGGTGGGCGCGCATTTCCGTGAGCCAGTGCTCGTGCCATCCCCCGGCCAGCAGGCGCCCCTTGGCGTCCCGGGTCTCGTCCATGACGAAGTCCCCGTGGGGCGACTGCGCCATGTTCGCCACGGCCAGCCAGTGATCGGCGATGTCGACGGCCTGGAGCTGATCGGTGGGGCCGACATCGAGGAGGACGACGTCGGCGTCCGCCGTGTGGGCCAGGTCGCGGGCGAGCGCCACGTCCATGGTGAAGGTGGAGCGCTGGGTGGCCGGCTCGACGCGCAGGCCCTCGGGCGCGTTCTGCAGGTAGTGGGTGGCGTCGCCCTGCGGATTGCCGTCGACGACCAGGACTCTGCGTCCCCTGGCTGCGAGCGCTCGGCCGAGCTCGATGGTGACGGTGGTGCGGCCGTGTCCGCCGGCGCCGTTGCCCCGGGGGCCGTGCCCGCTGACCACGGCCACGACGAGCGGGCGGCCGGCGACGGGCGTCAGGGGGCGAACCTGCTTGGCGCGGACGGGTGTTGCGGGGGTGCGCGGGCGCTTGCGTACGGCCAGGAGCTGCTGGAAGTCGGCGGCAGTGGGGACGGTACCGGTGTCGGTGTCGTCGAGCAGGAACACGTTGGGCAGATGCCGGAAGGCCATGATCCGGCGGAGTACCCGGCTGCGGGACATCGGTTCGCCGATGGCCCGTGCATAGTCACCGAGGCGTTCGCGTTCCGTGTCGGTCCAGTCGGCCATGGTCCGCAACGGGTGGCCACTTGAGGGCAGTTCACCGACCCAGGCCTTCGCGTCGACGGCGTCGTCGCCGTGCAGCTGGAGGGTGATGGATGCGGGGGTGCCGGGCCGGTGGAGTTCGATGCGTCCGCGGCCGAGGGTCCGGGCGCGCAGCCCGGGGATCCCGGTCATGATGTCCAGGTCTGGCAGCAGGTCCGGCAGCAACTGGTCGAGGATGCCTTCCCACAGTTCCTCGACGAGGTCGAGTACCAGTCCGTCGTGGCGCGGCCGCACCCGAACGAGCCCGTAGAGGTGGTCCTCGGTGGGCAGGTGGTCGCGGGCGAAGGACTGGTCGAGCTCGTGGAGGACGGCGGCCTCCAGCGCGGCCTGCTCCTCGTGAGCGGGGTCGGGCACGCCATCGCGGCCTGCCAGGTCGATCTGGGCCTGCTGCAGGGTCTCGCCGGTGAGCTGGGTGCGCAGGCGGGCACGGAGGGATTTGTGCGGGGCAGCCATTTTGGGCACCTTTCGTCCGTCGCCCGGCTCGACGTCGAAGGGTGAAGGGATGCGAAAGCGGTGGCTCTGACGGACTGTTGGCCCGCTTCGGTGATCACCTTGCCGTGCCGGGTGGCTGAAGGCTCTGCCAGGCCGCGTATCCGGCCCTCGCGGTTCACGGTAGCAGCGCCCAGACCGGCCGCGGTCCGGCGCCGGGAATCTCGGCGCCGAACCGCATGAGTCCGTCGTCCGGTTGACCGGGCGAGCGCGCCGGGCCCGTTGCGAACCGCCTGACTGTCGAGGGGCCCGAAGCGCTCGGCCGCAGTCCGGCGCAGGACGCCGGTGTCCGTACCTGCCCGTCTGCCGGGGTCGTATCGCGGCGGCGCATGAGCGTCCGCGGCGCAGCGGGCCAGGCCAACAGCGGTGCCGTGAGGCCTTGTTGCCCCATGGGACGCAACTCCCCCAAGAATCTTGTTCATAATTCTTGACGTCATCAAGTTTTATGTGGGATCATAATTCTTGACGGCGTGAAGCGTTAGGGGAGAACATGGCAACGAAGAAGGACCTCAACAAGCTGCGCGACCAGGCGGAGCAGCAGGGCTTCGTCCTCAAGGAAACGAAGCGGAAGCACTACCTGGTCTACAAGCCGATCCGGGACGGGAAGGAAACCAAGCTCGTATTCGTCACCTCGATGCCGGGCACCCCCAGCGAGTACCGGGGGCTCAAGAACGCTATGGCGGCTCTCAAGCGGGCCGGGTTCATCAAGCCCTGACCGGGCGACTGGCGCCGGGGGCAACCCCGGCGCCCGGCCGGTCGCGCGCCGTCACCACACACGAAGACCATGAAGAAGAGGAACCCATGACCCAGTTCAACGTGTACGTGGAGTTCGACGCCCCCGACATCACACCCGAGGCCTGCAGCGAGATCCACGAGGACCTCCTCGACCACAGCCCCGCCGTCGGCATCGCGCCCAACTCCCACCTGTCGATCCGCCTGTTCGTCGAGTCCGACTCCCCGCTCAACGCCGGCACCCACGGCCTCGAGTACGCCCAGGGCGCCGCGATGAAGTACGGCATCTCCCCCGCTGCCGTACAGGGCTTCGAGGTCCTGACCGAGGCCGAGTTCGACCGCCGGCTCGATCTGCCGGCTGTGCCCGAGCTGGCCGGCACCGCGGAGGCCGCGGACATCATCAAGGTGTCCCGGACCCGCGTGGGCCAGCTGCTCAAGGACGGCGACCTGGCGCCGTACCACGTGCAGGCCCTGGCCTCCGGACCGCTCTTCGACGCCGAGGGGCTGCGCCGGTACGCCGCGACCGAGCACAAGGGCACCCGCGGCCGGCCCAAGGCCGAGATCCCGCTCACCGATCTCGAGCGCGCCCTGCTGGAGGTGCTCGCCGCGGCCTCCGTTCACGCCCCGCTCCCCTCGGCCGGCGAGCTGTACGAGATGGCGGCCGGCGCCGTCGACGGTTCGGTGGGCAGGGCCCAGGTGCGCCTGCACCAGCAGCCGGCGTTCTCCGCGCTGCCCGGCGCGCTCGACAGCCTGGTCGGCCACCGCCTCGTCCGCACCCGTTCCGTGTCCCTCAAGGAGGCGGCCGGCGGTCACGAGGACGACCTGGTCGTCACCGTGCTCGGCAAGGGGCTGCGGCACGCCGGCGTCGAGGCCCCGGCGGCCGGCGCCAAGGAGCAGTCCTGAGCCGGCAGCCGGCCAGACACCGGATCCGCTCGCTGCACGATCGCGATCCGCAGGAGCGCGACTCTCCCGTCAACGACTTCAGGAGCAGCACGCATGGATGACCAGTACACGGCTGTCGAGCTCGCCGCCGAACTCGACCATGTTGCGTCGATGTCCCCCGAGATGACCGGCCCGTTGGCGATGCTCGACGAGGAGGCTCTGGGCTGGACGATGCGCTACCCGCAGTTCAACGCGCCGCACCAGGCGTTCGCCCAGGCCCGGGCGCAGCACTGGCCCCGCACCCGCACGGAGGACACCTGGCTTCAGGTGACAACGACCGCGCGGGCTCTGGCGACCGCGCTGCGGGAGCTCGGCGACGTCCAGCTCCAGCGCTGCACCGAGCAGACGGCTTGGGGGCCGTGCGAGCGGGTGCTGCCGGAGCAGGGACCGTGCCGGGGTGCCAACCAGCACGCCCCCTCTCCCGAGGGAACGCAGTGACGCCGGCCGCCGACGGCACCCGCATCTGCCCCGTTGCCCACTACTCGCTGGCTACGCCGTGCTCCCTGCCGGCCGACCATCCGGACACCTGGCACGAGACCTTCCATCCGGACACCGGCCGGCCGCTGCGGTACCGCACCCTGCTCGGGACGCGGCACACCCAGGAATGGGAGTTCGACGACGATCCCGCGGCGCCGGATGCGGGCCAGTGGGTGACCTGGCACTACGTCACCGCGGAGACGGGGCCGACGCCCCTCGTGCCGGAAGACCTCGACCAGCGCGTGGCCGTCCTCCTGGCCAGTCACTTCCTCACGGGACAGGCCGGCACGGACGACGAGTGCGCATGCGGAGTCCGGTATCCGGCAGGCGGCTACTACGCCCACCTCGGCCGCGAGGCGTCCCTGCTCGTCCGCGGCTACTTCGACCTCGGGCTCGGCTCCGGGCGAGGCCTCTCTGTCCCCGCCAACTGACGGGCGACCGCGCCGTTCGCGTCCCCCACGTTGATGAAGGAAGTCCGATGACGCAGCAGAACGACGATCCGTTCGAGCAGTTGATGACGGCGCTCGGCGGTGACGGGCTGGCCCGGCGGATCGCCAACGCCCTGTGGCACAACCACATCAGGACTCTCGATGACCTGCGCGTCCTGAAGCAGGCCCGGGGCCAGGAGGGTCTCGAGGTCTTCATCGGGGCCGCGCGCAACCTCGGCGTCAAGGCGACCCGGCGTATCGAAACGGCCCTGTCCGGCGCCGACGGTGCGCCCCTTCCTGCCGGGGCCACGCAGACCGTCGGCACCGATGTGCCGACCGTCCTGGTCGAGCGGCTGAAGAACACCGTGGCCACGCTGAAGGCGCAGGGCGTGAAGGACATCGTGGACAGCGCCTTCGACGCGAACGGAGTCCGGGCCGACAGCCTCACCACCGCCGATCTGGCCCTGATCCTGCACCTCTTCCAGTCGGCCAAGGCGCCCTCTGGATAGCCGCCTCTCCCCCGGCGCCGGCATCCCGCCGGCCGCCCCTCTGGTCCACACCTGCCCCTGCCGAAAGCCAGGGTTCGCCCTGATGAAGGAGAACCGATGAAGTCGCTCGACGAAGTCACCGTGCTGGCCGAGCAGGCGCATGCCGGACAGACCGACAAGATCGGCGTCGCGTACATCGAGCACGTGAAGTCGGTGGCCGCCGGTCTCGCCCCGTTCGGTGACGAGCTCGTCATGGCGGGTCTGCTGCACGACGTGGTCGAGGACACCCCGTGGACCGCGGCAGGACTGCTGTCCGCCGGCGTCGGCGAGCGGGTGGTCGAGATCGTCGAGGCGGTCACCAACCGGCCGGGGATGACGTACGAGGCGAAGATCCGGACCATCGTCGCCGACCCGCAGGCCACCCTGGTGAAGATCGCCGACAACGCCCACAACTCCCGCAGCGACCGGGCCGCCCAACTGGACAAGGCCAAGCGGGAACGGCTAGCCGCGAAGTACCGGGCTGCGCGCGCTGTCCTGTGGCCGGCGGCGAGCAGGGCAGACATCGTGGCGATCGTCGGCATCGTGAATCCGGAGCTGCTCGGGGAACTGGACGACCATCACCCGGAGTCGGCTGTCCCGGCCGACTTTCCTGTTGAGGCACGGTGAAGTCCGCGAAGGCCCGCCGTCCGGTCATGCGGCTTGCTCCAGCGTGGAGGAGTCCTGACGTACGGGTCTGAGGTCGCCGCACCACACCGGCCGGGCCGGATCGGAGCAGTCCCAGCCGCGCCATCGGTCGTCGAGGAGTTCACCAGTGTGGGGGTCGACGACGCCTTCGGGGACAACGACAAGAGGTGGGCGGGCGGGTTGGCGACGGACGGGGCGTTCGGCCAGCCACCGTTGGAAGTTGGAGCGTTCGCGCGCGTGGCGTTGCTGGCGGGTGGCTCCCCTGCCGTGGGTGCCGTGGTTCTCGGCGGCCTGCTCGAGGACTTGGTCGTCGGCGTCCAGGCGGACATCGCCGGCGAGTTCGATGCTCAGGTAGTACAGGCCTTCGCGCTCTTCGGCCAGGCCGTCGTCGACGAGTGAGGTCATGCGGCGTTTGATGGTGGTGCGGTGCAGGGTGGTGGCCTGTTGCAGCTGGTCGGGGCTGAGTCCTTCGACCGGGTCGAGGCAGGCGAGGAGGCGGGCGCCGCTGGTGCCGTGGGCCCAGTGGTGGAAGGCGTCGTGTGCCATCACCTCGGCCAGGACGAAGGTGTCGGTAAAAGTGTGCGGGTCCGGGACAGTTGCCATCACCTTGGTGGTGGGGGGCAGGAACTGTCCCGGCGCTGCACCGGCGGTGATCCGGTCGCGGATGGTCTTGGGGACTTTCAGGCGCCATTGGGAGCCGTGGTTCTTGCCGGTGCCGGGCGTATCCAGGGTGAGCCAGCCGGCCTTGCGTAGGCGTGCGTTGCTGGCTTCGACCGTCGACCTTGAGCAGCCCATCTGTTCGGCGAGCGGCCGCAGGGCGATGGTGTGGTCGAGTCCGCCGGAGCGTTCGCACAGGCGCAGGCGGGCGGCGAGGTTCTTGTGGTCGGTGGCTCCGCCGTCGCGGGTGGGCCAGGTGAGCGATTCCACGATGCGGCGGAACTCCTCGACCTTCTCGACTGCGTCCTGGCGGCCGGTGATGGGCTCGTTGGCCGCAGCGAAGTCGGCGGCCTTGTCGAGCATCTCGGTGAGCTTGTTCTCCGCGTACAGGCTGCCCTTGCGCTCGCGGAGTTTGCGGGCCCACCAGCCGCCTGCCGTCGGCGTGTAGATCAGCGCGTGATGAAAGTCGGCGGGCGTCCATCGGCGGCCGGGCTGCGAGCAGGCGAGCGCGAGCGCCATGGTGAGGCGGTATCCAGTGTCGGGATCGTTGTGCCCGACGTAGCGGCCGTTGACGTCGCCGTCCAGGAGGAGCCTCCGTGCGCGGGCGGTGAGTCCGCGGCGCTCCCACACGGGTACGTGCCGCCGCCGTCGGCTCTGGACCGGCGCGCTCATGATGTCTCCCCCGACCGTGAGGGGGACACCACATCGCACCGCTCCCCTGCCGGACGCCGGGAAGCAGCCCAGATGGGCAGTAGTGAGCCTGGTCCGCGCGGGGTGGGTTGCCGGGTCATGCGGCGCTCACCGCCTGGGCGAGGGCCTGCTCGGCCAGGTCGGCGCACCGGGCGGTCCAGCCGAGTGCCGGCGTGGGGTGCGCTTCTTCTCGGCGGGCGGCGTGCAGTTGGCGGGTGCGCTGGGTGAGCAGGCACTCGGCGGTGCGCAGCTGCGCCTGGTCGGCTGCGCGCTCGGCGGCCTGCTCGGCGAGCGCCCGGGTCGCATACCGGCGGGAGCGGAGTTGGGCGTCGTACGCCTTGTCGCCCTCGGCAACGGCTTCGGGCGAGTGGAGCAGCCGGGTGTGCAGTGCCTGGCGCCGGCCGTCGCGGATGGCCACGGCGATCTCGCGGGCCGCGAGCAGCAGATCCGCCTCCCCCGCGCCCTTCTCGCGCTTGCGTTGCAGGGCTTGTTCGTGCAGGTCGCGGGTGTCGTTGGTGCACCGCTCGGTGGCGGCCGCGACCGCCGGGATGTTGCTCAGGTCGGTGGGGCCCATCACCGCGAGGTCGACCGCCTCGGCCAACACCCGGGCGGTGCTGCGGCGTTGGGTGCACAGCAGGCACAGCGCCGCGGCCTGGGGCAGCCCGCAGTCCGCGCACGGCTGCGCGAGCCGCTGCCGCTCGGCGGCTTCCTGCTCGGCGCGGCGCTGCTGCACGATCGTGGCGCGGGCCTGCTGCTCGGCGAGAATGCGTTCGCGCCGGTCGGCGCGGACCGCGTGCTCGTACGTCACTGCGGCGTTCAGCCGCTTGTCGACCTCGGCCTTGAGCGCTTCGGGCGTCGCGCCGGGGAGGTCCTTGGCCGTCTGGGCAGTGATCCGGGAGCGCAGCCCTCGGCTGTCCCCGATCAGGACCTGGCAACTGGGGCAGCTGCCGCCGGTGTCCATCCGCCGGCCCTCGTCACACAGCTGCGACCAGCACCACGCCCGCTGCGGCAGGCCGCGGGCCAGGATCCATCCCACCGGGTCGGTCACCGGCCGGCCCATCTGCTGATCCAGGCGGCGGCCGAGCCGCTCGGCCAGGGCCTCCGCCGCCTCCTGATGGCCCAACACGCCGGCCAGGTCACCGAGCTGAACTCGAACCGCGGCCTGGACGTGATGCCTGGCCGCCGACCGAACGATCCGCTCCCACACCGGACGCACCGGAGCGAGCACCAGCTCCAACCCCGCCGGCAGCAGCGCCGGACCGGTGAAGACGGCCCGGCCCAGCTGCACTTGAGGCTTCACCGGCTTCGGCCGGTGTTGCTGGACTTCCTCCTCGCTGGCTTCGCTTCGGTGTTCCCCGCGCAGCGGGCTGCCCAGCCCCTCGCTCTCCGCGGCCGCCTCGGCATCCGGGCCAACGGCTCGGTCCTCGCGCCCGCCCGCGCACTCCGGCAGATCACCGCACCCGCGATCGGCTTCGCCGGAAAACCCCCCAGAGAGCGAACGAGAACCACCGTGAACAACCACAGGCGCGTGGTCAGCGTGGAGGGATGCACCAGCGGGGCGCCCGTCGACAACAGGCCCGAGGCCCTCGTCGCCCGCCTGATTCCCTGCTGTCGTCTGCTCCTCGAGCTCCTGACAGGTGTCGAGATCCCCGAGTGCATCACCAGGGCGCTGGAAATCGTCGCCCTCGACGTCGTCGAACGAGGGCTGCTGCCAGCCCTCCCCCGACAAGACCAGCCCCTCCTCAGCAGGCCCGCCCTCATCGCGGTCAGTGCTCTGCGAGCACGCAGGACACGGCTGCGCGTCCTCCGCCTCCGCTGATGCGGGTTGTGTGGGGCGGACCGGTTCGACCTGAACACGGCCGTGCGCCGCCGCTACCGCGGGGACCACCAGACGTGACTTGCCGAACTGACCGCCCTGGGTCGCCGCGCGGACGACCTCAACCACCTGCTGCCGCACCAGACGCTCGATGACCTTGCCGCCACCGGACACCGAACACCCCAGCGCCTTCGCCACCGTGGCGGCCGCGCGCCCGCGGCCCTCCTGTACGGAACCGCCGACCAACCGCACCCGCCCGTCGGGGCGCGACTGCAGCGCGAGGAGCAGCAGGGCAAGCCTGTCGGTCGCGGCCCCTCTGCCCCGGCGGGCGCCCAGCAGGCCGGGCGGCGTCACCGGGCCGTCGATCGGCGCCCATCCCGGGGCGAACACCGCCTCACAGAACCGCAGAAGCGTGGCGAGATCCTTGCGGGCCAGCGCCAGCGGGTGCATCGGATCGCCGCTTTCGCGCGCCGCGCGCAGCGGCAGCAGCGTCCACTTCAACCCGGTCACCCGGCCCGACTCGGCGAGATCCGGCGCAGTCGTCACCACCTTGGCCTGACGCAGGGCCGGCAGGAGCGTGTGGTCGACGTACGACTCGGAGAACCCGAGCCACCGCCCCATCTCCCCCGCGCGCAGTACCTGCTCCACCGACCGGGCCGGCGCCTTCGCCAACAGGACCACCGCGGCAAGACGCACCGAATCCGGCTGCCCCTCAAGGGACTCGTCCGCCAGGAGATACCGCACCGCTGCGTACAGGCGCGCACGCATCGCCCGGCCCAACACCAACGGATCACCAGGTCCCGACTCCGGAACCGGACCCGCCTGCTCAACAACCTCATTCCGGCGCCCGGCGCGACGCCAGGACGTACCAGAACCCTTGGAACGAGCCGCTCTACCAGCCGTTTTTGGCAAGACTGAGCCAGCCCTCGTACGGATAGCGATGATCTGCTCCATAATCGAGGAGGGAAGGGGACACCGTCACCGCGACCGACCCAGGCAAAGAGAGGTCCGGACGCGGCGGCACCAGCAATCAGTTGGCGGTCTGTTTGGCCGTCACCCCCTCCGCGCAGTGCGAACGGCCCGGGATCTGCGGTCCCGGGCCCTTTCGCGTTCGGGGCATCTTGCGCGACCCGGCCTGTGGATAAGGTCCGGCCGTTGCGCGGAGTAGCCCGCCGGTGTGAACTGCGCACGGGCCGGTCGGCGTCGGGACAGCACTGAGGCCGCGGTGCCGCATCGCTGCGTGCTGCCGCGTCCCCTCGGGCCTAGCCCCCGAGATCATCCGGACCTCTCCGCTCCAGCTGTTCCTGATGCCCGCCGCTAGGCTCCTTCGCGACAGAAATGAATCGCGATCTTAGAAATGCCTCACGGTCGATAATCGGCGGGTTCATCACCGGTGTTGATGGAATTCAAAGATCGTGAATTCCACCAATGGCCCGTCACCATACACCCTCTCTGACCTGCAGTGCTGCGCATTCGCCACACGGCGCGGCGTCGCTCGAACGCCTTTCTGAGGCGCCAGAAGTGTCTCCCGAATTTGATATTCTCGGGCCGAAAACGGGCTCCCGACAGCAATTCTCGCTGCCGAAAATCAACGAAACTTCTGCAGTTTGGAGCCGAAAACTGCGTGGATATCCGTCCCTTGGCGGGGGAAAACGAGGCCGTGCTCGGCGGCGGGAAGACCCGGGGTCTTCCCGCCAGGTCGGTGCGGCGCACGCCTCCGTCAACTGGGCAGTTGGCGGAGTTCGAGACGGCGCCCTCCCCCGGCACGTCGGGCGGGCTCGCCAACCCTGATCCGCCGGCGGGCGCCTGCGGGGTGTCGTGTGCTGTGTCTCTGGCCCCTCCTCTTCCATCCGCTCAGATGCGGGTCGCGGCGTGGCAGCCGTCGGTCGCTGCGATCCTCGTTGAGACGCAGACGTTCCTCCCCGTGGCCTCGAACTGGTGCCGAATGCGATGTGTCAGCGGGAGGCGAGCGGCAGGTGCTGTCATGCGATGTTGCCCGCGACGCCGCATGACTTGCCCATCGCGGCAGCGGAGCAGCGCGGGGATCACTTAACCGGCCACGGTAGGGAGGTCGACGGGATGGACCCGCTGGCGGTATCCACGCAGTTGTGGCGTGCTTTGCGCTCGCCCCTGTAGCAGGCAGGCGCTCCTCCAGCAGGCATGACGCACGATCGCGGTGGCAAAGTCGTCGGCCCCGCAGTCAAGTTGGGGCAACGGCACGAGATCGGAGTGGCCCGCCTGTGCGGGACTGCTTGAAGCGTGCGCGAGGATAGTGGGATGGGGGCAGGGCGCCGGGTTCAACGAACAGGTGAGTTCCTCCCTGCCGAACCCGACCGGCACCCGAATATCCGTTCTGTCCCGGTTAGTTGCCCTACCCGCTGCCCCTCGGGGCAGCGGAGGTTCGCTACTCCATTCACATGATCATCATTGGCGACACGCCGAACCATGCGGCACTGACTTATCGGTGACTGATAAGTTGCCCGCCATGAGTACCTACCAAGGCGATTTGGGCACTGACAAGCTCATCGCGAACGTCACGCCAGAGATGCGACGAGACCTGAAGATCAGAGCCGCGATGCTCGGCCTGAACGCCTCGGACGCAGTTGCGCATGCATTGGGTCTGTGGTTCGAGAAGGAGGACATTGACCCGGTAGAAGTGAGGGGTGCCAGGTCGTTTGCGGCCTACGTGCCACCCGAACAGATCACTCGGTTCGAGGCCGTGTGTGAGAACCGAGGTATCACGAAGGTCCAGGGCCTCGCACAGGCGATCACCTACTGGCTGCTCACTCATCCGTCGCCAGCCGAGCCCCTAACGAAGCAGCCGGTCAAGCGGATCCTGATCGGCAACCAAAAGGGTGGGGTGGGCAAGACCTTCATCGCCGCGGCGCTGGCCCAAGCGTTTGCGGAACTCGGCTTGAAGGTCCTACTGGTCGACTACGACCCTCAAGGGCACCTTTCCGCTCGACTGCAGGTGGCCGATCTACCCACCGGTGGCGACAGCCTCCTCCAGCACATGCTTGGCGAGGCGACGCAGCACCTTCGCCGGTCGATCATCGCTCTGGAGGAAGTCCGGTTCGAGGGCGACGAAGAGCCGGCGGGCATCATGTTCGACGGGCGTCTCCACATACTGCCGGCGTTCGAGGATGCGTTCCTCATGGATGCATCACTCGCCACGATGCGCGCTGGACGTGACACCTGCCTCGCCCGGGCCTTGGAGCCTGTCGAGGCCGACTACGACGTCATCGTGCTGGACGGCCCCCCCAACCTGGGGCTGGGTATGGAGCTGGCAATCGACTACGTGCAGCGCCGGCCGGGCGAGTTGGTTGACCACTCCGGCATCCTGATCCCGGTCTGGTCCGACAAGTCCTCGTTCCGTGCCTACCACCTGCTGAACGGGCAGATCGCGACCACCAAGAAGAACATGCGCATCGAGGTGGATCAGCTCGGCTTCATCATCAACGCGTACGACGCCCGTAAGGGAACCGTGACTCGTGCCTTCTACGAGGAGTGGAACACCCTCACTTCTCCAAGCGTGCTCGCCGAGTTGAAGGACAGTATCGAGGGCCGTGAGTCCTCGGACTATGAGGTGCCGCTGTTCCAGTACGCCCCGGACTGCACGCAGGCGGACACGATGCGGAAACTGGCTAAGGAGCTCGCCGCATGAGCAAGTACCGCCCGCCGAAACTCCCGACCGGCGTCGTCAAGCCCACAGACCCCGACAGCGGGATCCCTGCGGTGCGTACCCGCGAGGAGGTGCGCCAGGAGTGGCTCGAGAAGTCAGAGAAGGCGCAGGCCGAGGGAACCGCTGCTGAAGCATCTGAGGAGACGGTCGATACTGCGGCCTCCTCTGAGATCGTGGAGTCGAAGAGCGCTAGCGATTCGGCGAGCGAAGACACGAGTCCAGCAAGGACTGGATCGGGTGAGGTGGCGTCCGAGTCAGCCGGCGGCGAGGACGACGGCCTCGTTACTCTGCCAGCCAACCGAGATGACAACGGCTACGTTGCGATCCCGGAGTTCACGGAGCCGACCAGCGCGGACCCGAAGGAACGGCTCGATCACTACGCCCGTGGAGTGGCTGCAGTTGAGTACGCGTCTCGCGCGAACAATCAGGCAACGGAGCAGCAGAGGATCATCTCGCAGGGACAGTTCTTCCTCGCCATAAAGGAGGAGTTCCTGTGGGAGGCGGAGGGTCTTCCGAACTTCGACGCCCTCATCCAGCATCGGTTCAAGTTCGGCGGTGATTACGCGAACAAGACCATCCGCGCGATGCCGGTGGTGCTGGCCTTGGGAGAGGTCACCACGATGGAGCTCAAGGAGAAGCACCTTCGCCCTCTGGTTCCCGTGTGGAAGAGGCACGGAGATGACGCCGTACGCAAGGTCTGGGATGACGCCCTGCGGAAGGGAAAGATCACCGAGAAGTCGTTGAAGGATTCCGCGTACTTCCTCGGGTATGGCGAGCCCGTCGCGCAGAAGGCGAAGGTTGTAGGTGGGCAGCGGACATCGGCCAACGGGGGATCGTCAGTAGCGCCTGGCCGTCAGTCTGTAGATGAGTTTGTGACCGACATCCGGGAGCTCATTACGCGCGATAAGGACGAGGCCCGGCGGAAGGTCCTCGCTCTTTGGAAGGCGGCTGAGGAGCTGGGTCGGGAGCTCGGGCTCGAGGCGGAGTTCGAAGCCGCGGGAGCTAACGACTAGTCGCAGGCAGTTCATCCTTGGAGTCGGAAGACCCGGGGTCTTCCGTTGTGGTCAGTTCGACGACAACGGAAGACCCCGGGTCTTCTTGCCTCCTGGCCCGTCTGAGAGTGCCTACCATCGCCGCTCGCAGACCCTTCAGGTCAGCGAGTGCGTGCGGCTGATGGAGGTGGACTCGCGCACTGCAGCGACCGACCTGGGCGCTGAGTGGCGAAACCTTGCCGAAGAGTTGGGTGGCGGGGGAGTGGCAATCGCGAGGCTGGGCGCCGACGATGCCCCGCCCCACCTGCCTCACCCTGACGGACGCCCGGCGAATCGACCTCCAGGTGGTGAAGTGGGGTATCCCTGGTGGATGGCTGTAGCACCAGGAGCAGCCGCACGGTCGGATGCTGGAAGGCGGGCTTCTGGCGTGGACTCGGCAGTGCGACTCCCTATTGGGAGGAGGTGGGCGCACCCCGGGGCTCCACCGGAAGACCCGGGGTCTTCCGTTATCGTCAGACCGACGCGTCCGGAAGACCCGGGGTCTTCCGGGCTCCCTGACCGCACTCACGCGGCGAGGGTGGAGTGTCGAGCGTGCCGCCCACCGATACGGCTGCCAATTTCAGGCATACCGCGGACCTCACTGCCGCACCGCAAGATTCACGGCTTTCCACTCGCATGGCGCAGACCGAGCCTCGCCCGCTGCCGCGGCGTGCAACCCCTGTCCACAGGCCCACCTCTGCACGATTCCCGTAGCCGGATCACTGAGGAGTGGGAAGCGTGGAGCGGAGTACAGAGCGGCTCGCACTGACGCGATCGCATCGGGTGCTGATCGCCGTGGTCGTCGCGGGAGCAGTGCTGATCGCTGCGATTGGGTTTGCTGGTTCGTACGCGGCAGTTCGGGCCCTGGCCGAGCGGAAAGGGTTCGGGTCCTTCGCGTCGGTTTTCCCGATCGGAGTGGACGCCGGCATCGTGGTGCTCCTCGCGCTGGACCTGCTCCTGACGTGGCTCAGGATTCCCTTCCCGATGCTGCGGCAGGCCGCCTGGTTGCTGACCGCCGCAACGATCGCGTTCAACGCGGCCGCGGCCTGGCCGGACCCCATCGGCGTCGGGATGCACGCGGTCATACCGGTTCTGTTCGTTGTCGCGGTAGAAGCAGCCCGGCACGCCATCGGCCGGCTCGCGGCCATCACGGCGGACAGGCACATGGAACCGGTCCGCCTGTGGCGATGGGTGCTGTCGCCGCTGCCGACGTTCAAACTCTGGCGACGGATGATGCTCTGGGAGATCCGGAAGTACGACGACGTCCTCAAGGCCGAGCAGCGCAGGCTCGTCTATCAAGCCCGCCTGCGCACCAAGTACGGCAGGGGTTGGCGCTGGAAGGCCCCGGTGGAGGAGCTCCTACCCCTGAGGATCGCGCGAGTCGGCGTTCCGCTCCAGGAGACGGATCCGGCGAAGGCGCCGGAGGTCATCGGCAGCGACGAAGTACCCCACCTTGAAAGCGTTGCGAGTCAGCCACCTCAGCAGGTTCCGGATGTGCCGCAGTTGCTGCTCCCCCGAGCTCTTGGCGTTGGTCCCGGAGCGCCGGTTGGCGCCGGAAACCGAACTTCGGCCACATCGGCGGAACAGGAGAAGGCAGATGAGCCTCGGGGGACCGAGCTCGACGTCGGAGGTGACGGAGGGGGAAACCGTGAGGGTCAGCACGTGGAGGGTGCTGTTGGCCTCGACGATGCGGACCGGTCAGTCTCGAGTGACTCGGACCTCTCGATGAACCCCGCCTCCAAGGATGGCCAGGAAGCGGCTGGGCGGGATGGCTACGGGGACGCTGACTCGGCGAGCGGCGGGGAGAGTGGTTCACCGGGGGCGCCCGCGGCTACGCCGGAGCAGACGGAGGAGCGGGCCGATCAAGGTCAGCGTGAACCTGACACCTTGGAGGAGGCAGGCGACTCGCAGACGGAGGGTGCGCACGCTGAGGTGATTGCCGGGCTGACATCGAACGCTGCTGCCGTGAGGTACGCGATGGAGGTGCTCGGCTCGACGAGTACGCCGGCGGTGGTGGACTGGCTCAAGGAGCAGGGGCTTGAGGTGAACCGTGGGCAGGCGCACCGGATCACCAGCGCGGGGACCTCGAAGAAGGACAAGCGGTTGACGGTGGTGAAGCGGGCCTCCTAGGCCGAGATGCTGGTCGCGCCGATCCGCCGGTGGAAGGTGTCCGGCCGTGCGCTCCACTACAGCGACTCGAAGATGCCCAGTCCGGGAGTTCGTCAGGACCGATCCTGCGGGAAGGCCCGTCATCACGCGTGAGCCTTCTTCAGCGCTCGTTGCCTGCTGTTGAAGCGCCGGATGGGCGCTGGGTCGCTACTCGGGCCTGGGGGAGGGGAGCGCGAAGGTCCGCTTGCGGGGGATTCGCAGCCAGGGCATCCGCCAGGTCACGGTGACTTCACGGACGCGCGTGCCGGCGGCGGCGACGTACACCAGGTGCGCCTCCTGTCCCCGCCACAGCGGCCTGGGCCTGGAGAAGGCGTTGTCCACGATCACGCCGCCGCCCATCCCTGCTTTGGGCGGGGCTTCCAAGGTGAAGTCGCGCAGCTTCAACCCCTTGTTGCGCAGGATCACTCGGCAGTTCCCGCCCTTGCCGGCGTGGCGGACGTGATCGACGAACTCGATGTGTGTGGAGAGCCGGTCGAGGAGATTCAGGCCGGCCGTGGTGCCCGCAGGGATGGAAGTCGTCACGTCATGCCAACGAGGTGCTGCCCCGCAACGTCACGACCCTGCGCAGAGACAGGGTGGTCCCACCTGCCCGATCGCCCATTACTTCGACGCGCTCCGGTCTGCCCGCCGAGTGACCGTGACGCCAGGGCGGTCACGGTGAGGGAGTGCGCTCCCGGGGCTGGGCGTCCTCTGTCCACAGGCTGATCTTCATACCTTCCGAGTGATCGTTCTCCCGTGCGTACGGCCGGGAGCGGGAGGGAGTTGAGGCGTGGAAGGGATGACGGGCCGTGGCGCAGACGAAGTTCGATAAGCAGGTCGAGGAGGGCATCGAGCAGGGAGCGGTGGCCTTCGGAAGGTTCATCAGTGGCGTCCCCCTCGACGGCGAGCCGAGAGCACCGGGAAGCATGCCGCGGTGGGGGGTGGCGCTGCTGCGGCTGCTGTTCTTGGCCTGGCTCGGCTGGGCGTCGTGGATGTGGTGGTGGGTGAAGGACCACGACCGTGTGATCCGGGTGTCCGTCGTCGCCGCGGCCGTGGCCATCCCGGTCATGGTGATCGCCGCGATCCGCGGGCGCGGCCGGCGCCACCATATGCGGACCTTGGTCATCCCCATGTCCAAGGCGCTGGAGGACCTGCTGCCGGGGTGGGACGACCATGAGCGCCTCCGGGCTCTGACGATTCCCATCGACCAGACGAAGGTCCACATCAAGCTCCCGGACGGGTGGCACGATCCCGGCGACTTCAAGGAGCGGATGCGCAAGCTGATATCGGAGCGCATGGGCGGGAATTGGGCCGGCGAGTGGAACCTCAAGGACTATCCGTTCCACGTGGAGTTCACGCTGAAGAAGCCCACCCCTGTCCTTGAGCCGCCGGAGCGGGTCGACTTCTTCAGCCAGCAGGTTCAGGACGCGATCGCCGCGTGCGCGCCGGGCCAGCTCGTGCTCGGCCTGGACGAGCGGCATCGCCCGGTCCTGAAGGAGATGACCGGCGAGACCGCGATGTGGGCGCTCTCGGTCGGCTCGGGTGGCGGCAAGTCTTCGTTCTTGCAGATGATCATCACCCAGCTGGTGCGGCAGCGCGCGACGGTGATCGGCGTTGACGTGAAGCAGTCGTCGATCAACTGCTTCGAGACGGTGGAGGGCGTCCACCTGTACACCGACCCGGGCAACATCGGGGACATGCGGGCGGCAATTGCCTGGGTGGCGCGGGAAGTTGAGGCCCGCAACTACATGAAGAAGGGCAACCCGCGGAAGAACTTCGACCGCTTGACGCTCATCCTCGAGGAGGGCAATGAGTTCGGGGACGCGTCGAAGGAGTGGTGGAACGAAACAAAAGAGAAGGGGGAGCCTGCCAGCGACCCCATGTGGAGTGACATCGCGACCATCATGCGGATGGGTCGGCACGTCAACGTGACGGTGATCGGCGTCTTCCAGGACCTGCGCGAAGCAGCCGTCGGCAACCGCGGGTTGAGGAACATGTTCCGCCTGCTCCTCCTGGGAAACTTCAACGCAAATCAGTGGAAAATGATCGTCAACACGTCTCCGGTGCCGGAGTCTGTGGACATGGCCGGCCGCATGCTGATCGTCGAGGGCAACCGGCGCGTGTGGATCCAGGTCCCGTACGCGGACCCGGACGCGTTCCGCGATCACAGCCGCGGCCTGCGGGCGAAGTTCGGCTACAGCACGGACGACCTCTACGGGGCGCCGCCCGCACGCAGTGCGGTCCGGCTTCCCTCACTGCTGCAGGAGTCGAAGAAGCTCTTCACCAACCCCGAGAAGACGGACGCCGACGCCCTGACGGCCGCTGATATCCGCGCAGTTGATGACCCGCGCGAGCTGAGCATGACCAAGGCGGAGGTCCCGGAGCTGGAGGCCGGCACACCAGAGACTGTCGAGGTGGAAGAGGAGCTCGAGCTGCTGCCGCTGGCAGAGATCGCGCGGCGTCTCGAAGCCCAGAACATCAAGGTCAGCGCCGCATTGATGCGGCAGCACAAGCGGCGTCGCAGCGACTTCCCGGCCGGCCAACTCGTCGACGGCAAGGAGCTGTTCGTCCTGGACGACCTCGCGGACTACTACGGACCCGACGAGGACAAGGACGAGGGCGAGCCCGATCCCGACCCCGGGGCGGGCGACGAGGAACAGGACAGCTCGGGCGAGGACGAGGCGCCCGGCCAGCTCGCCGACGCCGGATCCGTGGAGTCCGGTGGGTCGGCGGAAGACAGCGCGGCCGGCGACAGCTGAGCGGTCTTACACAGCGCACCCATAGAGGGGGTCACGGGAATTCCCGTGACCCCCTCTATTTGTTTGCTCGCGTCCGGCTGGATGTCTCGGAAATCGCCGGAACTTATCCACAGGGCTGCGCTCCCAAAATCGTGTGTGTGAGCTTTCCACGCCATTCGTGGCGGGCATGACCGCAGGTCATGTCGCCCTGTCCAGGGGCGAGTTGCAGCAGGAAGAGGCCGAGGAGTCAATCAATGAGTGTGATGCGGAAGATGCTCAATCTTCCACCGAAGAAGCCCAAGGGCGGTGAAGAGAAAGTAGCCGCCGAAGTGAATGCGGCACAGGGGCCCGCGTCAATTGCGGGGGAGGGGAATGGGGCGGGTGCGCGGACGCCGCCGGCGCTCGGCTGGGCGGAGGAGGTCGAGTCCTCGGGCCGCTCCGCGGCCCGTAAGGCGGGCCGGGTGGCGATCTGGCTCGTGATCGGCTTGGCCGCGTTCACGGGTGTGCGGACCTGGGTCTTCCCCACCAAGCCGCCGGCGCCCATCGAGCAGCAGGACCCGCAGGCCGAGGCGCGGAAGAACCATGTGCCCGAGGCCGAGGCGCAGCAGGTCGCCGCCAGGTTCGCGCGTTCGTACATGACGTGGAACTCCCAGGCTCCGGAGATCCGCGCCAAGGAGGTCGAGGCGGACCTGGCCAAGGGCATTGACCCCAAGCTCGGCTGGAACGGGGAGGGCATCCAGCTGGTCGCGCAGACCATCCCCGGCCCGGTCACGCAGATCGGCGGCAAGCGGGCCCGGGTGCGGGTCGATGTGCGGGTCAGTGTGATCACCGGGAGCGGCAAGAGCCAGCGGACGGTGTCCAGTTGGCGCGGTCTGGAGGTCCCGGTCGCCCAGGGCAAGGAGCGGGTGGTGGTGACCGGGCAGCCTGCGCTGGTCGGCATGCCGACGGCCGGCAGCTACAAGGCCCCGGACGAGCCGGAGGCTGATGCGGAGCTGTCGGGAGCAACTCGCGACACGGTCAAGCAGTTCCTGACGTCCTGGGCCGCCGGCTCGGAGGACCAGGCGGCCGCGCCGGGCGCCGACATCGAGCCGCTGGGCGGGCAGATCGCCCTGGACGCCCTGGACTCCTGGACGGTCGACGTCGGCTCGGGTGACAAGCGCACCGGCACGGCGACGGTCCGCTGGAAGTTCGGCGGCGCGCAGCTGCAGCAGAGCTACCAGATCACCATCACCAAGGTCTCCGCCTCCAGCGCGAGCCGCTGGCAGGTCGAGGCGGTCACCGCGAAGGCCGCGTAACCGGCCCGCCCCGCACCCCCGGGGCCGCCCCAAATTCCGCTCGGCCAGGCGCACTTGGCCCGCATCACCCAACTCACCAACCCAAGGAGTGGATACCTCATGGGCCAAAACGGTCTCGTCACGTGGATCTTGGCCGTCATCGGGTCTCTTTTTGTCGGAGTTCTGGCGGTAAGAGGCTTTCAGCACTGGGCGAAGAAGGAATGGGGTGCGCTCATCACGCACCTGGCCGGCGGCGCCGTCGTCGCGGTGATGGTCTTCACGCCGCAACAGGCCGTGAACATCCTCAAGTTCATCGGCGCCAAGATCGCCACAGTGTTCACCGGCTGAGGCGGCCGCACCATGCGAACTTCCGCCACCTACACCCGGCACTGGGACCTCGAGACCCGCCAGCACGAACTGCTCGGCCTCGACCTCGGCGAGGGCCTGCCCCGCACGACGCTCAAATACGGCGCGGTCATGTTCCCGCTGTGGTGGGGCGCCTGGATCGTGCTGTTCGGGTTCCCCCTCAAGCCGCTCATCCCGCTGTTCCTCCTGCCGCCGCTCTTCTTCACCTACTTCGGGGCGAAACGTTCCACCTTGTACTGGCGGCGCACCAACCTCCTGATCTGGGGGGTGCGGCTGAACTTCCTCAACCACGGCGTCCGCCCGGTCATCGGCCGCGGCCGGATCCCCGCCCCGAAGGTCGGACTGCGGCTGCGCACCCAGCGCCTGGGTGAACGCTCCCCGCAGCTGCGGGAGATGCCCGCCTTCTCCTCGATGTTCACCACCGACGGCGACACGCCGGACGCCGCCGAGTCCTGCGGCAAGCCCGCCCACCTGCGGCCCCGCCTGCGCATGTACGGGCCCGACGCGGTGGCCAAGGTCCGCGCCAAAGCCACCAAACGCCAGCGCCGTACCGGCAAGGCCGCCCCGAAGGGGACCACCTCATGACCACCCAGACCTCCATGCCGATCAAGGCCCTGCGCAGCACGCTGACGCTCGCCGACCCCTACACCCTCACCGCCCTGGACGCGGCCACGACGCCGCTGCTCGGCCTCGCCGACGGCGACCGCCTGCTGCTGCTGCCCGCCAGCGCCGAGCACGTCCTGGTTGCGGCCGGCGCGGGCGGCGGCACCAGCACCCTGCTGCGCGGACTGACCGCCCAAGTCCTCGCGCTGGGCGCGTCCGTGGACGTCATCGACCCCGGCGGCACCGGCCACCTGTGGGCCCGCGACCTGCCCGGCGTGCGCTACCTCTCGCGGATCTCCGAGATCCACGACCAGCTGCAGCTGACCGTCGCCTCTCTGCAGGACGGCACCAGCCGCTTCACCGGCGGCTGGACCGGCCGACGGGTCCTGGTCATCGAGCACCTGGGCACCGTCGCGTACGGGCTGCGCGAGTACTGGAGCCAGACCCGCCCCGAGACTCAACTCCCCGAAGCGCCGGGGGTGGAGGCGCTGGCCATGCTGCTCGCCTCCGGCCCGGCCTTCGGCGTCCAGATCCTCGCCGGCAACCCGCGGGTCGGGCTGCCCGGCCTGGGAGCTGCGCCCATCGCGCAGGTCTTTCCCACCCGGGTGATCGCCTACGGCGGCGCCGCGCTGTGGCAGCGGGTGGCCCCCGAGATCTGGGCGATCCCGCCCTACTCGCTGATCCCCGGCCGCATGCACCTGGTCGCCGAGCAGCAGGCCACCGCCTTCCAGGCCCTCAACCTGTCCGACGCCGAGGCCCGCGCCTTCGCCCGCGGCGTGATCGAAACCGGAGCCGAGCGATGAGCACAACAGGCCACCAGCGGACCGCCGTTGCCCCGCACCCGCCCCGCACGGTGTCCCTCACCAGCGGCGCCGGCCGGGCCGCGGCGGCCGCCGACCGGACGGCCCCGCTGATCGGACTCGACGACGCGCACCAGCCTGTCTACCTGAGTGCGGTCGACGGGCACCTGCTGACCGTGGCCCCGCCGGGGATGGGCACCACCGTGCTGCTGCGCACCCTGGCGGTGCAGGCACTGGCCGCCGGCCGCGACGTCGACATCATCGACGTCCACCACGTCGAACACGCCTGGGCCCGTGGCGTGGACGGCGTCCGCTACGTCGATGACCCGGACCAGGTGCACCGCCACCTGCTCGGGCTCGCCCACCAGGCGCGCGGCCGGGCCGCCGCCGGCAAGCCGGGGCCCGGCCGGCTGCTCCTGATCGAGAACGACGGAACCACCCGCGTCCTCATGAACCACCGCGCGGACCCGCGGCCCAACGGAGTCGCGCTGGACGCGCTCACGGCGGTCCTCGCCCACGGCAGCCAGGCGGGCATCCAGGTGGTCCTGGCCTGCCGCGCCGTGCCCGGCGCGCTCGGCCACATCGCCCGGGACCTGTTCTCCACCTGCCTGCTCGCCGAACCCGACGCCCGCACCTGGCGCCTGCTCGGCCAGGGCCATCACCAGCGGCCGCCCTCCACCGGCTACCGGCCCGGCCTGTGGCACCGCCTCGACCAGGACGGCAGCCGCCGCCTGGTTCAAGGCGCCCGCATCGAGGCCCGTGAGGCCGCCGCCTACGCCCGCCGCACCCCTACGCCCGTGAAGGAAGTCCTGCGATGAGCACCACCACGAAGGCGGCGAAGAAGTCCGCGAGCAAGTTCGGCCGGCTCCTCGGCCTCGGCGCCGAACGCCTCATGAAGGAACCGCAGTTGGTGGCCGTCGCCGACGGCCTGGTCGTCACCGACACCGGCGCCGAGGCCTGGTTCACCCTCAGCTCCGCCAATACCGACCTGATGCCGGAAGACCGCCAGGACTCCGAACAGGACGCGGCCGCGCTCGCCCTGGCCAAGGTCCTGCCCGGCTACGACTGCCACCTGCGCATCATCTGGGCCCGCCTGGACGGCGAGATCTACCGCGAGGAAGCACGGCAGATCTTCAGCGCCGGCGACGTCGAGCGGGTCGCCGCCATGTGGGCGCAGCGCCTGGACGGCCTCGACCTGCCGCAGCGCCACATCCTGCTCGGCATACGCATCGCCGAGCGGGACTCCGCCGCGAACGCCACCGTGAAGAACGGCGTGGCCGGCGCGCTCGGCGTCGGCAAGACCGGCCTGGACGACACCGAACTCGCCCACCTCGACGGCCTCGCCCGCCGGATGGAGCGCCGGCTGGAAGCCACCCCGTGGCGCGCGCGGATCGCGCCGGCCGAACTCCTGGCCTGGGCGATCTCGAGGGAGAGCTTCCGGCCGCAGCCCGCCCCGCCCCGGCTGCCCACCATCTCCGGCGCCGCCCTGGTGCGCCTGACCCAGTCCAAGGCCATCCCGCACGCCGATCACGTACGCATGATGGACGCCCGCGGCGAGACCGCGGCCTGGGTCAGCGTGCTGGCGATGCCGGCCTTCCCCGAGCAGCTGATCACGCCGGGCGAGCAGGAGTGGCTGCGCTGCCTGTCCGAGATCAGCTACGTCCACCCGACGACCGGCGACGACCAACTGGTGTGCCCCGAGGCGTCGGTCCGGTTCAACGTGTGGCGCAAGGGCGCGGCGATCAAGTCCGTCGACAAGCAGCGCCAGTCGGCCAAGGAACAGCGCCGCTCGGCCGCCGAAGGCTCCGCCGGTGAAACGTTCGCCGAGACCGAGGAGACCGAAGCGGTGATGGAGGAGCTGCGCCGGCAGATGTCCCGCGACGGCATGACGCTCCTCGAGGACCACCCGCGGATCATCGTGTCCTCCACCGAGTCCCTCGACGACCTGCGCGCGCGCTGCGACGCGGTCGTCGCGCACTACGCCGGGCTGTCCATCGACGTGGTCGTCGCCTCCGAGGAGCAACGGGAGTTGTGGCTGGAGGCGCAGATCGGCGACATGCTCCGGGTCCTGGACCTCGGGCATATCCGCACCACCGACGCTCTCGCGGCCTCCATGTTCTGGGGCGGCTCGGAGGCCGGTGACGACGACGGGCCGATCGCCGGCCTGCTGACCGGAACCACCCCTGGGGTGTGCCGGATCGACATCACCGCCGGAAGTGCCCGCGGGGACGCGACAACCACGGCTTTCGTCGGCCGCTCCGGGCGCGGCAAGACGACGTCGATGATGCTCGCCACCCTGATCGCCGGGCTGAAGGGCGCCTTCAGTCTGATGCTGGGCTTCAAAGGCGACGAGGCCGGCCTCGTGAAGGCCGGCGAGTACCTCGGCCTGCCCTCCCACCACGTCACCTGCGGCGTGGAAACCCCGGCCGTGGCCGACGTTTTCCGCCTCCTGCCCAAGGGCGACGCCGCCCTGCAGGTCGTCTCCCAACTCATGATCATTCTGCCGTCGCGGATGCAGGACGCCGGCGTGGAAACCCACCTGCTGCGCGCCGCGAACGCCGTGGCCCAGCACGACGACGCGGCGACCTACCAGGTGATCGAACTGCTGCAGGCCAGCAGCGACCCGCTCGCCGTCGAGGCCGGCGACGCACTCGCCGAGCTGTCGCAGACCCAGCTCGGCGCACCGCTGCTGGGCCGGCCCCGCCCCGGCGCCTCCCCGCTGCGCCCCGAGCCGGGCCTGTGGCTGGTACAGGTGCCCGGCCTGACGATGCCGCAGGCCGGCACGAAGCCGTCCGAGATGACGATGACCGAGCGGGCCTCGCTCGCCTTGATGCGCGGGCTGATCGCCTACGCCCTCAACACCTCGGCCCGTCCTGACCTGCGCAATCTCCCGAAGGTCGTGGCGATTCCGGAGGTGCACGTCCTGACCGGAACGGACGACGGCCGCCGCTTCGTCGACTACATCGCCCGTACCGGCCGCGCCCTGGACACCTCCCTCGCCATCGACACCCAGGACCCCAAGTCACTGCTCGGCATGGACGGCGTCCTGGAAGCGATCACCACCGTGCTGGCCTTCGAGCAGTCGACCCGCTCGCAGCAGGACGCCATGGCCGAACTCCTGCGCCTGCCGATCTCCGCCTCCACCCGCGCGCTCATCCACGGCGTCGGAAAGGACACGCACGGCGAGATCCGGCACGGCCACTGCATCATCCGTGACCGCCGCGACCGGGTCGCCACCATGCAGTGGGACGCCCCCAGTTACGAACTGCTGCGCGCGCTGTCCACCAACCCCAAGGACCAGGCCGCCGACCACGAGGACGCCGTCGCCGACGCCATGCCCGTCGGCTTCGAGAAGGAGCCGGATTCCGCGGCCTCTGTCCACAACCCCGCAGCGGAAGAGTCGGAAGCCGCATGACGCCCATCCGCAGCGGGACGGCCCCGGCCGCCTGCCACACCAGGAGGCCGCCCGCCATGACCTGCCGCCCGCGTACGAAGAGTTCGCCCGGCCCGCGCCCGGGCCTGGTCACTGACCCCTGGGGGAGGAGCACATGATCAAGAAGCTGGCGCGCCGCGCGCGGCACTGGATGCTGCGCCTGTACCTCGCCCTGCCCCGACTGCGGCTGCGCACCCTGATGATCCCGCTGCTGGGGATCCTGGCCACCCTCGGCGTGCTGGCACCGGCGGCGATGGCCGACGACGACAGCGACAAGTACAAGCCCGGCGGGATCGGCGACATGATGCCGTCCCCGTTCCGGCCGCCCGGCCAGGGAACGCTCTTCGAGTCCTACGACCCGGACGTGTACCAGCTCGACCGGCAGCTCTCCGACGACCTGCTCGGCGGCGACCTGATGGACGGCTGGATGTTGTCGCTGGGCAACATGCTGCTGCAGTTCCTTACCGTGCTCGGCCGCGCCGCTGTCGTGGTCACCGGCTGGTGCTTCAACGTCGTGTCCCTGCCCGAGGTCGAGGACGCGATCGGTACCGCGATCGGCGCCGCGGCCGGGCCGATGATGACGACGTTCCTGCCCACCGCGGTCGCGGTGGGCGGGTTCGTCGCCTGGGCCAAGCGCTCCGAGTCCTCTCCGCTCGGGCAAATCGCCTGGGTGGCTGCGTCCGCGGCGATCGCCACGACCTTCCTGGTCGCGCCCACCACCTGGGTCAAGGGCGTCGACAACGGACGGCAGTTGGGCGCCTCGGTCGCGATGACCACGATCGGCGCCGGCCTGTCCGACAAGGACGCCGCGATGCCGTTCGCGACGCCGGAGCCGGCCTGGTCGGACAACGAGAAGGACAACACGGTCCGTCGCGCCGCCGACGCGGTATGGCGCACGTACGTGGCGACCCCCTGGTGCATCGCCGATCTGGGTTCGGTCGCCGCGTGCAAGAAGTGGGGCCCCGAAGTCGTCTCCCGCGGCACCGACATGGAGGACCGCGAGGCCTACCTCAAGGAGGAGATGAACGACGAGGTCGCCGGATCCGAGGCGGTCCAGTGGCGCCAGGGGCACACCCCCGGCGGCCGGATCGGCGTGCTCATCGCGGCGATCATCTGCTGCGCCATCTTCTGCGCCCTGGTGATCACCCTGGCGTTCACCACGCTCGCCTCGCTGATCGGGGCGCTGATGCTGCTGGTCTGCGGCGTCGCGTTCGCGACCCTGTGGTGCATCCCCGGCAAGCCCCGCCAGTGGGGGGTGAGTTGGTTCGAAATGCTGCTCGGCCTGGTCATGGTGTCCTTCACCTCGACCATGCTGCTCGGCTCGGTCCTGGTGGTGTCGGTGGCGATGATGTCGCTGCTGCCCACCTACGGCTGGCTGATGGTCAGCGCCCTCAACATCTGCGCCGCCGCCATGGCCTTCAAGGTCAAGGGCCGCCTGGACGGCATCGTCTCGGCCGGCGGCGCCCAGATGGCCGGCCGCGGCATGCTCTCCTCGCTGAGCCGGATGCGCTCCGCGTCCCGGCTGCGCCGCGTCATCCGCGGCCGCCGCGGCGGCTTCGGCGACATGGACCGCCACCCCGGCCCCACCCGCGGCGGCAGCGACGACTCCGGCACCACCTCGTCCAACGACGGCGACGACGTCCGCAGCCGGCCCACCCGCAACATCCCGCCGCCGCCGAGCTTCCCGCCCACCGCGCACCTGCCCGGCCCCGGCGGCACCGGACCAGGAGGCGCGGGCCCCGGCGGGACCGGACCGGGACGCCCGCCCGGCCTGCCCGGACCGCACGGCCCGGCCGGCACCGGACCCCGCCGCCACCGCCCCGGATCCGGGCCCGGCGGCACCGGACCGGGCACCACGGCCGGCGGCTACACGGTCCGGCCCGGCGCACCCCGCCCGTCCGGGCCGCCGCCGGCAACGCCGCCCGGTGGGGGAGGCCGCGTCATCACCGGCACGGTGATCAACCGGCCGGCCAACCCGACCGGCAGCCGGTTCCGCACCTATCCGCCGCCGCGGGCTCCGCACCCGTCGCGCACTCCGGGACGCCCGCCCGGCACCGGACCCGGCGCGCGCGCCAGGCCGCGAGCCGGCAGCTGACCCCCGGCTGAGGGCTGAACCGCCCACCCCGACCCATCCGCCCGAGACCCCCGCCGGTCCGGCCGCACCCCGCGGCCGGACCGCCCCGGGGCCATCTCGCCATGCCCGCACACCCAGCTCGCACCGCCCGTGGAGCCCACCGTGACGCACGAGACCGACCCCAACACCCCCGAGGACGACGCCCCCGCGGCGCGCGGCACCTCCCGGCGCGCAAGGCGTACGACCGGGCCGCAGAGCGCGGATGAGTGGCGTGAACTGCTGCGCCAGCAGGAACTTCCTCCCGAGATCAGCGAGCTGTCCCGCCGCAAGCGTCGCAAGGCCAGGCGGCATTGGCGCTCAGCGCAGCGTGAAGAGCGCACCCAGCTGATCCGCCGGGCCCGCAAGAACACCCCCACCCCGATCGTGGTCCCGATCCTCGGCCTGATCGTGGCCGCGGCCGTCGCCGCCGGCGCGCTGCTGTGGCCGGACAAGCCTGGCCCGGACACCGTGACCACCAAGCCCACCCCGACCGTGGAGGCGCCGCGGGCGCCGAGCAGCCCGGCCCCGGCACCGTCCGCCAGCGCGCCCACCATCGACGACACCCCGCAGTCGGTCGCGAAGGCTTTCACCACCGCCTACACCAACCGGCGTCCCCTCGAAGACGGCGGCCACGAGGCGGCAGTTGACCGGGCCCGCCCGTACATGTCGACCGCCCTGGCGTACAACCTGGCCAAGCACGACGACCGCGACTTCGACCGGCTCGTCGCCGCGCAGGCCACCGCCGCCACCCCCACCAAGGTCACCATCGGCAAGCCCACCTCGGCGCAGCGCCCCGCCCCCGACACCCCGGTCCGCGTCTACCTGCAGGCCGACGTGACCATCGACGTGAAGGGCACCGACCCCTACCGCTACGAGCGGCACCTGACCCTCGAGGTCTCCCGCGCGGACGGCGCCTCGGCGTGGATGGTCACCCGCGTCCTCGGGCTGAAGGACTAGCCGTGGACGAACGAGACGTCATACGCGGCGCGGTCAAGGCGGCCGGCCTCGTCAAGAAGGGATACCAGCTCAAGATCACGGTCATTGTCATGGCCGTCTTCCTGGCCGGCCTCATGCTCGCCGGGCTGCTCTTCCCGGCCGGCAGCGCCCGCGCCGCCGACTGCCAGGACACCGGCCCCGGCACCGCCGGCGCCGCCCCCGACGCCCGCGGCGGCTCCAACGACGCTGGTGAGGGCCAAGACCCGCGCGATGGTCATGCCATCCTCGCGGTCCGGCGGGACAACGCCCTGGCCATCGACAAGGTCGCCAAGGACCTCAAACTCCCGGGCCGGGCCACGCTGATCGCGCTGATGACCGCGATGCAGGAGTCATCCCTGATCAACATCGACCACGGCGACGAGGACTCGGTCGGCCTGTTCCAGCAGCGGCCCTCGATGGACTGGGGCACCAAGGCAAGCATCATGAAGCCCGAGTACGCCGCCCGCTCCTTCTTCCTGGGCCACGGCACCAACAAGGGCCTGACCGCCGTCAAGAACTGGGAGAAGATCCCCCTCGGCAAGGCCGCCCAGGCCGTGCAGAACTCCAAGTACCCCGACCTGTACGCCGGTCACGAGAGCGCGATGCGGCAGCTGGCTGAAGACGTCGGCATCGACCTCGAGCGCAAGGGCAAGGCCACCGGCAACGGCAAGGGCGGCAAGCCGGTCACCAGCGCCAACAGCGAATGCGGCGTCAACCAGCCGGGCACACCCGGCAGCGCCGGCCCCGGGGGCAGCGCGGGCGGCAAGTTCTCTGACGGGAAGCAGAGTTGGGACCTGAACAACCCCCGCTCCGTCAAGGACGCCATCGCCTGGGCCAAGGCGAACGCCGGCTCCCACTCAACCAAGACCTGGTACCGGCGCTGTCTCGCCTACACGGCGATCGTCTACGGCTGGAACGTCTCTGGCGTCACCTACGCCATCGACCACTACACCGTCGTGCCCAAGAGCATGCGTCACGACAAGGACCGCCATCCCCCCGCCGGCGCCCTCATGTACTGGGAGACCGGCGGCCGGGCGGGGCACATCGCCGTCTACCTCGGCGACGGCAAGGTGGCCTCCAACGACATTCTCAGGCCCGGCTACATCGACATCGTCGACGCCGAGTTGTTCGAGACCAAGTGGGGCGCCACCTACGTGGGCTGGACGCCGCCCGTCTTCCCCAAGGCCGGCTGAAGAAGCGCCAATTGACACCAAGATCACCAGCGGGTGGCGGGCTCCCTTACGAAGGTACCGCGATCACAGCCCTCGTCGCCCGAACTACCCGAAAGCGCCAAGAAGAGACCGGTCCTGACCGGTTGGCCCTGCCGAATCCGGCAGGCACGCGCGCTGGCCGGCACCTCGCGGCGGCGCCCCCACGGCGCCGCCGCGCGAAGGCCCACCGACCCCTACCCACAGGAGTGCCATGTCCGCCGCCCTCGTGCCCCACGACGGTCCCGCGCCTGCTGCATGGGTCCCGCCCGCCGTCCTTGAACCCATACCTGCACGTCAGCCGCCACAGTCCGCGGGCCGCGGCTTTCGCGTCCTGCGGGCATTGATCAGCCTCGGCCCGGGCGGTGAGCACCAGTTGGCCGCCATCGCAGCCGCCGCCGAGCTCCAGGCCCCGCACACGGCCAAGCTCCTGAAGGCCGCCGTTCTCCAGGACCTGGTCCAGTACGGAAGCCGCCGCGGCACCTACCGCCTGGCACCCGAGTGCGCCCCGCTCCAGGTTCCGCGCCCCGACACCGCCTCCACGCCGCGCATCCGCGACGTACTGCAGCTCCTGCAGCAGGAGACCGGCCTCGCCGTGGCCTGGCACGAACCGCACCATCAACTGGGCCGGGGCCTGCGCCTCGACCTGGTCGATCTGCTGTGCCCCGCAGATGAGTTGGCGGCCGCAGCAGCCCAGCAGGACCCCGACGTGCGGCACAGCGCAGCCGGCCGGATCGCCCTCGCCTACCTTCCGCCCGGTCTCACCGTCGACGCAAAGGACCGGCCGCTCGTCCTTCCCGACGCCACACGCACCGCCGTGCGCAGCAGCAGGATCGCCGTCCGCCGCAGTCACGGCACCTGCACCCTCTCCTCACCCGTCATGTCCGGCACGAGCCTGCTCGCCGTCCTCAGCGTCACAGGCCCCGCCCGGCTCTTCGAAGACCCCCTGCGCGCCCAGGAGTTCGCGGTCCTGATCCGCCGGGCGGCCACCCGCGTCGGCGCCCGCCCGTACGAGGCCTCACGGGCACCGACGGCCAGCGCGGCCTGACCAGCCGCACGCCGGTGAGTAGGCGCCCCGCTCCAGACATAGGGCCAGGACTCCTGATCGTCCAGGCAAGCGTCCTCGCAAGCGCGGTCGGTCGTCGCCGACGAGGGGCCTGCTCGACCTCGTGCCCGGACACCGTCGAACGGGCCGCGGTGGTGATGTGCCGCATGTCTGCTCGGCGCCCGGCCGGACCTGCCCGGTGCGCCTGCCCGCTCGGGAGTTCTGCAGTCTGCCGGCCGGTTGCCGCCGTGCCCTGCGACAACGGATCGGTGCACCCCGGACATGGTTTCAAGTTGAACGATTTCCTGTGCGGACTGCTGCTCTCGATGACCTCGCGGCCGGCTCATAGGTTCGCTGCATCCCCGGATCTTCGGGGTGTTCCTGACATTGCAGAGGAGACCGCCATGCGCCCCATGGACACGCTCGACGCCCGTCCGTTCCGCCCGTTTGACCTCGCCCGCCCGTAAGAGCGACGAGGACCTCACTGAAGGCGGCCGCACCGGAGGTGCGGCCGCCTTCGGCCTGTCCGCCCCCTTCTTGTCCACCCGACCGCAGGCCCGCTCCGCAGGAAGACACCATGGCCCTTCAGCTCCCCCTTCGCTCCGCCGAAACCCCGGCGCGTACCGCCCGGTCCGTGATCGCCACGCTGCTGGCGGCGTCCCTCGTGGTGAAGGCGGCGGGCTTCGGCTGGGACTTCCTCGGCTACTACGTCGCCTCCGGCACCGGACATGGCACCACGGCCGCCGGCGCCGCGCTCACCACCTTCGGTGTCGGCTGGTGCCTGGGCCTGGCCGGCGCGGGCGCCCTCACCGACCGCCTGGGCCAACGGACCGCCCTCATCGCCCTGATGATCCTGTCCGCCGTCGCCTGCTTCGCGCTCGCGCTGACTACCTCGCTGCCCGCGCTCCTGGCCGTCTCCCTGCTGCTCGGCGTCACGATGGAGGCGCACCGGCCCGCGGTATCCGCCGCCATCAACGACACACTGCACGCCGACGCAGCCCGCACACGCGCCCAGGGATGGCTGTACTTCTGTTCCAACGTCGGCATCGCGATATGCGGTGCCGTAGGCGGATACGCCGCTCACCACCACGGCTACCAGGCCCTGTTCGTCATCAACGGCATCGTGTGTCTCGCCTTCGCCGTGGTGGCCCGCCGCGTCCTGGGGCCGCACCGCCCGGCCAAGGCCCAGACCACCGTCACGTACCGGCAGGTCTTCGCCGACGCGGCCCTGCGCTGGATGGCCGTGGTCGCCGTCTTCTCCATGATCTGCGCCTGGGGCCTGGTCTCGGTGATGCCGCTCCTCATGAACGACGACTCGCTTCCCGCCACGAGCTACGGCGTTGCGATGGTCTGCAACACCGTCGGCGTCCTCGCCCTCACCCCGGTGGTGATGCGACTGCTGGTCGGCGACGGGGACACCATCAAGTTCCCGCTGGTACCCGTCCTGGTCACCGGCGCGGGCATCCTCGGCGTCGGCATCACGGTCGCCGCCCTGCAGCACACCCTCGCCGGATACTGCCTCGCGGCCCTGATCATCGTGCCCGGCGAAGTCTGTTTCAGCGTCGCCGCCGGCGCCTACATCTCCACATCCGTCCCCACCGGAGCAACCGGCCGCTACCAGGCGGTCATCAGCAGCGCGACCGCGCTGGCCTCCCTGCCCCCGCTGGGTATCGCCCTCGCACTCGAGGCCGGAGGGCGGCCACTGGTCGCCGTGATCCTCGCCCTGTGCGCGCTGACCGCGGTGGCTGCCTGCCGACCCCTCGGCCGCGCCCTCGCCGCCGCCCAACTCCACTCGAAGCCCACCACCACCCGCGAACTCCTGGAGCAGCCGTGACCTCGAACTTCGCCAACCTTCCGTGGCCAACCTCCAGCACCACGACCGCGCAGCCGCCCGCTCCGGAGCCCGACGAGGCAGCTGAGGCGGAACGTCCCGAGCCGACGCCGACGAACGGCTCCACGCCGAACTGACCCGCCCGCGACGGCGCCCGCCGCCGCGGGGGAGAGGAGGACATCCCGATGCCCCAACACCCCGTGACCCGCTGCCCCCGCTGCGACAGCGGCGACCTCGGCGTCCAGTTGGCCGAGACGCCCGCCCGGGCGCAGCACGTCGCCTCCTTCGTTTGCATCGGATGCGGCTACACCTGGCGTACGTCGCAGACGTCGCAGTTTCCCGCGCCCGACTACCCGCAGGCCTACGGCGCCGCGCCCGGTCTCGACGAGGAAGAGATCACCCTGGGCCTGTGGGCCGCCGGAATCAACCACCGCACCGAGTCCGCCCAGGCCGGCCACGGCCGGCCCGTCGACAGCGGCGGATTCCGGCTGTTCTACCTGCGCCAGGCCGCCTACCTCGACCGGGTCGCCCGCCAGACCGAAGTGGGCCTGTACTGCGGGCTGTTTGACGCCGACGATGCCGAACAGGCGCGACGGGCGGCCGACGCCGCGGCCATGGAACTGCTCACCTTCGACCTCGCCCACGGCGAGGTGTACGTGGAGGGCCCGCTCGGGCCTGCCGCCGAGGCCTGGCAGCAGGAGGGCGGCGCGCGGGCGTACGTACGGCAGGAGTACCGGGAATGGCGCAACTGGGAAGACGCAGCCGCCGCGCTGCGGCGTGAATACCTCAGCGGAGACAATCCTCGGTGAGCGGCATGACGACGTACGACTTCACAGGGCCACTGGCCGCACGGCCCCGCGCGGGCGCCGGGCCCTTCCGGCCCTGATCACCCGTTGCTACCTGGTCGGTTGTAGGGCACCAAGCAATGTGGATCACAAACCAGCCGGAGCGGTGGCCGGATCCCACGGAAGCCAGGGATTCGACGCCGGCACTGCCCTGCATCCCGCTACGGTGAAAACAGAGCCCGGCGCGCATCCCCCCGTGTGTGCGCCGGGCTCTTCCCATGCGCATAGCGGCTCCGACCGATGACAGGCACCGGAGCCCCAGCCCACCTCGTCTCGACCAGCTCCGACGCATTCAGCGGAACGACAACTTCCGCTCTCGGTAGCAGCGGCTAGGGCCAGCCAACAGGAGCACGTCGCGTGGCGAGGCCGTGCGCTCAAAATCGCCGGTCTCTATCCACAGGCCTGCGCTTCCAAGATCTCTTTCACAGCAGGCAGTTCGCCCCGGCGCAGCGTGCGCTGACCAGCCAAGCCTGCCGTGTTCCAGTGGAGGCTGATCTCATCCATGCGTAGTACCCGCAAGAGCGTGCTGCGGCGGGTCGTGGCCACCGCCGCGATCGTCGCCGCGTCAGGGGCGCTGGCTGCCCCCGCGCTCGCCGCCACCGACACCCCCAAGCCGAAGGCCTCCGCCTCGGCCGCGGACGTGTCCCTCGGCCTGAGCGTCGACCTCTCGGTCAACGGCGAGACGCCGAGTGATGACCCGACCGAGCCCGGCACCGACCCGACCGAACCGCCCACTGATCCAGGCGAGCCAGGTACCGACCCAACCGACCCCGGTACTGACCCGACGGACCCGCCCACGGACCCGCCCACGGACCCGCCCACGGACCCGCCCACGGACCCGCCCACGGACCCGCCCACGGACCCGCCCACGGACCCGCCGACCGACCCGCCGACCGACCCGCCGACCGACCCGCCGACGGACCCGCCCACGGACCCGCCCACGGACCCGCCGACCGACCCGCCGACCGACCCGCCGACCGACCCGCCCACGGACCCAGGGACTGACCCTTCCGAGGAGCCGACCGACCCAGGCTCCGAGCCTTCACCGGGCCCGACTTCGGGCAACGGCGGATCGAACCCCGACGGATCCAAGCCGGGTAACGCGGGCGGCAACGAGCACATCAGCGCAGGCGACACCACGTCGCCCGCCGGCAGCCTCGCGCAGACCGGCGCTGACGGAAACACCGCGCTGGGCCTCACCGCCGCCGGACTCCTCGCCGCAGGCGCGGCGACCATCGGCGTCGTCGGCTACGGCAAGCGCCGCGGCCGCCACGCCGCGGACAAGGCCTGACACCAACTCACCCGTCCGGGCGCCGCATGACGCCCGGACCCTTGCGGGCCCGCCCAGGGCGGGCCCGCAAGGACACCTCCTCGATCCCTGAAAGGACCACCGCACTCATGGCTGCAATCAAGCGCCTAGCCACTGTTGCCCTGTCCGTCTCACTCCTCGCCGGCGGCGCCGCGGCAGTCGCGCCAACGGCGTCCGCCGCGTCCAGCAAGTGCGAGTTCACCAACTACGGTGCGGCGAACGGTAATGGCATCAACTTCCGCACCGGACCCAGTACCGGATACGTGAGCAAGGGCCTGCTCTACAAGGACAAGCTGCACCTGTACTGCAGCAAGAACGGCTGGTACAAGGCCCAGCTCCCCCAGCGGTCCAAGAGCGGCCTGAAGAAGGGGACCTGGGGCTGGATACACAGTTCCAAGGTCAAGTTGCACCTCGCCGGCGGCTGAGTCTCGCGCCCCGGCCGCTGCCAGACAGCGGCCGGGGCCACCGGTCCGTCGTTCAAGCCTGCCCCCGCGGCCATCAACCAGCAGCTGCGGCAGGCGCGTTCCGTCACTCCATGAGGATCCTCGCCATGCCGTCGTTCGCCCGTCCCCTGCCGCCATACATGCAGGCCGCCCAGGTCCTGCGGGACGAGATCGTCTCCGGCTATCTCAAGCCCGGCGCGAGAGTGCCGAGCCACCGTGCGCTCCAGCAACGCTTCGGCATCGCCAGCACGACTTCCCGCAACACGGTCGAGGTGCTGCGGGCTGAAGGCCTCCTGAGGACCGTTCCGGGCCGGGGCACCTTCGTCGTCGACATCCTGCCTCCCGACTGTGAGCCGCAGGCGCGCGCCGATCCTCCGGAGCTGGTCGACCTCGTACGCGAACTCAGCGCTCAGATCAGCACCCTCAACCAGCGCGTCAGCACCCTCGAAACCCGTCTGCACCGCGTGGGCTCCGCGCTCACCAAGCAATGACGGCCCTCCGGGGGAGCCGCGCCTCAACCCGCCTTCGAAAAGGGGCACCAACATGTGCGTCGCCCTCCTCCTGAGCTCCCCGGACGCCCGCGTGCACCAGCTGCACCATCCGATCGCGGCTCACCCGTGAGCACGCTGAGCCCAGCCGCGCGCAGCCTCACCACCCTGCTCAGAGGCGGCCAACGCCCAACGCTTGGGGCCTCCTTGCCCGCCGGGTTCCCGAACTGGACCGCCGGCATCGAGGCGCTGCGCGCGTTCGCCCGCCACGGAGCGGACTTCCTCGAGGTCGCCGTCCCCCACCACACCCCGGCCTGGGACGGTCCGGACACCGCGGCCGCGCACGTCCAGGCGCTGGACCAGGGGGCCCGGATGGCGCACGTCGTCTCCACCATCCGCCTCACCATCACGGCGACGGCGGCCCCCGTGATCGCGGCCGCCTACTGGGAGTCGGTCATGGACCGCGGCATGAACCGGTTCGCCCAGGACCTCGCGCAGGCGGGCGCCGCCGGCGCCAGGGTGATTGATCTTCCCCCCGGTGAGGCCGCCGGATGGGCAGCATCCGCGCGCGCGGCCGGCCTTCACACCGCACAGATCATCGCCCCGGGACCTGACGCTGTGGACCTCGACCCGCTCAACTCCACCGAGCCCGGCTGGATCCACCTATCCGCCGGGGAGGCTCCCACCGGCACGGACGGCCCTGCGGACCTTGCCCCGCTGCTCGAGCTCCTGGACCACATCAGAGCCGCCAGCCCGCTGCCCGTAGCGGTCGACATCGGGACCTTCACCCCGCAGAGCACCGTCGCGGTGGCGCCGTACACCGACGCCGTAGTCGTCGGGTCCCCGCTGATCCGGCCACTCCTGGACCCGCACGGCGCGGGTCTGGACAGCGCCCTCGAGCAACTGCGGGCCTTCGCGAACGCGCTGCATTCCGATGCACCCAGACCGCCGCGCGGTGCGTGATCATCAACGAGTGCTGTGCCCGATCTACAGGAGAGAGCGCCAAGTTGAACCACCCCTCCACGACTGCCCGTCGTGCCCTCGCCGGCCTGGCGCTCGTCGCCACGCTCACCAGCTGCTCCGCACTGGAAGCGGCGGTCGGCAGCAACGACGCGAAGGCGCCGGCTCCCGGAGCGGCGCCCGCCGGCAGTGCCCGAGAAGCCCTGGCCGGTCTGCAGGTCAAGAACCCCGCTGCGATGACCGGCTACGACCGCACCGTAAAGTTCGGGCGGGCCTGGTCGGATTCCACCGGCGCCCCGGGGGCGGGGAATCACTGCGATACGCGCAATGACGTACTGCGCCGTGACCTGACCAGCATCGTGTTCAAGGGGACGTCGACGTGCGTGGTGGCCTCGGGGGTCCTCGATGATCCCTACACCGGAAAGCGGGTGAAGTTCGTACGGGGCCCACACAGCAGCAAGGTCCAGATCGACCACAGCGTCGCCCTGGCGGCGAGCTGGCGCACCGGCGCCGCCCGGCTGAGCCAGGCGCAACGAGAAGCCCTGGGCAACGACTTGCTCAATCTGATCGCGGTCGACGGTCCGGCGAACTCCTCGAAGTCCGACGATGACGCCGCCGACTGGCTGCCGCCCAACAAGGCCTTCCACTGCCGGTACGTCGCCCGCCAGATCGCGGTTAAGGCGAAATACCGGCTGTGGGTCACCCCACCCGAGAAGACCGCGATGACCCGCGTCCTGGCCACCTGTCCGGACCAGGCCCTGCCCGCGGAGAACGGCAAGGGCGTCGCCCTGCCGAGCACGAAGTAGACCAAGGAGCAGCCATGCCCCCTCAACACCGCATCCCCGCCCGCCGGGTGGAAGGCGCTATCCGGCGTCCCGCACCCGAACCGCTGTCCCCGAAGCCGGAGTGGCAGGCGGATCAGCTGTTCGTCGCGCCGCCCCTTGGCGCGTGGTCTGAGGCGGACGACGACATCGAGGAGCCGGGAGGCTACGAGATGCGGCCGCAGCGCCGGCGCGCGCACCGCTCCTGATCGTCACCCGGACTTCGGGCCCGGACAGGTGGCCCGGACAGGTGGCCCGGAAAGGCGGCCGCTTGAGGGACGCGGAGTCGGCTGCGCTTGGCAGGTTGCGGAACACCGGATCTCTGGTGAGGCGGAGTCCGGTCAGGCCGCCAGCGGGTGGGGTGCCAGGGCAACGGACGAGGGGCGGATAATCGGAACGGCGCGGGACCGTCCTCGGCGGGCGTGCTTGCTGAGCGGCCGGACGGGCTCCCAGCGGGTGCCGGTGAGGCCGGTGATCTCACTCCAGCGGTGCTCGAACTTCGGGCGCTGCTTGTCGTCTGCTCCGGTGGGGGCAGCGACGAGATATCCGTCCGCGGCCGGGTAGCCCTCGCCGCGCTCGAGGTAGTGAAGCCGCTTGATCTGTGAGCTGTCGCCGTACTTCAGCCGGACGTCCTCCTCGCGGCCCCAGCGCAGCAGGGTGAACTCGGCCTGTATTCGGGTTCCTTCCCACACGGTGCGCACCGACCTCCACGCCTGTCCCTTGACCTGGTCGCCCCGGCACGCGGGGTCGAGGCCGGCGCAGGCGGGCGACACCACGACGCTCTCGTAGCCGGGGCCGGGGCCTCGGATGGAGTGCGTGGCCTGGCATGCGGCGGTGCGTTCCGTGCGGCACCACCACAGGGGGCGTGTGCAGCGGTCGTTGTGGTGGTGTCGGCATTCCTTGGTGCGGCCGGGCAGGTACAGGCGGCGGACCTCGTAGAGGGAGAACGGCAGCTCGTCGAGGCGGTCCTCGAAGGCGGTGAGGACCTCGTCGTTGCGGTCGTCCTCGGTGAGCTGCTGGTAGAGCGATCTCGTTCCGTACAGCGACATCGCCTCGTTCAGTGCGATCGAGGCGTACTCCATGACCAGGGCCTCCGCGGCCAAGACGGGGTGCTCGCGCAGCCGGTCCTCGTGCCGGTCCCGTGACGCACAAACCCCCGAAAAGGGGCAAAAAGTACAATAGCTCTTCTTGATGGGCTCGCCGAGCCGCCCCAGCACGTACGCCTCGACGGCAGCCCGGTCCATCCCGGCGTCGACCAAGGGGTAGGAGGGCACGCAGATGATCCGGCCGGCCTTCTCGTTGAGCCGATTCTGGATCTTCGTGTCCTTCTCCATCCGCGGCCGCTCCCTGGCGTGATAGCCGATCACCCGCCGGAACGGCACGTGGCCGAACTCTGCGAACGCCCAGTGATCAAGGCACCAGCCCTTAAAGCGAATTGAGCACGTCCTGCGCCCCGATGCCATCTGGGGAACGGTCCCGCCGGTGAGGAGCCAGTCCGACAGCCGCCACGGTCCCGCCTGGTGGATCCGGGCCGGCGCGCGCGAATCATCGAGGACCAGGACCCCGTCACCGTCGAAGCGGCCCATCCGCGCCACCTGAACCAGCCGCACCCTGCGGGCGGCGAGCAGCGGCAGCACGAGCCGGTCGACGTAGGAGAGCGTGTCGGGCCATTCGTTGCCGGTCACCGCATGCAAAACGATCAAGTCGGACAGGTCGGGCTCGAGGCCGTAGCGGACCGGGTCGTCCAGGAACATCAGCAGGATCGCGGTGGAGTCGGCGCCCAGTCCGTACGAGAGCACGGTCATGGGCTTGCCGCCCGGAGGCAGGGCGGGAGCCCGCGCGTCAGAGAGCGGGAACAGTGCGGGGGCAAGAGCGTTCACGGGGCGGTTCTTTCGCGGTCGAAGGGCAGGCCGGCCACGGGCCGGCGGCTTAGGTCAGGAGGGTGTGGGCGTACGGGGAGGGGCGTCCGCGATGGCGCGCAGGGCAGCGGCGGTGGCCTGCGGGCGAGTCAGGCTCCGGGCCAACTCCTCGGCCCAGGCGGTGAACTGGGCGTCAGGCTCGTAGCCGGCCGCTGCCATCAGCGGCCACAGCTCGGCGGTAGGCACCAGCACCTGCGCGAGGCCGTCGCCCGTCGCGGGCAGGGGAGCGAAGCCGAGGGCCGCTCCGAGATCGCGGACGAACCACAGCACCTCACCGCCCCGTACGCGCACCCGCAGGTGCGCCGAGTCGTAGACGACCGTCCGGGTCACCCGGCCCGCGCCCGCACCCGGGCCCGCGAAGGCCGGGCGCGGGCCGGGCACCGGCCGCGCGGACGGGCCGGTCACGTCGACACCTCGCCGGTGCGCAGGTCGACGGTGAGGGTGTCACCCGCGAACGGCCGGTCCACACCGGCGAGGTCGGTCAGCGGGCCACTGACGTCGTCGAAGGAGAGATCGACGTCGCGGCTCACCGTGCCGTCGAAGTGGCGCAGCGTGGCCCCGGACTCGTACCAGAAGTCCCCGTTGTCCCACGCCCAGGTCTCGAAGGACACCTCGACCACCGGCCAGCGCGAGGCGGTCTGCTTCTCCTTCACCACCTCATACGCCCGTCGCCGCAACGCAGCCACGAGCTGCTGCGCGTAGATCACGCTCTGGCGCTGGGAACTACGGCTCTCGACCGTGAACAGCTGGTGCGCGTCCAGCAGGTCAAGGAACCGCTCGAGCTCGGCGTCGAAGGCGCTGGTGGCGATGAACGGGACGAGGGCGGCGGGGGAGGGCATGAGGTCAACGGACAAGTGCGAGGTCCTTCCAGGAGGGGACACGACGTCATGGAGGCGGCTTCGGAACAGCCGCCGGAGGTGCGGCGGCGCTCGGTCAGGCGCTGCTTGATCGGCGCCGGGGTCGACGAGATCCAGGGGTGCCAGCCGGCGTGAGGGGTCCACCGCTGGGCGTGCTCGCGCTGGCCGATCCGGCAGTGCCGGCGCGCTTGGGGCGGTGGAGGTCACCGGGATGGTCGTTGCGGAGGCGGGGTGTCAGGCGGCGAGGGCCAGGCGCTGGAGGTAGCCGTCGGCGGCGTCCTCGCCGAGGTGGTGGCGGATCGCATCGCCCCGGCTCCAGGTGAGCGGTCCCTCCTCCTGGTGCAGGCGGGTGGCCTCCTGGACGACCTGGGCGAGGCTGAACTGGTGCTTGAAGCGGTGCCCGATCCGGGTCTCCAACTCCAGGTATGTGTCCGGGGTGTCCAGGCCGAGGGCCCAGCACAGCCGGACCGCCCTAGCGAGCATGTCGAAGGGCGCCAGGATGCAGAAAATGCAGCTCAGGCGGGGAATGAGGGTGTCGTACACCGGGTGGTAGTCGAGCGTCTCGTCGGCGATGGTCTGCCAGATGTCGTGCTCGGACAGGTGGAAGATCGGATGCCAGGTCAGCACCAGGCGACGGCCGTTGCTGGCGCGGTGGTCGATGGCGAGCTGGTGCTTCTTGCTGCGCGCCGTCGACTCGGCCGCCCTGATGCCGAGGCAGTTGAGGATGATGGCCTGCTCGTCCAGGCCGAGCGCGTTGACGATCTCCGTGAAGAGCTTGGCGGCGACGTCGCGCTTCAGCGTGGACGTGCACAGCCGGTTCTGGGCGTCGGGCCACATGCCTCGCTTGGCGACCATGCCGAGGAAGCCGATGTCGGCCTTCACGACGATGAACCGCAGCCCGTACCGCTCGGCCTGCTGCTCGGCGAGCTCGCGGACCCCCGGATACTCCGCCTCCGCACCGACGTCGGCGTGGACAACGACGACCTTGTCCAGGCAGCCGGCCTTCTTCGCCCACTGCACCACCCGGTGCAACGCCACCACCGAGTCCTTCCCGGCACTGGATTGCACACAGATGGCGTGCGCGGCCCGGATGAGCTCGACGGGAGCAGCGGCCAGGCCCTCCAGCAGACCGGTGGCCAACTGTGCCCGGCCGCCCACCGGCCGGCCCTGGCCGCCGGTGCGGCGGCCCGCGTGCCGGGCGACCTGCCGGCCCAGGTGCCGGTCGGCGCGCTGGGCCGCCGTGCGGGTGCGCAGCCACTTCGCCCGGGCGGCGTTGGTGCGCTCGGTGCGGTCTCGGTGGGTGTCGGCGGCCTGGGCGAGGTGGGCGGCCGTGTCGGCGGGGCTGGTGCTGCTGTCCATGTGCCGTCGCCACAGGGAGAGTTCGCACCAGGAGGTGAGTTCCGCGCCGTAGGCCTTGCGCAGGGCGCGGTCGGCGGCGCGGTGCGCCGTATCGGCGGCGGTTCCGACGCGGATGAGGTCGAGCAGGCGCAGGCGGGTGCTGAGGTCCATGGCGGCAGGTCCTTGCAGGGCTCTAAGGGCTGGTCAGGGGGAGGGCGGCTCAGGCCTCGAAGGCGTCGTCGTCCCGGTCGCGCAGCCATGCGGCGAAGGAGGTCGCCATCTGCGCGCTCTCGGTAGGCAGGCCGAGGTGGTTGAGCAGGTTCTTCTCCACGGCGCCGTCCGTGCCGTAGGTGACCAGGGCGGTCCAGGGCTTGGTGTGCATCCAGGCGGGATGGCGGACGCTGTGGGTGTAGCCGTCGGGGTTCCAGACCTCGCGGTAGAACTGCGCGACGACACCGTCGCGCCGGTACACGACGCGGGTGTTGCCGTCGTTGTCCCGCTCGACGGAGACCGGGATCTGGGCCTCGGCGAACGCGTCGGTCAGGTACTGGCCGGCCTCGGTCTCGTCCGCCTCGGGAAGCTCGACGATCCGGCGCCCGAGGTTGGTGATGTAGGGGTGCTCCTCGCGTCCGGCGCGCTGCTCACCGTGCCGGTCGAGCATGACGACGAGTCGCTCGCTGATGAGCGGCTTGAGGGTCATGGCGGAGGCGTTGAAGGTGAGCCGGCCGGGGTGGCGGTCGGCGGGGCTCTGCGCGCTGAGCAGGGCGTGGGCCTTGGGCACGCTCAGCAGCGCGAAGCGGCCCAGGAAGGTGAGACGGAACTTGTGCGGACCCTGCTCGGCGGGCACGGGCTCGATCCACTCCCGGCTACGCATCAGCACCAGCGAACGGGAGTTGACGGTCTCAGGGAGGATGAGCGCCCGATCGCGGAGCGCGGCGAGCATCCATGACCGCTGTCGGCTGGTCGGCGTCGCGGTGAACGAGTTGCTTGCCAGCTGGGCCAGCGGCGAGTAGGCAGTCACGATCAGGTCCTTTGGTGGTCAGCGGGGCAGGGTGACGCGCAGTTCCTCGCCGGGCTCCTCGGCCGGGCCGAGGTCGTCGAGGGCCATGGCCACCTCGGCGTCGAAGCTGTGAGCCTCCTGGCGGGCGCCGTACTGCAGGGTGGTGGCGTAACTGGTCCACTCGTTCTCGAAGTTCAGGTGGAAGGTCACTGCGTCGGGGGCCTGCTTGCCCGAGTTCTCGAAGTACTCGATGAGCGCCTCGCGCAGGGCCTCGAAGTCCTCGGGATCGGCGGAGGCGGGAAGCACGTCGTCGACTCGGCGGCCGTCCCGCTGGCGTCCGCAGCGCACACACAGCTGCGCGGACATCGGGTTGTCGAACCGGCACCGGTGGCGCGCGCACTGCCACATCAGGCCGGCCGCGCGGAAGACCTCGCGTACGACGTCCTCCTGCTGGGCCGATGCCGCGCGCAACGCCTTGTCAACCACGGTGTCGTATATGGGGAAACCTCCAGGCAGGAAGGACTGCGAAGCGGACACAACCCGCCTCCGTGATGTGTATAAGTTTACCCGCCCGGAGGTCCTGCGGCAAGTTATACGCGTCATCGGTGGGGAGGGGTGTGCCCGCTTCGGTGGTGCAGGGACGGGCGGTCAGTCGGTGCAGGTGTCCGGGTCGCAGGTGGAGCACAGGCCGTCCGCATCGGCCTGGTCGACCGTCAGGGCCTGGTTGCACTCGTTGCACCACCCGCCCGGCACCGTGAACCCGAGATACGTGAGGCCATCGGTGAGGGCGTCGTGCACGTCACCGCCGGAGAGGTTCTGGTCGGCGATCGTGCGCACCAGGAGCCGGGCGGCCGCGACCGGGTTGGGGACGCCGGAGTGGTGGGCGGCGGTGTCGGTGAGGCGGATCAGCTGGCTGACCGCGTGGTCCCGTGCGGCGGTGAGCTGGCGGGAGGCGATCATGCGGCGATCTCCATCTGCACAGCGGGGGCGGTCAGGGTGGCCAGGAGGGGCTGCACGAACGTCCTCGCGACGAGCATGTCCGCCGGGCGCCAGGCCGGAGAGTCCTCGATCATGCGCCACATGGCCTCGGTCATCGGCACCGGCGTGTGCTCGCCGCTGTCGCGGACCTCCTCAGGGGCGGTGAGGCCGTCGATGTCGACCAGCATGCCGTCAGGACGTACCGCCATGACGTGCACGAGCTGGCAGATGCACACGCCGTCCGCGAGCTGGATGCCCGCGCCGCAGGCGTCGTAGTCGTACGAGCAGTCGGGCTCGATGACGGCCGCCGTCGGCCAGCCGGTCTGATCGGACAGGGCGCGGGCCAGGGCGTGGCACTGGCCCCGGGTGAACGCCGTGCGGGCGGTGTCGTTGATGCGGCCCGGGTTCACGTCGTACTGGGCGCCGTTGGCGCCGAGCACGGCGACCGGCCGGTCCTCGGGAAGCCCGAAGAGCTCGGTCAGCCGCGCCATGAAAGCGGCGACCTGCTCCGCGGTCTCGTGGCCCTGCTCGCGCTCAAGCTCCTGGTACTCCTCCTCGTTGGCGTCCTCGACGCCGTCCACGTCACACAGAGCGTTGAGGGCGATCTGGTGGCGGGCGGTCATCAGGCGGTACGCGGTCAGGATCTCGTGGACGGCGGTGCGCGCGTCGTCGGACGGGTGAGTCATCAGCACTCCCTGGGGTCGGGGATGTTGCGCGGCCCGGGCGGGTCGCTTGGAGTGCGGTGCGCATGAGTGAGTCCTCCTTGAAGGGGGTGAAGTGGGTGTGTGGGCAGGGGTATTCAGCGACCCGCGGTCAGCAGCGGCCGTCGCATGGTCAGGCGGAGTGGTCGGCCATCTGGGCCTGCGCGGCCTGCAGTTCGGTGCCGCGCCGGGCGATGTAGACGCCCAGGTCGATGGGGCTCACACCGTCGTTGTCGGCGATCTGAACCTCCTCCAGGAAGCGGGCGCGCACGGTGCGCATCAGCGCGCCGAGCTCGTCGAACGTCGCCTCGCGGCGGCGGGCCCGCTCGATGAGGGAGCTGACCGGCTCCAGGGCCACGGGCGGCTGCCCGCCGGAGAGCCACGCTCCGATCCGCGCGCCGAACTCGGTGTCGGGGCGGGCGACGGCGGCGCCGGACAGGTCCGGGGAGAGCGCCTTGTCGACCACGAGGGTGTGGTCGGTGTCGAGGGAGGCGACGAAGGTGAACTCGTACTCGATCCCGTCGCGTCCCACCGGCTTGCCGCCGACCCGGCGCGCGTGCTGGCGGCCCTGCTCGTCGGGCTCCACGAGGTACTCCGTTGCCGTGCGCAGCGTCACCAGGACGTGGCCCGGGTAGGCGAACAGCGCCTCCAGCATCCGGCGCTCCCTGGGGCGGACCTCGTCCCAGCCGGAGTTCCTGGGGCCGCCGGAGCCGCGCTTGGCGGCCAGGCCGACCTGCTCCAGCACGCCGCCGGGCCCGGACCAGAACAGCGAGAACGAGTCGATGATGACGCTGTCGTAGCCCTGCGCGGCGCACGCGGCGAGCGCGGTGATCAGCGTCTCGGGGGAGCAGTACGCCAGCGGCGGGCACAGATCGAAGCCAAAGAGGTCCGCGTACGCCGAGGCGTGACCGTGCACCGTCTCGATCACGGCAGTGGAGTGGCCGAGGCCGTTCGCGAGGGCGAGCGCGGTGAAGGTCTTGCCCGCTCCGCTCGGTCCGGCGAGGGCGATGCGCCCGCGGGACTGCTCCTTGACGGCCGGGCCGAAGGGGAAGCGGGGGTGGTGCAGGGGGTGATCCGTGGTGGGCGTCGTGGTGTCCGCCAAGAGTCCTCCCGGACTGCTCGATGGATGGCAGGGTGCGGTCCCGGCGTGATGGAAAGGGGGAGCTGCAAGGGGGTTCCAGGAGCCAGAACCAACACCCTTTGACGCGTAAAATATACCACGAATCTCGACTAAAAGGCCAGGTCAGAGGCCATATTGGGCAGGGCGATTCAAGTTTTCTCGGGGTTCGCCTCGTCGACTTTCCGCGCGTAGTAGCTGTCCCCGGGAAGCAGGCGGAAGGGCTTGCCGTCCTCGGTGTAGCCGTCCGGCTCCGGGCCGGCCTTACGCATCTGCTTGCGCTCCGCGACATCGGCCAGGTGCCGCTGAAGGGTCTCCAGCCACCAGTACGGACGCTCGAGCTCGTCGTACCCGTCCGCTTCGGGCACGCGGCCCTTGGCCAGGGAGCTGTCGAAGACCGGCTTCGAGATGTAGCCGAGGACGTTGGTGGCGTGCGACGCGTAGTGGCGCAGGCGGCCCCGGGTCAGCGGATCGACGGCGAAATGCTCACCTGTCACCTCATGGATCCCGTTCGCGTCGACCAGCATGCGGCGCGGGTCGATCGTGGGCTCAACCGGGGACCACCGGCCCGGCCCCTTCTGCTGGATCTCCGCGACCAGCCGGCCGCGCTTGTCCATGTAGCCGATGGCTTTGAGGAAGGCGACGACCACGCGGCGGGGGTAGTGCGCATCCTCGAACCCCGGAACGGCGACGCCCATCTTCTCGGCGACCGACTTCAACGGGTAGGCGGTGCGCTTGAGGCTGCCGCGTGCCGACTTGCCGGTCGGGGCGCGGTGCCACTTCTGCGGGGTGGTCCGGTCGACGCCGGCCAGCTTCGCGATGCCGGTCAGACTGAGCGGCTCTGACCGGTCCAGGCAGTTCCTGGACCAGTACGGCGTCTTGTCCTCGCCTTCGTAGTCGGCATCCGCGACGAAGCCTTCGTCGATCGCCTTCTTGAACTCCCGCGCCGTCGGGTACCCGAGGAGCTCCCGCGCCTCCTGGGCGCTGTACTGTTCAGCAGACACGCTGCCCTCCTTAGTGTGGTAAATAGTTGACTCCACTCCAGAGGGTACGGCAAGTTATGCGCGTCACGTAACGGGGTGTGCGCACGGCGTTTCCAAACAGCCGGCCCAAACCGTCAAGAACGCTTCTGCTGCACGGTCTGACTCACGTAGCTGCGATCCCCGTACCCCGTCACCGTCAGGCCCTTGACCTTCAGGTTCCGCAACGCGCCCTGGGCGGCCGTCACCGAGAAATCGTGCTGCGCGGCGACTTCACGCGCCGACGGCATCCGCGAGCCCGGCGGGAACGCCCCGCTGGCGATCAGGCCCTCCAGGATCTCGGTGAGCTGCTCGTGCCGTGGCCTGGCCCGATGCGTGGCACGCGACGGCGCGGGCGCCGGCTCCACGCGAACGGGAGCGAGATCCAGACCGGGCAGCGGCAACGGGGCAAGATCAGGCGCGGCCGCGACGAAGACCACCGGGCCCTCACGGCGCAGCAGCCCCTCCTCGACCAGAAGATTCAAGGCCCGCCGCGCGGTCTCCCCGCCCACCCGGTACAGGTCCATGAGCTCCCTGCGCATCGGCAGGCGCTCCCCGGGGCGCAGGTGGCCCTCCCGGATCTGGGTGCGGATCAGCTCGGCCAGCGCTGCATGGACCTTCAGACCGAACGCCGGCACCTGGGCGTACGTCCGGTTCTCCTCGCTGCGCCAGGCGTAGCCGTGGTGGAGGACGACCGCATGCTGCACGGGGCCGCCGCCGGCCAGGGCGTGCTCGGCGAAGACAGCATTGCGCGCGCCGGCCGCGGCCAACGCCGCGTCACGGGTGGACTGTTCGATGACGTCGCCGCCGGGGGCGATCCACAGCGCCCAGGGCTGGTCAGGGTGACCGGGACGGATACGGGCGGGGCCGAAGAGGTGCATGAAGGTGCTTCCCAGACTGGAGCGATACGGACGAGATGAGGACGGCGCAGATGGCCGGCCCGGCCGATGTGGCGTGGGCGAGCGGTGGCGGGCGTGTACTCAGGCCGCGTGCAGCCACCGCTCGAACGGCTCCGTGATCCCGTCGTAGAGCTCGCCGTCGTCGATGTGGTGCGGGTCGTCGGCGCCGAAGCGGCCGATGTGGTCGAGGTCCAGGCCCACGTGCTCGAGGGTCCGCAGGAAGTCGACCCGCTTGCCGAAGGTGAGGAACAGCCAGAAGATCCCCTCGTCGGCAGACTCGCGCATCAGGCGCTTCGTCTCCGCCCGGTCCGCGGCGGTCGGGCTGCCGTCCGTCTGGAAGACCACCAACGCCGGCGCCGTGGAGCCGGACGCCCGATGCCGTTCGATCACCGCGGTCATCGCTGTCGAGTAGCGGGTGCTGCCCATCACGCCGAGTTGGCTGTGCGCGGCCTCGATCCGGCCGGCGTAGGCGTCGACGCTGACTTCGGTGGTGCCGTCGACTTCGGTGGAGAAGAACACCACCGGGACACGGCCGTCGGCGTCGAGGTTGCGGGAGAGGCCGAGGACACGTTCGGCGAGGTACTGCACGGTGCCGTCCTGGTAGTACGGACGCATCGACCGTGACCGGTCCAGGACCAGGTACACCTCCGCGACCTGCCCCTCCAGACCGGACTTCCTGAGGCTGCGCGCCGCCATCTTCGTCAGACCGTCCACCGACGTGCGTTCCGGCAGCGGACCGGCCGGCCCGGACGGAGCGGGCGCAGCGGCGAGGGAGGTGAGGAGCTTCTTGAGCACGGGAGGATCCGATCGTCAGGGCCGACTGGCCAGGGCTGATGACCCCGGAAGCGTGCGGGGCCGGGCCTGTGGACAGGGACCGCGGCCGCGAAGGCCCGACGGCGCGGCGGGCGCTGTCCGGAACTCGCGGGGCCCTATGCGGGGTTCGCGGTGGGCGGGATGCCCGCGAGCGTGACCGGCCGGGCGAAGTGCAGGGTCGAGACCTCCACGACTTCGGCGACGGCGTCGGCGCCGAGCTGGGGCTGCAGCCAGTCCAGGCAGGCGCGGACGGCGTCCCCGCTCTCCAGCCGGCACGGCTCCCGCTCCAGTCCGTGCACCTGGTAGTGACGGGCGCCGCCGACTGCGCCGGAGGCCAGCACCGGCGACGGGGTCGGCACTCCGTGGCCCGGCAGCTCCCACCGGTCGACCGATCGCCGGGTGACTTCCCGTACGTGCTCGGTCAGCGCGACGCGGACCACCCACGGCCTCTCAGCCGCGAGTTCGCACTCCTCCCGGACGCGTGCCGGAGTAGCCAGCCGGTGCGTGGTGTACTCGTGGACCTCCCCGCCGTCCTGGCCGCGGTAGACCGAGACAGACCAGGACACCTGCCGATCCGTCGCCGAGACGTCAGCCGCCGCGGGCACCTCTGCGATGTCGGGCGCCACCTCGGCCTCCTCTGCCGCGCGCGGCTCGGCCGTCACCCGCGCACTGCCGCGTACCGCCGGTCGGGCATCGGGAGGCTCGACGCGGGCGGCCCGGTGCCCGATCCGGGCCCACCGTGCAGCGGGACGCACCAGGAACAGGCCGACAGTCCGGGGGAGTTCGAAGGCTCGGCCTGGACGAGGCCACTGCTGCGGCTCAGGCGCCCGCACTCGGAGCAGGTCCTCCAGCCCAGGACATTCAGGCCGGACTCGGTGATGGTGTAGCGGACGCTCGCGCTGGTCCTCGACACGTAGCCGCGATCCACGAGGGAGTCCAGGATCCGGCGCGTCCGGGCGTCGGAGCCGAGGAACCAGCCGCAACGAGCCTGCCAGGAGCCGCCGTTGAGGCGGGCGAGCGCATCGAGGGCGCGCCATTGCATGCGTCCGAGAGGGTGGCCCAAAGAACCTCCAAGGGGCGAGAGTGAACCCCCAGGTTACGCGTAAAACGTGACCACATCAATCCATCGTCGTAGCTTTATACGCGTCATCGGCGAATGCTTCCGCGGGCCGCTCGCGCTCCCGCTGCCATTCCTTGGCGCACCCCGCAGCCGAGTCGAATCCGGGCTGCCTGGCGCCGCGGGACCAGCCGTCCGCTGTCCACAGCCGGGCCGGCGGACAGTCGATGCCGCACTTCAACTCCCGTCCCCTGTATGAGAGTGAGACAAAGTCCATGGCCAGCACCGCGCGCCGGATCACCACCCTGACTGCCGTCATCACGGCAACCTTCCTTCTCGCGGCATGCGAGTCCGGCGAGCCCGGCCCGCTGGAGCACGGAACGGTCAAGGACAAGCGCCACGAGGCGGCGGGCTTCAAGCCGACGTACCGGAATATCTACAAGGACGTCAACTGCCGCAACGTCACCAGCAACTCGCTCACTCTCTCCGGGTTCAGTCGTCCCTCCGGCGGCCGATCTTCCGGCGGTTCCTCTGGCGGCTCGTCCAGCTCCGGCGGCTCCTCCCGTTCAGGGACCTCCTCCAGTTCGGGCTCGTCGGGGAGCTCCTCGAGCTCGGGCGGTAGCGGATCGAGGACGAAGCCCAACAACCCCAACGGAACGGGGAAGGGCAAGAACACCCCGTCCACCGGCGGCTCGACCGGCGGGCAGAGCGGCACCAAGCGAACCTGCGACCGCAAGTACGTGGGCCGCGAGAAGACCGGACGCAAGTGGCACGAGGAGACCTGGCAGGTGCAGATCGTGGACGGCGACCGCTCCGCGTGGATCGACGTCGACGAGGACGAGTGGCCTGACATCGAGCCCGGCGACGAGATCTGACCCGAGACGCGCCGAGGGCACATCACTATCCACAGGCTGCCCGCGCGATCCGCGGCCTCTGTCCACAGGCCATCCGAATGATCTTTGCGGGGTCCTGCTCAACAGCAGGACCCCGCCGGTCGATCCTCACGACGTTCACGCGGGCCGCTGCCTACGGGAGGCACCCGCACCGATGCCCTGGACATACGCCGTCGCCAGCAACCTGATCCTCCTGTTCTGCGCCGTCCTGATCTTCAGGGCATGGCTCACAAGGGACTGGCCGAAGCTGCTTCCCCCGGTGATCGGGGGATCCTTCGCTGCGATGCTCGTGTACCGCCCGACCCTGATACCCGACCTGATGAACAAGCTCACCGACGCCTTCGTCGGCGACGTTGCACCCGAATCCAAGGCACCCGCGTCCAAGACGCCCGCCCCGGCCTCCAACAGTGACCCGATCACCGTTCCCTGGGCGACGATCGGCCTGGTCGCGGGCGGCGTGATCATGACCGTGATCGCGCTCGCCGTGGTCACCACGGCCGTCGGACGTCACCGCGAACGTGCCAGCGCAGAGCGGCGACGGGCCGACGACCACACCCGGCGCCGGAACGAATTGGAGCAGAGGCACGATGCCATCCGCGACGCCCACGGCGACTTCGAGCTGAACCTGCTCGACAACCTTGACCGGCTCGCGCTCGCCGACGTGACCGTTCCCCAGACCGAGCGCCTCATCGACGCCCTCGACGCAGCCCGCGACGCCCGCATCTCCACCGCCCGCGAAGCCCTCGACACCTACCGCCAGGCCGTGACCGCACTCGAACTCGCGTGGAAGAGCGCCGACCATTTCGCCCGCTCACGCGGTGCCCGCTACCTGCCGGCCGGCGAGCGGCGCAACATCGCAAAGGCCCAGCAGGCGCTGGCCATCGCCCTCGACGAGCGCGGGTACGCGCCTCAACGGCAGGACGCCCTGCGCCGGGCCCTGAAGCTGATCGGAGACATCATCCCCATCCCGAAGAAGGCCATCGCCTCACTGGAGGCCGGCACCCGACTCGCGCTGACCAAGGACTGAGCACCAGCTCCTGAGGCCGTCAGACCCCGCTGGTACAGGGGCCCTCGACGGTAACCACGACCCGCTCTCGACCGGCGGCCGGCGACATGTTTCGCTCCGGCGCGGACGGCGGGCCGCCGCCATGCACCAACGAACTCGACCGTCACAGCTGCACCAGAACCCCCGGCCCGCCGCGGGCCGTTCAACGAAAGGATTCCCAGTGAGCTACATGCGCTTCCAAGACCCCTACGGCTCCGCCACCCTCCGAGGCCACGAACGCCCCTACCTGCTCGGCTCGTTGCAGGGATGGGCTCAGGATCAGCTGCTGGAGCACCAGGGCCACCGTGAACGAGCCTGCGTCCTCTACGACCTGCTGCCCCTGGACCACGAGCTGCGCAGTGCGTATCCCGGCCGCCGAATAGGCGCCGGACGCTGGCTGAACGCGTACGCCCACCACCTCCGCGACTTCTTCGACGACCCGCTCGTCGACCACCACGGCCACACGATCCGCCCCTCCACCCTGGTCCTCAACACCGCCATGGCGCAGGGCAGCGACGCCATACGACTCGCGGCGTGCCTTCACGGCCAGGTGGAGCTCAACTGCTGGGTAGACGGCCCCCAGCGTCAGTGGCTGGCAGACATCGTCGGGCAGGGTCTGGCCGACGGCTACTTCCGCACCGGCAGCGGTTGGGAGGACCTGAAGCGCTTCCTCCTCGAGCGCGATGACCACCCCGTGGTCGCCTCCTCCTCCCACGGCGGCGACTTCCCCAGCTACTGGCACGCCCCGACGCGTACGCCTGACGGCGAGGACCTTGACACTGAGGACGCCGAACTCGTGTGGGAGGAACTCCCCGCCCGCGAGCGATGGGACCTTGCCCTCACCGCGCTGCGTGCCCGCACGGCCGACCGGCTGCAGCTCACCCCGGACTGGGCCGACTACCGGTTCGAACCCACCGTGTCCCTCCACGACCTCCTGGCCGAGGACCGCACGCGCCGCCTCGACGAGGCCTTCGAGGTCACCCGCTAAACGGTGGCGAACTTCCTGCCACAGGCGGAGCCACCAGCATGATCCGAAGCGACCCCACCACCCAGGGAGCGAACCAGTGACCAGGATCCACCCCGCAGGATCCGGCGACGCAGGTCGGCTGCGCGCCCGTTTGAGATGGCTTGGCGCCCTGCCGGCGGCCGCCGGCCTGATCACCCTCGCCGTCGGCCGGCTGCTCGGGGGCCCACTCCCCGGAGAGGTCATCGTCTGGTCCGTGTGGGGAGCCCTCGCCGGGATCGCCGTCTTCGGGCGCGGCCATCGCCTCCTACGGCGGGCATGCACAACCGGACTACGCCGGATATCCGCCATCACGGCACGTGTCGGCTCCAGCCACCCCATCGACGATCACGACCTCGACGAGCTTCTCGAGGCGGCCCGAGAGCTCGAACTGGCCCTGGCGCACCGGGTGTTCGGACTGATTCCGCTCGCCCGGCCCGGACAGGCCCATCATCTCCTGGCTGACCTACGCCGAGCCCGCACCGGGCAGCCGCTGGTAATCGGAGACCCCGCCTTCCGGGAAATCGCCGAACTCAAGGAGAAATTCATGCGCTGGGTCGACGCCGTGGCCTGAGCCGTCCGCACAACAGAGACGGCGCACGGGGACCAACGAGGTCACACCGTGATCGAGAAGACCCACAGGTGAGGATCCGGCCCCGGAAGGATCACGTAGTGGACGATCGCGGCACCTGTCGTGATGACCCGCACGGTCTCATCCATCTCGTACGTATCCGCCTGCGGCCATGACCACGGATCACTGCACGCCTGCAGCACGGCGTCGTGCAGCTCCTCCTTCTCCGGGACGGGCAAACTCCTGATCGTCTCACCGACGTTCGCGGCGAACCGTGCGGGAATGGCCGTCACGCGTCGAAGACCTCGTCCATGGTCAGGGCGCCATCCTCGGACTGACCGTTGGCCTTCCACTTCCTGTACGCCGCCGCGGCATGCATCCGGGCGCGCGCGTCACGCAACTCAGGACTCGATGCTCCGGCCTGGTCCGCCTCCAGCACCGAGGCAACATAGTCCCCGATGCTCATGCCGGCGCGGGTCGCGGAGGCACGCACCGCAGCGGCCAGCTCCTCGGGGACTCGCGCGTTCAACTGAGTGGTAGCCATAGCAGAATCCTAGCGATTCGCTACGCAACCCGACAATGGCACGTCGCGCCCTGGCCTCGATCGGCTGGCCGTGAGCTGACGGCGCTTGCCCTGTGCGTTTTGGCTGTTGGCCAGTTGGTGTACCCACCGTGGGTAAACCGGGGCGGAACCATGGGGGCACCGCGACGCCTCCGCCTACGCTGCTCGGGAGATTCACCGAAGGAGAGGAATCACGTGAGGCAGGAACAGGCCGGGCAGCCACATGAATCGGCAGCGCAGCAGCACGCCAATGGCGCCGGTGGGGGGCAGGGATCGGACGAGGACCGCAGTTCTGAGTGGCTCGTCTTCGGAGAGCGCAGAATCTACGAGAATCGCTGGGTCACGGTGGCGCTGGCCGACATTCAGCAGCCTGACGGCCAGCGGTATGAGCACCACAAGGTGTACCTGCCGCCAGCCGCGATGGTGGCGATGCTCGATGATCAAGACCGTGTGTTCATGATGTGGCGTCACCGTTTCGTCCCGGACGTCTGGAACTGGGAGTTGCCGGGCGGCGTAGTCGACGCAGGGGAGAAGCCGGCGAAGGCCGCCGTGAGGGAGGTAGTCGAGGAGACCGGTTTCCGCCCAACCGGTGTCCTCGAGCATGTCGTGACGTTCGAGCCGATGATTGGAACGGTGACGAGCCCGCATCACGTCTATGTTGTCCGCGGTGTCGAGAAGGTCGGCGAGCCTACCGAGAAGAACGAGGCGCAGCACACGGCCTGGGTTCCGCTCGACGAGATTCCGCAGCTGATCAAGGCGGGGCGCATCGTGAACTCGGGAACACTCGTCGCCGTCCAACATCTGTTGATCAGCAGGAAGCAAGCGTGATCAGGCGACGCGCAGCAGCTGATTGATCCGCCGGCGCTGGCGTGCCGAGTGGGTAGCCAGCGCCAACTGCTGGGCCTGCTCGGCCTGGCGGCGGGCCTCATCCCACTCGCCCCGACGCTGCAGTGCAACGGCCAGGTCGCACCGTACGCCGGCCTCGGCGCGCGTGAAGCCGGACATGGAGTTCAGTGCGGCCGTGAGGTCCGTGACCGCCTCGTCAGCGCCGAGCGTCGCGAGGCAATTGCCGCGCCAGCGATCAAGGTGTGGGCCTGCGAGGAACAGGAACGGCAGGCTCGGATCTGCAGGGTCAGCCGGTCGAGTTGTCTCCGCTCTGTCCAAGGCGCGGCGGCAGTCCGTATCGGCGTACGCAGCGGCGTGCGCTTCGGCCTCGGCTGCATGCAGCCAGGTGTCCATGAGTGGCGGGAGAGAAGAACCAGCCTGTACGCGGGCGTATCGGATCTGCTCGATCGCCTGGTCCGGCTCGTTCAAGTCAAGGAGCACGTAGGCCTGTTGTGCTGTCGCGTGCGCGAGCAGGGCAGGCATTCGCGACTCATGGGCTGCAGCCTTGGCGGTCTCGTGTAGATCCCACGAGCCCCGGTAGTCGCCGAGGTCCAGTGCCTGCCAGCCGGCCAGCGTGGCGGCTTCTGTAAGGGCCGCAGCGAGGTGCTGACGGGTGCCGGTCGCTGCGCCGTATCTGAGGAGGTGCTCCATCTGCTCAATCTGGGCGCGGAGTTGGGGCAGCAGTAGCTCGGCCCCGAAGCGGCGGTCCATCTGCCGCATTTGATCTGTCTGAGCGGCCAGGAGTCGCACGACGCCAAGGTCGGCCTGGGCGGATGTGGCCAGCTCCCGCCGCAATTCGGCGGTGGCATCGTCCGGGTGAGGCGGCTCGGCCACAAGGGTAGGGGTTGCGGGGAAGGGGTTGGGCGCGCTGGCCGTCTCCCAAGGGCGGGCAGCCAGTCCGAGCATTGCGCCGGGTATCCGAAGCCCGTCAGCTATGCGTTCGACAACGTCCATCGCGGAGACGATGCGCTTGCCGGAGGCGATCTCGCCGACCCGGCTGGGAGTCATCCCGCACTGCTGGGCGATTCTCGACGGGTAGAGGCCGCATCGCCGCGCCAGGCCGAAGACGACCGCGAAATCCCTGCTGCGGCATGCCTGGATCATCTCCGGCTCAGCCAGAAGCGCCTCGGAGATCCATGTCTGTCCGGACTCACGCATTCACATCGCTCCCGCACAGCCAACTGACCTGGCACTCCGCGGAGTTTAACCACCGTGGGTACTCACGATGACCTTCTTTCACTGCTTCCCCTTTCGGCAGGCTGAGCACGTCCGGTGGTCTACGGCGGAGGGGTAACTGTGGTGACAGGAACGGAAATTGGTACTGGAACGCGGATTTGCGAGTCGGGCGGTGAGCCCCTTCGGCTCGGTGGTTGGTCAGGTGCCGGCGCGGTAGACGAGCCGGTTTCTGTTGCCGGGGGCGATGGTGATCGACACCCACATGGTCGCCCCGTGCTGCGTGCCGTTCCGCGTGATCTCGGCAAGTGGGGTGGCTGCCGGAAGGTCAAGTTCGCGGGATTCAGTGAGCGACGGCATGCGAATGACGACCAAGTCTTCGGTGTCGTCCAGGGCGAACCCAAGTTCCGACAGGATCTCGGTCACGTCCCTGGTATCGGTGGGCTCCATCAATGCGGTGTCACGCACGGCTTCTCGGAACCACGCGATGGTGCGTTGATAGGGAACGTCGTCGATGGCGGTCGTATGGGTTCGCCGGGCCCCCATGGTTCCGTTCGCGAGGCCGAGTTGAGCGGCGATCTCGGCAGGCAGCGGTTCAATCCCCACCTGCACCGAGTCGCTGCGCCGGGCCGCGTCGATGTCGTCGAGCAGGGTGGAGACGGCTTGGCCGCGGTCCTGCCGGCGCCAGGCGGCGGTCCGGTCCGCTCGAACCGTGCGGCCCAGAGGGCCTTTGCCCTCGGTGATCAGGCCCTCTTGGACTAGGCGGATCAGCGCCGCGCGCACCGTGTTGCGGCTGACCTCGTGCTCGGCCGCTAGGGCGATCTCCCCTGGCACTTTCGCCCCGGGGGTGAGGTCTCCGTCGGCAATGCGCCGGTGGAGGGCTGTGTACACGCCCTGCCAGAGGGGGGCGGTGCTGTGGCTGCTCATGGGCTCATTCTCGCAATGACCCTTCTGTAGGTACAGAACCTTGCGCGCCCAGCCTTCTGTACCTACAGTACCAACAGAACGCCGAGCGAGTGCCCGACTACTCAGCGGTGCTAACCCGGCCTGCGTGTGTCCACCCCACGAGCGCGGTGCGAACGACCGCTCTCGGCCTGACCAGCCAGTGCTGGCTGTGCCTCGCCCTCACGTACGCCCCACTGCGGACACGACGTGACGGCCAGGGGCGGCCAGCCCAACTGCCCTGTAGCGCAGAGGCCTTCGCCGGTCCAAACCCGGCCACGAAGACCGACCACGCGCACTGTCGCTCGGTGCCAGCCGACGGCGAGCTCAAGGCCGCGGCCGTCCTTCAACTCAACAGAGTGATCCACCGCAGTAGGACGGCCGTTGCCGCTGCCGCCGCCGAGTGATCGGCGCTCCGGCACCACCGGGCGAGGCGAGTGGAGACCAGCCGGCCGAGAAGGGGCCTGTGCCCACGACGTACCGCGCAACCGGCTTTAGAGAACGATGCGGCGACTTTGATGCTGCGACGACCGCCTGGGACTGACCTCCTTGGGTGTGAGCAGTCCGCGTCGACTGAGGTCAAGCGCGTTGGAAGCGCGCACCAGTTACCGAACTCGTGGGCGCTCACCTGCACTTCGAGCGCCCACGTCCTCGGCCACTGGTGAGACATCCACCGGCACGCCGACCGCGCCATCGAGCGCCCGGATGCACCCGAACATCACCGAGCCCCGCCAGCCGGCGGGCATGAACCCCACCTGGAGCCCCAGTGAATTCCAAGGCACGCCTCACCGTCGCCACTGCGGTCGCCCTCGGCGCCCTCGCCGTCATCCCCGCCACCGCGCAGGCGAACATCGGGCAGGACGACAAGCCCACCCACACCTACACGGAGCAGCGCTACAACTACGCCACTGGCGAGTGGGAGACCGCGACGATCACCGAGTACCCGGACGCCACCGGCGGCGGTGAAAAGCAGACGAGCCCTTCGCAGCCCACGGGCAGCCGCACCGAGCAGCGCCGAAACGCGTACACCGGCAAGCCGGAGACCCTCAAGATCACCGAATACCCCGACCTCGTGAGCGTCGGCACGAAGGTTGCCCCGGCGGCCGGGACCGGAGGCCTGTACCTGCGCAACGCCACTGGGGAGATCGAGGGCCTCATGGCGGAGCAGGACCGGGCGGAGTTCATCAGCTGTCACCCGTCCAACCCCAACCTCGCCAAGGTCCACCAGATCACCCACGGCAACGGGGGCTGGGGAGTGGACGACGGCTTCGTCACGGTCTCGGCAACCAGGGCACCCGGCCAGCTGCACTGTGGGAACTGACCCGCCGTGGATGAGGAGCAGCCCCCTGCGGGGGATGCGAAGCAGGCCGCGATCGAGAAGGCGATCCGCCTCCACCTCAGCGGAACGAAGTCGTTGTTCGCTAACGATGAAGCCGCAGCGGCCACCGAGCGCGCCCTGAACCTCGGCGCGACCTGGGGCGAGCTCCACGCGGAGGAGATCAGACAGCGCGAACGCCGCTGACCGCGGCCTGACCACCGATCAGTAGCTGGTCAGAACAGAGCTCAGCCAGTCTTGCGCGTCGCAGAAAGACAAGCGGCCCCCACCAGGTGCATCACCACTTGGCGGAGGCCATCTCGCAGCACTCAACAGCCCGAAGAGACCTAGGAGTTCAGCGATGAGTCCGACTGTACCCCCGCAGATCCCGCCGGCATTACCCACCCCCAAGTCCCCCGAAGCCCAGAAGATCACCGCGGCCGCAGAGCGGATCGCAGAACCCAGCACGCCCCGGTCGCGGCCCTGATGAGCCCCGAGCCGGGACACGGCGCAGCATCGGCGGGCCCTAAGTCCCCCGCAAACGCTGACATCGGCAGCTCGGTATCCGAACTGCAGGCGCAGGCCTCGGCCGACTACGCGGGGCACACGCCTGAGCGCGAGGCCGAGGCACGCACCCAGTTCGCCTTCGCGCGCAGCGACCGAAGCGACCACCACAACCACTGACCACCGCAACCACTGACCACCACAGACCCCGGGGCGGCCGACAGCCGCCAAGCATCCCGACCGCCCCGGTCACCCGTCCCAGCAACGAGACAGGAAACCCCATCATGGCGCTTCGCCAGTCCATCTCCCAGGACGAACTCCGCAAGGGCATGTCCGACGCCGACCAGCTCCGCCACGCCACCATCCGCGACCCCGAGCGCGGCGGCTGGTACCCGACCGGGTCGCCCCAGGACAACCAGACCCAGTCCAAGGGCAAGTAGCCCACCCAACGGCGATACGCCGTTCACCCGCCGTGGTGTGGCTGCCGAGTGGTCTCGGCAGCCACCACCTCGCGTCCGCAACAGATTCCACTCTTGCACCAGGAGAACAAGGTGACCGTGAACCCGACCGCCTCAACCACCGCTCCCGCGGCGTCGGGGCCGGCCGGAGAGTCTGGTCCGCCCCCGCTCACTAAGGCGCAGCGCATCGTCGCCGGGATCGCTGTCGTCGGCGGATTCCTTATCGCCGGCATCGGCTTCGCTGGCTCGTACGCGGCCGTGCGTGAACTCGCCGAGAAGAAGGGCTTCGGCGACTTCGCCCGGTACTTCCCGATCGGCATCGACGCGGGCATCTGCGTCCTACTGGCACTGGATCTCCTCCTCGCCTGGATCCGCATCCCCTTCCCGCTCCTGCGCCAGACCGCCTGGCTCCTCACGGCGGCGACCATCGCCTTCAACGGCGCGGCCGCCTGGCCAGACCCGCTGGGCGTCGGCATGCACGCGGTGATCCCGATCCTGTTCGTGGTCTCGGTCGAGGCCGCCCGGCACGCGGTCGGCCGGATCGCCGACATCACGGCCGACAAGCACATGGAGGGCGTACGCCTCACCCGCTGGCTGCTCTCCACCGTCCCCACCTTCCTCCTGTGGCGGCGGATGAAGCTGTGGGAGCTGCGCTCCTACGACCAGGTGATCAAGCTCGAACAGGAACGCCTCGTCTATCAAGCCCGGCTGCGTTCCCGTTTCGGCCGCGCCTGGCGCCGCAAGGCTCCGGTGGAGTCGCTGATGCCGCTACGCCTGGCGAAGTACGGCGTCCCGCTCAAGGAGACCGCCGCCGAAGGGCTCGCCGCAGCCGGCATCTACCCGACTCTCCTTCCCCGTGCGGAACGATCGGCCCTCGAAGCGGAACCGACTCCCCGATCGCTGACGGACCGACTCGACGAGGAAGCCGCGACGGCCAACCCGACCGACTCGTCCGACCGCAGTCGGTCGGACGAGTCGGCTTCCGAGAAGTCGGTCGGGTCAGGATTCGAACCGACTCCCGACCCGACCGACTCCGACCAGCCGACCGACTCCTCCCCGGACTCCGACCGACCCGACCACGCCGCCACCGACCCGACCGACCGACCGGGTGCCTCGGAGCCGACCGACTCGACCGACCGACCCGACCCGACTCCGCAGGTCAGCAAGGAGTCGGTCGGACCGCCGCCACCGACCGCTTCTGGTCCGATCAACCGACCCGACCCTGACCAGTCGCCCGACCCGGCGCCGCCCACCGGCCCGACCGAACGGGAACAGCCGACCGACTCCAGAGGCCGACCGGTTACACCGGGCATGGTCGAGGCGCTTGAGCAGGCCCGGGAAAAGTTGGCCGACTGGCCGACGTCTCAGCTCAAAGAAGAACCGATCCGACTCGCGATGGGCGTGGGAGCCAAGTACGCCCGCTACATCCGCGACGAGCTCAAAGCGGAACGCAAGTAGCGCCCTTGAAGCCGAACAGCGGTGGCCTGAGCGGCCTGCCACTACGCCGCGGGCGCCGGTCAGGAAGGTCACCCGCGACTCCACATCGAGGGGTCAGCGGACGAGGCCACCAAGCCGGCGCCCGCCCTTTCAGTCAACGTGTGACACCCCCTCTTCCCGAGGGCACTAGCCCGACCTGAATCTGCCAAAAGCGCAGGTCACAGCGGTGTAGGTAAGCGTAGATCGACGTAGGCGGGCGCTAAGGCGGGCCGTACGAGGCAGGGGAGCCGGGCCAACAGCGTGACGGCCTGGGACCCGAGCCACGCGCTCGTCCACCTGATCCGGCCGACCAGCCCAATCAACCAAGCAAGCCGACAGGGGAGCACTCATGTTCTGGCGCCGCATTAGCGCCCGCTTGTGGAAGCGCATACGCCCGTCGCAGCCGCGCCCCGCCGAGGGCGCCTTCGCCTGGTCGCAGTCCGCGCCACCGGAAGGCCTGCGCAGCGTCGATCTGAGCACCCCACCGCAGCGGGCCCCGACCGCTGGTCTCAGCCTCACCCAGCCGGGACCTGACGAGCTCAAAGCCAGGAAGACCATGATCGACATGATCGCCCGATACGGGTGGGAGAGGTCCGGGACTCGGTGACAACCGACCAGGCAGCATCCGGCGCGGGCGTCGATAGCGTTCTGGAAGCGATCGACGACGCCCTCCAGGATGCAGAGACCGCCCGCAATGGCGCCACACCTCCACAGCCTGAGCCGACTCCGGCACCCTCCCCTTCGCCAGAGCACTCAGCACAGTCGGTCGCCGAGCCGGCGCCAGCCCCCGTTCCCACTCCGCGTCGTGCTCGCGAACTGGACTGGTGGGACCCACTGTTCAACGGTCAGGACTCTGACCTCGACACAAACACAGGCAACAGGCCGACGCCGGGGCCGCGTCCCGACCCGTCAGCGCCTGTACCGGAGCCGGTACGCAAGGTCGACCCCCCAGATGAGGAGGATGACGCCGACGCCGAGGTCACCGCCGATGGCGAAGAGGACGGAGGTTCCTCCCGCATCAGCCGCTGGCGATCTTGGGGTAGGGGTTCCTCATCGCCGGAGCAGCCCGGCCGGGTCGAGACGATCCTGCACGAGGCCAACCTCGATCAATACGGCTGGCATGCCAACCGGGTCCGCTGGGCCCTGCGTTGGGGGATGCCCGCAGTAATCGGTTGGGGCCTCGGGTTCGTTGCTCTGATCACTGACCTTGTCGCCGACTTCCCCGGCGACGCCTGGGGCTGGCTCTGGCTCTTCGGCCTGCCCGTCATCCCTCTCGGTGCCCTCGCCTGGAGGGCACACGGGGTCTGGCCGCCCATCCGCTGGATGCTCCGCCTGCCTCTGTCCACGCTCATCGTCGCTGCACTCGTCAACGCCCCTCCGGTCGAGCACCGGGCAGGCACAGAAGGAATTCACATGGAAGGCAAGACCGTCATCATCGCCGCCGACCTCGGCGGCGGGCTGAACCTTGGCACGATCACCTCGGCGGGCCTGGCCGCGATCATCACCGCGTTCTGCATCTTCTACTTGAAGAACGGCGGGGAGACGCGGTGGGTCAAGTGGGTCAAGACCGAGCACCTGATGATCTTCGGATTCGCCGCGAGCTCCTTCTACGAGGCGGCAGGGTGGAACGGGCCTTCCGACATCATCATCAAGCTGACCGGAAAGTGGGCGGAGTCCTGGGGGCCCGGAGCTCTGGCCTGGATCATCCTGCTCTTCATGTTGCTGCGTAAGCACTCCGACCGGCGTGCCGTCATCGGAGGATTCGCCTCTTCCACGCTCTTCGCCGCGGCTGGCGGGTCCTGGGCCTGGCCGGAGACAACACTCACCACGCTTGCGCAGGCCGTCGGACTTGCGCGATGACCCCCACGCCAATGCCGGACAGGGATACCACCGAGAGAGACGATCTGCCTGCTCTCACCAAGGAACCTGAGGCTCAGGAGCAGGCAGCCCTTACGCCCAGCGCACCGCGCAAAGCACTGACCTCCCTGTCAGCGATGCTCTGGGACAAGGAGATCGCGCAGGCCGTTGAGCCCAAGGAGACCTTGTCAGCCTCAGCGAAGAACCAGCCGTCGCAACGGAGTTGGCGCCAGATACTGAAGGAGCGTCCCTGGGCGCGGGGCGCGCTGCGGCTGGAACGCGGGGCGTACCTCACCGTCGGCGAGTTCCTGAAACTCCTGTTCAACGTGGTGAAGACGCCCTTCACCACCGGTGACTCCATCAAGGACAAGGCGGAAGCCTTGATTCTCACGGTGATCGGGGTCGCAGCAGCAGTCAGTGCCATCCCGACCGCGCCACGCGAGGCGATGGGTGTACTTACCGCCCTGTTCCTCTGGCGATCGTGGACACTCGGCAATCCTCAACACGGGAAGCCCGGCCCGGACCAGCCCGATTCTCAACCGGACGCGGTGCAGCCCGAGGATCCGGCATCCCTCCAGGAGGCCCTGGCTGGGACAGGAAGCGAGCCATTTGAACAAGATCAAAAAATGCTGGGGGAGAAGCCCGAGGTCGACCTCGACACATGGATTCCGCTGTACGTCGAGCATGCAGTAGCGCTCAGCGACCGGCAGGGGAAGAAAGGCATGCACCTGGTGGACCTGCTTGAGGGCGCCAAGCAGCAGGACGCCCGCGTCGCCGGCTGGGATGTCGCACGCCTCCGGAAGGAAATCGAGCGACTCAACATCCCCGTGAGCGCCGGCATCAACATGAACGGACGCAACACCATCGGGGTGCGGTACGACGCCCTTGAGCAAGCGCTCAAACGACGCCCCCGCGTGCCACCTTCCGAGGTCCCCGATCTCACCCCGCCGGCCCACCGAAATGGGTCCCCTTCGCAGGCCATCTAGCTCCCCCGGAGAGGGCGAGTTGAGGGCCCGTCGAGGGGGCTTCCGGCACCCCCCGTCGCACCCCAGTTCACCCCCGCATTTCACCCCCGTCCCGGCCGTCCGCACACCCCACCGTCGGGTGTCGGCACGCGGGCGGCACTCGGCCGACCGAGGCGCGCCACTCCCCCCACCCCGCGGGCCAGGGAAGACCACCTACCTAGGCCACCTACAAGGCGCTGACCTGCAACATCTACCGATACCTACAGCCTCCTACCCGCCCAACTATCCGTGCCTACAAGGCGGTTGCGATGCGACGAGCGTCGAGAATCGACAGATCTAGGTGACGTACCGGTCGGCCTCCGGGCATGCTCAGGGCAACAATCCCAACTCCCGGGGCCGCCCATCATGTATCGCTATAACTGCTCCACCTGCCGCCAACCGCACGCCAGTACTACCGAACCGTCCGCCCAGGACCATCAAGTCTGGCATCACCGCACCGCCCACCAAGCAGACGTGCCACCGCGGGAACGTGTGTACTTCCGGCGTGAGCCGCAGCGTGCCCGTCTCCGCTACCTGATCGCCCCCTTCGCGCTCGGTCTACTCCTCATGATCATCAGTCAGCTGCGAGACCTCTTCACGTAGCTTGCCGCTCCCGGAGATGGCCTGCGCAGAAACTGAGAGGCAACGACCCGTGCCAGATGAGCCAGACCAGTCCAGCACCACCCGCGAGGTACTGACGGTCTTCCGAGTCCTGCTCCAGGGAGTGGGCCTACTCGTGGGATTACTGTTGGCCCTGGTGCTCATGTGTGCCCCAGTCGCGTACCTCGTCTACTGGCAGTACAAGGAACTCGGGCTCATCGCCACGATCGCCGTCCACGTCTTGATCATTTCGCTGCTCCGCCTGCTGACGATCTGGAGTCAGGCCCGCCGTCGCGCGCGCTCCTAGACCACGCTGCTGGGGTGCTCACGCCCCGACGCCGCCAGTCCCGGATGCCCGGGAGGCCTCTTGCCGTGCTCCTACAGCGAACCACCGTCCCGGTGAAGGGTCTTCCACCTCGTGGAAGACCGGAACCCGCGGGTCGCTGAAGGGGATGGTGGATCCGTGCGACCAGCGAGAGAGCTCGCCGGCGTGCCGGAGGCCGTATACGAAGGCGACCCCGGACTGACGTGACGCGGCCGCCGTCAGCGTGCCAAGCAGATTCATGATCAGCTCGCCGCCTCGGACAGCTGCGCAAGTTGCCACGTGGAGCCAGGCCGGCTCGGCTCCATCTCGCAGGGCCATGATCCGTGCCGGCTTCCCCATGATGGGGACAGTCGGCTGCCGCGCGTCGTGGGCTGGTGGCGGGCCCCACAGGTCGACCTCGACGATTTGGTCGGCTCGGATGAGGCGGTCGTCAGCGAGACGCAGCCAGGTGATCGCGGCCATGAATGGTCCCTTCGTTCCTTGATCGGGAACGGGACCGTACGGGCGCGGGACTGTGGACAGAGGAAGCCGTGGTGTCGGGAGACCGCCGGAAGCCCGCGTTCGTTCGGGGGAGTGGCGGAGCCCTTCAATGCCGCGACCGGCCGGTCTGACTTGAGCTCGTCTCCCGCAGCTACATGATTCCCTTCCAGCGCCAGGGGCGTGGTCCGCAACGGCCCCGGAGGCAGTCAACTCGGTGCTGTGCCTGGCCAGTCCACTCGCTGTTGCTCGCCGCGTGCTGCGCTGCGTAGGTCGTCATCCGTAGCTCGCGTGCGCTCGCAAGGATCGGGTAGCCGGCCCATTCCGTGACGTCGTGTCCGTAGGTCGTGCAGAACTCCTCGTACTCCGCCGCGTTGACAGCCCCAGTCGTCGTCCTGCGTACCGCGGTGGAGACGAGGTCCCACTCGGGCGGGCCGATCGAGAACCGTTCCAGATCCATCATCAGCGGGCCCTGGCTGGTGCGGACGAGGTTGCCTGGCCAGGCGTCACCGTGAACAGCCGACTCAGGGAGCCCAGCGGGCCGCTCGGCCCAGGCGCAGACGAGGTCCTGGTGCAGCTGGCGGAGCCATTCCGCATCGTCGGCGGACAAGGTCGTTGCCGCGTCGAGGCGCTCGGGGATCCGCACGAAGGGATCGAGGTACCCGAGGTTGATATCCGGAGCGGGAAGCGAGTGGAGGGTCAGCAGGAGGCGGGCGACATCTGCCGGGGTTCCGTGCTCATGGTCAGGTAGTTCCTGCCAGAACGTGACCGGCCGTCCGGTGATGACTGCTGGCTGTGTGACGTCGACGAGGCGTACGGCCGGCACGTTGTTGTCGGCTAGCCAACGGGCGACGCGCACTTCGCGGGCTGCTGTCCTCGCCTGTCCCTGCCGAGCGATGCGAACGATCACGCGTTGTGCCGGCAGTCGCCAAATCTGATTCTCGGCGAGCCGGAGTGGCTCAGCATCGAGGGGGTCCAGGCCGACTTCGCGGCAGGCTTGTTCCAGGGTGGCCCGGGCGGGGGCGGCGGGCGAGGTGGTCATGCGGAGACGGTAGCGGCGATGCGTTCCCGCAGAGCAACAGCGTCCTGGATCTTGGGGTGTTTGGCGGCGAAGGCTCCGAGCTGGCGCAGGTCGTCGGCGGCGCGGCGGGAGGTGAGGCGGCCTACCTCATCGAGCGCATCGTGCCCGACCTGGGCAGCCTGCCGCGGGTCACCGGCGGCCATGAGTAGTGCTGCGAGCTTGGTGCGCGAGATGGCTCGGGAGCGTTTGAAGGCGTCGCTGTGCCCGTGAACCGCCATGGAGAACCGCTGGGCAGCCCGCCGGGGGTCCTGGCCGGCGAGCATCGCGAGGTCGAAGAGGGCGTGGGCGGTGTCACCCGCGTGCTGGGCGGCGTCGTAGTACTGCATCCATTCCGGGTCGTCGGTGGGGCGGGCGCGGGAGAAGGCTTCGTCGGCCTGGCCGACGGCCACCATGGTGTCCCGGACGTTGCCCATCTTCCCGAACGCGCGGGCTCGGGCGGTGTGGAGCATGGCCTGCATGGTGGGGGTGAGCCGGTCGGATCGGACCAGGCCCTTCTCCGCGTACGTCAGCCCGTCGTCCGGTGCTCCGATCCAGACGGCTTGCCGGGCGAGGAAGCTGTAGGTCTTGGCGCGCAGGTGCCAGTCGCCGGCTTCCTCCGCGCAGTCCGCGGCGAAGGTGAAGGCCTTCGTGGCGTCATCGTGCGCGTAGGCGTCGAAGGCGGAGGCGCCGACCACTATGCCCAGCCGTGAGACGGCGGCGAAGAGGTCGTGGTGCAGGTGCTCCGGGCATTGCACTTGTACGAGTCCGGCGGTCCACTGCAGAGCTCGCCCGGCCACGCTGCGAACGATTCCGCCGCCGCCGAATTGGTTGTCCCAGCTGCTCAGCGAGGTGGCGAACTCCCGGATCTGGGCGATCTCGTTGGGGCTGATCCGGTTCGGGTGGGGCAGCTCGGCGGGGGCGAAGGCCTGGGCGAGTTCGTAGGGAGCAAGTGCGGCGAGGCCGCCGAGGTGAAGGAAGTTACGTCGGTCCACAGACTCACGGCTCCCGGTGCGAGGCGATGATTCGTCTCTGCCCAGGATGCTGCTTGTGTACGGCTGAGCAACTCCCGGCCGGGTGCGCTGAGTTCGCTTATCGGCATCAGCCCGCTTTTTTTCGGCATCACGGGTGCCGAAGACCATTGGCCAGGCCCGGTCGAAGAGGCCCTCGGTGCCCAGGACGTTATCGAGGCGCTGGGCCACGACCTGTCGGCAGCTGGGGTAGATGCCCTTCTCGATCAGCAGGATCATGTCCCCGCTGACCTGCACAAGCAGCCCGAGGGCGTCTGCCGACAGTTCCTCGGCGAGGCGGCGCGTTCGCAGTTCGTTGCCGAACCACTCCTGGGGTGAGGCACCTGGATTGAGCTTCTTCATCGGCTGCGGCATGTCCTGCCCCCGAATTCGGTGATGCCGAACTTTTTTGTTGTCGGCATCAGGCTCTGCACGCTCTGGGCCTGCTCTGCCTGAATGGTTGCGGATCGAATCGGTCTCAGTACACACCGCAACCACCCCTTGTTGAAGGGGGTTCAGGCAAAGCGGACGGAGCAGCGATGGAAGTTCTCCTCAGCGACCCGGGGCAGGGCACTCCGGGGTCTACCGCGGCCAGAAATGCTCAGGGGCAGCTCGACATGTCCTTCAATATCTGCCCACGAGACCTCGGCTTCGTACGACGCGTCATCGCCACGTACATGACCTGGTGGCACGTCGGTGACCATGCGGCCTGGCGCATGGCGATGGCCGTCAATGAACTGCTGACGAACGTCCTTCAGCACACTGAAGCGGACGAGGAAGGCCGCCGGCTGACCCGGCTGCTGGTCCAGCAAGTCCCTGACGGCGTCACCGCGATAGTCAGCGACCAGGACACGCAGGTGCCGGTCCACGCCGTGGCTTCCCTCTCCGGCGAGAGCGGTAGGGGCTGGCACATTCTGCGGGACCTGGCCGATGAAACCTCCGTCACGCGCACCACCACTGGCAAGGACATCTGGCTCTTCATCGCTGACCCGCCCCCTGCCGAGCAGCCCTGACCACTCAACTTGCTCCGGAGCCCCGATTGCCTCCCGTCGCGCTCATCTCAGAGACCCTCTTGAGCCAGAGACCGAACAGACCCATTCCTCCTACGCAACCCGAGCTGCCCGCCGGCGAGTTAGTGACCTTGAACGCTAACCCGGGCCGCGCTGGGGGCGCTCCGGAAGGTCAGGCCAAGCCCACCGGAGCGACCGAAGAGACGGACGACTCCGCTTGGATTCGCCGCCTGGCCGGTCTGGTCCGCGCCGTTCAGGGCCTGGACGCAGAGACAACTTGGCGGCAGCCGCTCGGCTCCGCCTTCGACGTGGTGGTGTTCTCCGCGATGGAGCGGGGCCACCGGGTGGTAGCCGAACTCGACGCGCTGCAGCCCGGCGGCTGTGGGCCAGTTGTGGCGCAGCACGGTCTGCCCTGGCTGTACGCCCTCGTCCCGCCGGGCACGCATGCCCGCTGGGTGAGCCCCTACGCGGTCTGCTACGGGCGGCCCAGGCAGTGGATGCTCATGCCTCCGGCGAGCCACACCCATCCGTTCGGCACGTACTGGCTGCGCCCCATGCGGCACACCCATCTGGTCGGGCCCGGCATGCTCGCCCAGGCGCTGAGCCGGCATCGGCCGGAGCCTCCGCCCGCCCCGGCTCCGAAGCCGCCGGCGGGTGGCCCGATAGCAGGTGCCTCGTGACGGCCAGCCTCCTCATCGGGCTCACGGCCGTCGGGGCCATGGCCATCTTGATCAGCATCCACCAACGGAGGGCCGCGCCCATGAGTAAGGCACCGTCGGTCACCGTCGATCCGCGCGAGGACCTCGAGGAAGTCCTGGCCTACGACATCGACGTCCCCACAAGCCTGCCGCACCCGGACCGCAGCCTCGAGCAAACAGAGCGCCTGTGCGAGTACCTGGCCCAACTGGTCGAGGAGGTGCGCGCGAAGCTGGCGCACTTCCCGCGCGAATCCGCGCTGCGCCGGCGGATACAGGTGACCCTTGGCGAGGCGGACGTACGCCTGACCGCCCCCGCCGCACGGCGAGCACCCGTAGCCGCAGCTGCCCGGGCCGTGCACACCGGCTTGCTGGTCCAGGCAGTCCTCCGCGCGAGTACCGAGCTCGACGAGGCGACCGCGCACGGGGAGCACACCCGAACTGCTCGCCCCCCTCAGCGCCCCACCGAGTGACCACGCCTTCGACGCGGGCCCCCTGCCGTTCTGAGGGCCGGCCGCGACCCACTGGGTTCGCCGTGGTGCGGCCACCGGCGCGCTCGCGGAGCCGAACTCGCAGCCCTCGGCCCATTCCAGGCCGTTCCCATCACGCAAGGAAGACGATCATGTGCCTGCACCAGCCGCATTGCCCGACCACGGCCGACAGCGATCGCGAGGCCGCGGTGAGGGTGGCGCACCACCCACAGCAGGGATGGTCCCTGCTCTGCAACGGGGTGGTGCTCTTCGACGACACCGGAGAGTTACTGCCCGACGGTCAGATCGTGGCACCCCACCGGGACGTGCTCGCGCGGCCGGTCGCCGCATGAGCGGCGGGGGAGAGGGGCGTCGGGCCGGGTTCCGGTCCACCGACCGGCTCTCCGACACCGGTCACGTACTCCTGCGCCAGATCCACGAAGGCCGCTACGCAGTCGGCAAGCGGCTCCCGCCGGCATGGCAGCTGTCCGAGCGGCTCGGCGTGGCGGACCAGACAGTGCGGGCTGCGCGGCAGCAGCTGGCCATGTATCGGGTGCTGGAATCCGACGGGCAGCAGCATCTGAGGGTGGCCACGAGAGCACGGTGGCGCGTGGAGGTGCCTGAGGCGCCGCCTGAAGCCGTGTCGCTGGCTGCGATGTTGCGCAGTCGGATCGCGGATGGCTACTACCCTCTCGGCACCCGGCTTCCCGCCCTGCACAGGCTGGCCCGGCAGTGCGCCGCTCACCCCGGCACCGTCCGCACCGCCCTGCGACTGCTGGCCGTTGAGGGCCTGCTCGCCCTCCAGCCTCGGTTCGGCGCCCTGGTCCTCGAGCGCCCCTCCGCTCCGGCGACGACCGCGGATCCCGACGGACTCATCCACGGAGGATTCATGCACGCGATGCCGAACTACCCGAATGTTGAAGGCGCCTACCTGGCGCTGCTCCGGCGGGCCACCCAGCAGCACGAGCACCGCATCGCCGCGCGCGGCAACCACGCCCGGGAGGTGATCGGCGCCGGGTTCCAGCTCGATGACCCCCGCCAGCGCCTGCCCTACCTCGCACAGCGCCGAGCGAACCCGATCTTCCAATGGGCCGAAGCGCTCTGGTACCTCGCCGGCCGCCGCGACCTGGAGATGATCGGCTACTACGCGCCCTCCATGCGCGCCAGCTCCCGCGACGGCATCCACCTCGGCGGATCGGCCTACGGCCATACCCTGTTCACCCCGGCCGCCAGTGACGTGCTCTCCCCGTTCCACCAGGTCCTTGAGCTGCTGCGCACCGAGCAGGACTCCAAGCGCGGATACCTCCAGGTCTTCTCCTCCGGCGAACTCGCCATCGAGGACAACCCCGACGTGGCGTGCCTCGCCGGCCTGCACCTCCTGCCGCGCGACGGCCAGCTGCACATGGTGTGCAACATGAGGGCCAACGACCTCGACTGCGGCCTGCTCTCCGACGTCTTCAGCTTCACCGTCATCCACGAGTTCGCCGCCGTCCAACTCGGCCTGGAACTGGGCACCTACACCCACCTCATCAACGCGGGCCACGTGAACGACGCCAACGCCCAGCGTGTCCAGCGCGTCCTCGACGAAGCAGATACCCGGCCCCCGGTCACCTTCGACTTCCCGTCCATGCCGAAGGACACCACCGAACAGACCGTGACCCTGCTCCTCGAACACGAGCAGGCGCTCAGGACCAACGAGGCCCGCTACAGCGCCGCACACATCCGCGGCCTTGACGTGGACCCGTACTGGCAGCAGGTCCTCCTCCTCTTCGAGGTCTACCGGCAGCTCCAGCACGAGAAGACCGGCCAGGTGGACCGGCAGATCATGACCGCGCTGCAGCCGGGGCTGCGCTGGCTGCTGGCCCAACGCTGGCCCCAGTGCGCGGCCGCGGCGGAAGACGGCGGTGCCCGGTGAGCCGCAAACCCGCCAGCGGCACGGTGGTCGAGGGCGTCGACTTCGCCCGCTGGGCCGTGATCCTGTGCAAGCCCGACGCGGTCGAGCGGGGCCTGGTCGGCGCCGTTCTGGACCGGATCGCCGACGCCGGCGTCACGGTCACCGACCGGCTCGACCTGACGGCCGAGGCCTGGCAGGCGCACGTCCACTACTGGGACCTCCTCGTCGACGCCGACTGGTTCCCCGACCGAGACATCCCCGCCTGCCTGGACGACGCGTACGCCGGCCGCCGCGTCACCATCGCCCTCGCGCACGGCGAGCCCGGCCTGCACACCCAACTCCGCAAGCTCCTCGGGCACTTCGACCCGTCGCAGGCCGCGCCGGACACCATCCGCGGCGCCCTCGGCAACGACAGCCTTCAGGCCGCCCTCGCCGGCAAGCGCCTGGTCCGCAACCTCGTGCACACCTCCGATGACCCGGAAGCGGCCCGCCGCGACTTCGGCACCTGGTTCGGAGCCCGGCGCCGCGTCCTGCTCACCGCCCCCTCCCTCCCGCTGCAGCCCTCGCGCGGCGACGGCTGAACCTTCCCCCTGCTCTGGAGGCCCTGATGGTCACCGCCACGCACCGCCGCCCGCTGCCGATCCTGAACAAGGAGCAAATAGGCGCGCTCAAACCGGAGTTGGCCGACCCGGTGGAGTACCGCAAGTCCGGCCTGAGCGTGAACTGGATCGTCGGCTGCCCTCTGGAGTGCGCCTACTGCGTGCGCCACCTCTTCGACAACTTCGACCTGAAGACGCCCCGCCGGCTGATGACCGACGAGGAGGCCGTCGCCCTGCTGGTCGGCCACCCCTACTTCCGGCCGCACCAGACGCCGCTCCAGCTCCTCAACCGCGCCACCGACCCGATGCTCCCCATCGTGAAGCCGCACCTGTTCAAGGTGCTGCGCATGCTGGACGAGCAGGGGCTGACCAACCACGTCCTGATCATCACCCGCTGGAAGGTCGACGAGGAGGACTGCGCGGTCCTCAACTCCTTCGCGAACCTGCGCCTGACCGTGCTGGTCACCCACTCCGGCATCGAGCACGGCGGCATCGAGCCGGTCAACTCCACCATCGCCGCCGACAGTCTGCGCACCCTGTACGCCAACGCCGACCGGTACCGCACCGTCCACTACTGGCGGCCGATCGTGCCCGGCCTCAACGACTCCGACGAGCACCTGGAGCGCGCCCGCGAACTGTCCCTGAGCGCGCACGCCACCGTGTTCACCGGCCTGTTCTACCGGGACGAGATCGCCGCCTACTACGAGTCGGTCGGCCTGCCCTCGCCGTACGAGGGCACCGCCCGCCGCAAGATCATGCCGGAGGAGGCCGAGCAGCGGATCCTCGAGGCATTCGCGAACCCGCAGCCCGGCAAGGAGTGGGGGACCTTGTTCCGCAAGACGAGCTGCGGGGTCGCCTTCGCGCACGGGGAGGCCGACTACAACGGGCATTACGGCATCCGCGAGTTGTGCGAGATCTGCCCGCCCAAGCAGCTCGCACTGTGCCGCAAGGCCTGGATACGGCCCGACCTCGCCGCCGTCACCCAGCAGGCCCGTCTCCTCGGCGCGACCGGCGAAGTTGAGGTCAACGACCGTGCCATCGTCGTGGAGGGACTGGACGAGCCGCCGCGCTACTACCTGCAGCACGGCTTCGGCTACCAGTGCCACGACCGCGCCAAGCCCCACCACTACCGCCAGCACGGCCGGGCCCCCATCGGCTGGCAGGCGGAGGACGGACCCGACTCCGAATGAACTTCACCGCCTGGCCGCCGCTGCTCGTCGTCGACGTCGAGGGCAACGGCGGTAACCCGCCCGACCTCGTCGAGGTCGCCGCCCTGCCCGTACGCGACGGGCACCTGGACGCCACCACGGCCGGCGCCTGGCTGACCCGCCCGAAGCAGCCGGTCACCTTCCACGCCGCGAGGATCCACGGCCTGACCAATGAGAAGCTCGCCCACGAGCCCACCTGGCCCGAAATCGCGGGCCAGGTCCAGGAGCTGCTCGGCACGTCGTGGATCTGCGCGCACCGCGCCCACACCGAATACCAGGTGCTGACCGCGCACCTGCCCACCTGGGCGCCGGACGGAGTCCTCGACACACTCCGCCTGGCCAAGGCGACCTTTCCGGGGCTGCGCAAGTACTCCCTGGACGCGCTGATCGAGCACGCCGAGCTGGACCTCAGCGCCGCTCCCGCCCAGCGCCACCGCGCCACCTTCGACACCTACGCCACGGCGCAACTCCTGATCGCCATGGCCGGCCACTACGACACCTGGGACCAGCTCGTCGCCGCGGCCGTGCCGCCCGGCCTGCCCGGTGCCCCCCAACCAGAAGAGGAACCCACCCTGTGGTGACCGCGACCTCCACGACCGCTCCCATCCGCATCGGCGTGATGGGAGCCCACTCCACCGGCAAGACCCTGCTCCTCCAGCGCATCGAGATGACGCTGCGCGGCTACGGCATCCCGGTGAACCGCACCGGTCAACTCGGCAAGCGCGCCGCCCTCGTTCCGCTGCCCAAGATGCAGCACCACACCGTGGCCTCCACCGAGTGGGTCCTCGCCCAGGGCATCGCCGACGAGATCGCCGCAGCCGCCCGGCCGGGCCCCGAGCCCATCCAGGTCGTCCTCGCCGACCGCGCCGCCTGGGACGCGCTCGCCTACTGGCACGCCGCCCAGGAATGGCGCCAGGAGACACCGCACCGGCACGACCGCGAGCGGCTGCTCGTCCTGGCAGCCACCCAGGCCCCGAAGTACCACCTGCTCCTGGCCACCGCCCTCGACCCGGACATCCCGGTCGACAGCCGGCACGCCTACGACACCCGCTACCGCACCCTGGTCGACCAGCACACCCACCGCCTCCTCGCCGCGGAGGGAATCGAGCACCACCGGGTGACCAGCGACCCGGACAGTCAGGCCCGCGCCGTCGACCGAGCCGTCAAGCTCTGCCTCAAGGAGGCCGTCGTATGAGCCGCGCACCGGCCGGCACCATCACCCTCGCCGGCAAGACCGTCTCCCGCCTCGGGTTCGGAACCATGCGCCTGACCGGCCCCGGCACCTGGGGCGACCCGACCGACCGGGACACCGCGCTGAACGTGCTGCGCCAGGCCGTCCACGACCACGGCATCACCCACATCGACACCGCGGACGCCTACGGCCCGCACACCGTCGAGGAGTTGATCCGAGACGCCCTCCACCCGTACCCGCAGGACGTGCTGATCGCCACGAAGGTCGGCATGATCCGCCCCGCCCCGGAAATGTGGGCCCCGCACGGGCACCCCGCCTACCTGCGCGCCAGCGTCGAGGCCAGCCTGCGCCGGCTCGGCGTCGAGCGGCTCGAGCTGTGCTACCTGCACCGCATCGACCCGGAGATCCTGCTCGACGACCAGGTCGCCGTCCTCCAAGCCCTGCAGCAGGAGGGCAAGATCGGGCACATCGGCCTGTCCAAGGTCACCCCCGAGGACATCCGCCGGGTCCACAAGGAACAGCCCGTCGCCGCGGTACAGAACGCCCTCAGCATCATCGACCGCGACGACCCGGCCCTGGAACTCTGCCGTGACCTCGACATCCCGTATGTGCCCTACCGGCCGCTCGGCGCCGGCAGCCTCGCCCAGTCGCACGGCGTTCTGGCCGCGCTGGACTGGCTCCTCAACCTCGGCTCGCACGTCGCCCCGATCCCCGGCACCAGCAACCCCCACCACCTCAAGGAGATCGTCACCGCGGTGGCGGGGTGGGTCTGATGCACGCCCGCGCCGCGGCCACCGCGACGTCGGCCCGCCCGCGGGCACCGTACGAGAACTGGCGCCCGCCGCTCCTCGGCGTCTGTCTCGTGGTCCCCGTCGAAGGCGGCGGGCTGCTCATGGCCGAACTCCACGGCGCTCTCATGCTTCCCGTCGGGCCTATGACCGAGGAGCAGACACCCGAGCAGGCCGCGAACGTGGTCCTCCAAGGCACCGCGCACGGTCTGCCGGGCCTGCGGTGCGTCGTCGTGGACGAAGCACAGATGCGGCGCCGGAAGGTCACCGTCTGCGTACTCATCACCGATCCGCTCACCCGAGCAGAGGCCCGTCACCTCACCTACCGCGACCCGCGGGCGTACCTGCGGATCATCCCCACCGAGGAAGCGATCGCCGCGCTGCCCGAGCAGGGCCGTCCGCGCGCCGAACTCGCCCTGCAGGCCCCCGCTGTCGGACCCGTCGCCCGTCTTGTACGGGGACTCCCGGCAGTCCTGCGCCCGAGGTCCGCGGCCCTGCTCCGTCGACCACCAACAGCACTGAGAGGAACGGTCATGACCGCCGACATGTGGGCCAACATCGCCCGGATCGCGAAGTGGTTCAAGGAAGAGAACCCCGGCCTTGACGAGATGCACTTCCAGTCGCTGCTCGTACACAAGCTGACCGAGGAGGTGGGCGAGGTGGCCGAGGCCCTCATCGGAGTGACAGCCTTCAACCCGCGCAAGGGCAAGACCCACACCATCGACGACGTCAAGAAAGAACTCTGCGACGTCATCGCCACCGCCGCCGTCAACCTGTGGGCCATCGACGCCAACGCCGCGGACACCTACACGTCGCACCTGCAGCGGATCGCTGAGCGGGCCGACGGGCGAATCGCTCAGCCCAGCTGACGGCCACCTCCTCGGCTGTCGGGCACTGCTCCATGGACGGGGCGATGCCCGACAGCCGAGCCGCAGCGGCCGTTCGCCTACAGCCCGTGCTGTTTCAGGAAGCGACGCAACTCGGGCGCCATGACGAGAAGTTCCGTCGGATCGCTCACCCACTGGTGGCGGTCGTGCTCGGAAAGGACCACCGGGGCGCACTTGTCGGGGACGACGGTGAAGACGAACTGCCGGCTGATGCGGCCGCGGGCGTTCAGGTAGTCGTAGTGCCCGAGGTACGTGTCGACCCTGGCGATCGGCAGGCCGGTCTCCTCATCCAGTTCGCGCAGGAGGCCGTCGACGATGGACTCCGCCCCGACGCCACCGCCGGGGATCTCCCAGCTGCCGCCGAGGTAGTCGTCCGGGTTTCGGCGTACGACGAGGACGTGTTCGTTTTGCACGATCAGGCCAGCTGCGACGAGGTCGCGGATGCCATCAGCGTGGGCCTGCTCTTCCAGGGCAGCGCTGAGTCCGCTCAAGGCCGTGTAGCGGGCCAGCGGGCTCATGGGCCGATCGCCCATGTTCTTGGGGTCGACGAAGGCGAGGTCGGTGCCTTCGGTCAGGACCAGGTCGGCGGGGTCGCCGTCCCAGCGTCCGCGAAAGACGTACGTCAAGTGCCCGGTGTCGTCGGCGCGATGGGTGAGCAGATGCTCGAGGGGGATCCGCAGACCGATCTCCTCGTCGACTTCGCGCAGGATCGTGCCCCGGGGTCCGGCGTCCGCGGCTTCGGGCTTGCCTCCGTTGGGGGACCAGGTGCCCGGCCAGCAGATGCCGGGCCGGTCATCGCGCCGGTGCATGAGCAGGTGTCCGTCGGCGTTGGAGATCAGGGCGAGAGTCCCATAGCCGTACGGGGCGGGCTTGGGGGTGATGAGGTCCAAGACTCGCCGGGTGTCCGCCTTCACCGAGCCGTGCATGGGCACGCGGTCGAAGTCGGCCGGGTCGATGAAGGCAAGGTCGGTGCCTTCGGTCAGGACCAGGTCGGCCGGGTCGCCGTCCCAGTATCCGTGCAGCACGTGGACCGGGTAGCCGTCCGAGTCGATGGTGAACATCGCCGTCAACTCGACGTCCTGCAGCCCGACTTCCTCGTACAGCTCCCGCACCCCGGTGGCGTGCGGATCAGCGTCGGCCGGCTCCGCGCCGCCGCCCAACGGTGCCCACGTCCCCGGCGCCCAGATACCCGGCAGGTCGTCGCGCAAATGCATCAGGACCCGGCCGGCCGCGTCGGTGAGCACCACGAGCGTGCCGTACGGGTCTTCGTCGGCCGCGCGGTCCTCCCGCGGGCGCCCGAGCGCCTTCAACACCCGCGCCCGCAGCACGGGGTCGCCGAGCTCGGAGGGCCCGCGCCATGCGGCGCCGGCGACCTCCTCGACCTGCAGCTCGACTTTGACGCGGCCGTGGACACGGAACAGGAAGCGGACGTCGAAGTGCTGGTGCGCCGGCTCGTTCTTCGCCGGCCGGGCCACGATCGTGTGCACGTCGATGTGCAGCGGCTGATCATCGGCGTAGAACTCCAGGCCGGTGATGCCCGTCTCCTCGTCGATCTCCCGCAGGACCGCGCCGATCAGCGTCTCGTCCGTGTCCTCGCAGTGGCCCCCTGGCTGAAGTCGCCGACCGGACGCCAGGTGGTCCACCAGCAGGACCTGGCCGTCATCGTTGACGATGACGCCGGACACGGTGACATGGCCCGTGAAGTCCGTGCGGCTCGTGGCGGGTTCGCCCGATCCGAACCGCCCGATCAGGGACCGCAACGCCAGCTCCTCGTCGGGATAGCGGCCCAGGTAGGCCGCCACGACGCCCTGCACATGCTCGGCGCGAATCGCCATCCTCGTGCGTCTCCATCCGCTCGGTACCCAAGGCCGGCACACGCCGTCCGCCCGCTCTCGGCCGGCGCGACTGCGCACACGGCGCGCGCCTGGGAGCGGCACCGCCGCGGGGGACAGCAGGTCCGGTGTCAGTGCCGCCCGCGAGAGTGGGCGCCCGCAGCTGGTGCCAGCGCCTTGCCGGAGGGAAACGATGCCGCCGCCCCCGCCGACCGACAATCCCCCGTCCGGGTTACCCCCGGCGGATCACCACTCTCAAGAGTGGTTCGAACTGATCATTACGGCTCGGGCGCCATGGGGCGCCCGGCCCTCCGTCACCTGCTCGAACCTGTGAACGACGCTTCGCTCTCGGGCTCCCGTTACGGCTCTCTGAACAGGCCAGTTGTCCGGTCGCTCACCCCGACGCCCACACCCTTTGGAGACACCGTGAATCCCGTGCCAGCGCCTGCCCGCCTTCACCCTGCGTTCGAGACCATCCCTCCCCGAAGCGCGGCCATCGCGGTCGCCACGTCCGTGCAGAGGCGGCCGGTTGACGCCCGCCGTGCCCCGTTCTCGGCGGCATCACGCCCGTCATCGAGGTGGGGGGCATGAGCGACACCAAGACCCTTGCGCCCGCCCTGCTCGGCGGGGCGCACGCCACCGGCTGGGCCCCCGGCGAGAGTGAGGCCCGATGAAGCGCTCCTTCAGACTGCCCGCACAGACCCCGAAGCAGGCGGCCGCGGACCCGCCGTCCCCGGCGACCGCCCCGGACAGCGGCAGCACTGAGGCGTCCGTCGAGGAGACGCTGGCGCTCAACCATCCCGGCGGCGACAGCCTCGAGTTGGCGGACCTGTTGACCGGGCGCAGCATGGCCCGCCGGCTTCCCTCACTGATCCGGCGCACGTTCGCCCTGGCCTGGGAAGTCGATCGCAAATCGGTCCTCGCGCTGCTGGCCTGCCAGATCGTGTCCGGGGTGTCCGGGGCGCTGGGCCTGCTCGCGATGACCCGAGCCCTGGCGGTACTGATCGAGACGGCCGCCGATCCTGGCCGTCTGCGCGCGGCCGTCCCGGCGGTGGTCGTGCTGGCCGCTATGGCCGGAGTGCGGGCTCTGCTGGGCATCGCCATCGAAGCCCTGTCCAACCGGCTCTCTCCGCGCATCTGCCGCGAGGCGGAGTACAAGATGCTGGAAGCGGCGACCAACGCCGAGCAGAGCGCGTACGACCACCCCGGCTTCAACGACCGCTACGACGCCGCCGAGCGGGGAGTCGACGTCAGCCGGCAGATGATCGGCCAGTCCCAGAACTACATTTCCTCCCTCACCACCCTGATCGCGGCCGGCGCGGTGCTGGCCAGCCTGTACCCGCTGCTCCTGCCGCTGTTGCTGCTGGCCGCGGTACCGCAGGCGATCGCGTCCGTGCGGGGCGAGCGCATCACCTACCTGGCCACGGTCGCCACCCACAAGGACCGCCGCATGATGGGCATGCTCCGCTGGTACCTGATCGCCAAGGACCAGTCCGACCAGGTCCGCACCGACACCCTGGCCCCGTACCTCCTGGAGAAGTACAAGACCAGTGCTGTCCGGGTGGAGGCCACCAGCAACACCGCCACCTTCAAGCGAGCCAAGATCGCCCTGGTGGGGTCCGCCGCCACCGGACTGGCGTCCACCGTGCTGTGGGGCGCCGTCTTCGTCCTGCTGGGCACCGGACGCATCTCGGCGGCCGCCGCCGGCACCGCCGTGTTCGCCCTGCGCTCCGCAGCCACCGGCCTGCAAGGACTCGTCGGCTACGGCCGCGAACTGATGCGCACCGGCCTGTACTTGGACGACTGGGAACGGTTCGTCAACGAAGCCGCCGGCCAGCGCCTCGACCGCGGCACCCTCACGCCGCAGCGCCCCCGCCACATCGCGCTGCGCAACGTCACCTTCCGCTACCCGGAAGCCAAGGACGACACCCTGCACGACGTCGACTTCGACGTCCACCAGGGCGAGATCGTGGCCGTCGTCGGCGAAAATGGCTCCGGCAAGTCGACGTTGATGAAACTCCTGTCCGGACTCAACCTCGCAACCCGCGGTGTCGTCACCTGGGACGGCCGCAGCGTCACCGACCTCGACGCGCACGCGATGTGGCGCCAGACGTCCGTGGTCCCGCAGGACTTCGCCCGCTGGCCCATGACCGCACGGGAGAACATCACCCTCGGCCAGCCTGGCCCCGACGGCGATGTGGCAGCGCGCCGGGCTGCCGCGGCCAGCGGCGCCGACGACGTGATCGCCACCCTCCGCTCGGGGCTCAACACCCTGCTGGCCAGGGAGTGGTGGGGCGGGGTGGCGCTCTCGCCAGGGCAGTGGCAGCGCATCGCGGTCGCCCGCGCGGTCCACCGTGACGCCGGCCTGCTCGTCATGGACGAGCCGACCTCCGACCTCGACCCACGTGCTGAGCACCGGATTTTCACCGGGCTGCGGGACCTGGCGGGCGACCGGGCCGTGGTCCTGGTGACCCACAACCTCGCCAACACCTCGATCGCGGACCGCGTCGTGGTCATGGACAAGGGGCGCGTCGTGCAGATGGGCGCCTTCCACGACCTGGTCAACCAGCCCGGTCTGATGCGGGACTTGTGGCGCCTTCAGCAGGACCGCGACGCCTACCGTCCGGCGAAGGAGGACACGTGATCGACTCCCCGCGGGCGTACTGGGAGCCCCTGTGGGCCGTGGGCCGCCGCTATCGGCAGATCAACGATGCGGAAGCCGGACTGCTCACCGAGCATCTCGGCGCCGGCCGCGGCCGGCCGGCACTCGACATCGGATCCGGCGACGGAATGCTCGCCCAACATCTTCACGACCACCTCGGCTACCAGGTCACCGGCATCGACTGCGCACCCAGCGCCGTCTCCCTTGCCACCACAGCCGCCGACGGCGCCGACGGCAGGCCGTGCTTTCAGGTCATGGACTTCGCCACCGACGATCTGAGCCTGCTGCCCGCCCCGGCCTACGCCGTCATCACCTGCCGGCTGGTGTACCGGTTCGTGGCCGACAAGCCCGCCTTCCTCGACCGGGTCCGCCGCGTCCTGGCGCCGGGCGGGATGGTGTGGGTGGTCACCGAACTGGCCGACCGGCGCGCGGCGGACGACCCGCTCAAGGCCCTGGGCATCACCGCGGCCGAGACCGAAGTCCTCACCTCCGGCTGGTCGAGGGTGACCTCCGTCGACCTCGACCATCTCGCCTGCTACGTCCTGCGTCCGTAGGAAGCGACGACGGTCAGACAGCCGGCCGCCCACGTGCGCGATGCACATCATCTGGCCTTGCTCGGGGGCCAGTCCCGCCGCGGCCACGCCGCGGAAGACGAGGACGCAGAAGCTCTTCGCTTCACCGAGCACTTCACCCCGGAGGTCCCAACGCCGGTACCTGTCCGCCCTACGCGGCCTGCAGGGGGCGCAGGGCCTGCCACCGGGCGTACTCGTCCTCGTGCCGGGCGAACTGCTCGTCGAGCGCGTCGAACTTGGCGGCGCCGTCGGTGCTGGACCGGTCGCGCTGATCAAGCTGCTCCCGCTCGTGCTGCTGCGTGCGCTCGAGCTCGAGGCCCTGGGCCTCCCACGCGGACAGCGCCACGGTGGAGTCGCCGCCGTGGGCCTCAGCCTCGAAGCGGCGGACCAGATGCTCCGGGATACGCCCGCGGCGGCTAACAGCGATGCCCTGCTCGAGCAGCCAGCGCCGCACGACATCAGGCTTCGGGCGCCCCACGGTCCGGTCCACGACGGCCGCGGCCACGGGGGAGTGCGTCTTGCGCCCCGCTCGCACGTACGGGGCAAGCGACTGAACCAGCGCTGCGAAGTTGTCCGCCGACAGGTCGATCTCATACTCCACGCCATCGAGCGCGAAGCGGCGGCGCGCGACGTCGTCCCGCCCGCCGTCAAGGTCGTCGACGAAGTACCTGATGAGGCGCTGTGCCATGTGGAATCTGTTCCTTCAGAGGTGGTTGATGAGGAGGTCGCTTCCCCAGCGAGCGGCGGTCAGGACGTCCAGGCGGCGGTGCATGCGGCCGCGGCGAACCCCGGGCCGCACTGCCCGGCTGATCCGCTTCGGCCCCCCACGCCGAACGACCAGTGCCGTGAGCACCGCACCCCCAGACCAAGAGCTGATGCCACGATGATCTCTACACCACGTCGGTCACTGCACGGTGGGGGCCGGGAACCGCTCGCAGGGGGTACGCGAGGGCCGGGCGACCCGAAGGAATCAGCTCAGGTAGCCACGAACTGGCACACCGCGCAGTCATTGGCCACTGCCGGTCGTCCGCCCGTTCTCTCCGTTCTCTGCTCACACGGGTGCGCGGCTGATCGGGGCAGCACGCTGCCCTCAGGCCCTATGGCGTGCAGGTTGGGACCTACGGCCCACGAGGGGAACTCCGAACTCCCCTATAGTGTTAGGCAGCCCTAACTTGATCTCTACGAGATGGATGGGGCGCCCGAATTCTGTCGTGCTGGCGCGATTCGGCATGTCCTGAGATGGAAGATGCACTGCAGCTCAGGGGCCCGATCACGGAAGAGTGTTCCGCGCCACGAGTGTCGTCGCGAGAAGGTTATGAACCTGCCGAACAAGTCGCAGCAGCAGACGGTGACCCGGGTGCTGCGTCAGGCTCGTGCCCGCAGGAACCCAGCCGACATCCCCGGCTTCGCCGCGGCCTTTGAACCGCGCACCGCCCCCGGCATCCATCAGCGGGAAGTGGCGTACCTCGCCGACGCGAGCAAGAAGTGGTACGGAAACCTCGAAACGGGCAAGCGCCTCAACTATTCGAATCGGTTCCTGCAGGCCGTGCGCCGGGTCCTTGACCTCGAGCCGGCGGAGTGGGACATCGTCTACCGCTCTGCCCGAGGCCAGGCCCCTCCGGTTGAGCTGAGCTCGCCGCCCGCGGCCCGGGAAGTGCCCGAGGCGATGCGGCTCTTCATCCGGGAGCTGAAGCCCTGGAGCGTCTACCTCAGCAACCACCGGTGGGATGTTCTCGCCTATAACGATCAGCTGATCACGGACTATCCGTGGATCCGGCACGGCAACAACGTCATGGAGTGGGTGCTCACCTTCTTCGAGGCCCGTACCCAGCTCATCAACTGGGAGCAGGACTGGGCCCGCCCCATGATTGCTCAGCTGCAGATGCACGCCGAGCAGTGGCCGGACGACGAGGGACTCCACGCGGTGATCGACAAGGTTCGGTCGGATCCCGTGGCCGGGAAGATGTGGGATGCCACGGATCTTCCGACCCTCTCCCACCCGCCGGCCGACCAGACCAGGCGCCTGTACCTGCCCCGGCAGGGCCGCAAGGAGTTCCGCGTGATACTTCTGCCCATGGAGCCCATGGACTTGCGTCACCACCGACTCATGGCGCTCGTCCCCATGGCCTAGCAGAAGGAAGCACGTGCCCAGCCCGCTCCTCCCGGCTCAACAACCGACGCCCGACCCGCGCCTGCACGAGCTCGTCGCAGGTCAGGTCTACGCCCATCTCCAACCGCGGGGAGGATGGTGCGTCAGCAACGCCGGCGTCCTGGCCGGGCCGGACGGCGTGACCCTCATCGACTGCACCGCGACGCCGCGGAGCGCGGCCCGCTTGCGGGCCCAGATCGCAAGTCGGACTCAACTGCCCATCACCAGGCTGGTGATCAGCCATCACCATGGTGATCACCACTATGGGGCGAGCGCCTTCCCCGAGGCCACCGTCATCGCGCACGAGCACACCCGCTCCGCGATCCTGCGCGACGGTCTGAACCTGACCCAGATCTGGCCCGACGCCGGCTGGGGGCAACTTGAACTCACCGTGCCGCAGGTGACGTTCACCGACCGGCTCACGCTGCACCTCGGCAGCCTGCCGGTCGAACTCATTCACTTCGGGCCGGCCCACACCACCGGCGACATCGTGGCCTGGCTGCCTGAACACCGGATCCTCTTCGCCGGAGACCTGGTCTTCTCGCAGGCCACCCCGTTCGTCTTCATGGGCTCGGTCAAGGGGAGCCTGCGCGTCCTGGAGCAGCTGCGCGCGCTCGACCCGCAGGCCATCGTGAGCGGACACGGACCCATCGCCGGCGTCGAGGTCATCGACGAGAACCTTGCGTACCTGAGGTGGATCGACCACCTTGCCGCCGAGGGACTCGCTGCGGGATGGAGTCCCTTGGAGACGGCTCAACGCAGCGACCTCGGCCCGTATCGGGATCTTCCAGAGGCCGAACGGATCGTCGGCAATCTCCACCGCGCCTACGCCGAGCACACCGGACAGCCGCTCGGTGCAGAGCTGCCCATCGGGCCACCGCTTGGCGACATGGTCGCGTTCAACGGCGGCCGCCCCATGCCCTGCACGGTCTGAGCCGCTCCTGCCCGGTGCGTTGCCGCGTCCGCACACACGAGGGCCGGGACGAGTTCGCCGTCCCGGCCGGTGCTGGGCTTGAGGAATGCGGCGTGGGTCAGCCGCAACGTCCCAGCAGACGCGGGTACTTGATCCCGGGCCGGCTGCGCAGGAGGGAAGTGAGGCCGCCGCGGTTGTTCGAGGCCGTGGTGTCCAGGGTGGGGAACGCGTCGGCCAGGGCGTCGGCGACGGTCTCGTCCTCTGCTGTGTAGGACCCGACGAGCGTGGTCCCGGCGCCCTGCTGGATTCTCCCGACCATGCTGGGGCCGAGCTGGGGGATGAGCCGCTGCATCTCGCCGTAGGTGAGCGGCCGGCCGTGGTCGAGGAGCGCGTGGGCCAGGCTGTGCAGGATGTGCCGCTGTGTGTCGCGGCGGCCGGCGCCGTGCGGATGAAGGATTCGCGTGATGCCGGGGGCGGACAGCCGCAGACCGCAGCCGGCGGTAACGCTGTCCATGTAATCGGGCAGCGGACGCAGGATCATCTGCCGACCGGTGATGACTTCTACGTCGCGCAGCAGATGGGGGATGTTGAGGAGGTCCAGGTCTGGCCTTTCGGTCGGCCCGGCCGTCCTGCTGGCGCGCAGTTGGCTCGTTGACATGCGGTGCCTCGAGGTCTCACGTGTGCGGGCGGAGTGGGGAGCGGTGGTACGTGTCGCCTGCTGCGCTGTGACGTCAGCCCCAGTCGCTGTCGGAGTCGCCGGTCGTGGTGAGCGGCGCCCGGCCCCAGTCGCTGTCGTTCTCGCCGGCGGTGATGTGTGTGGCCGACGAGGTGAGGGCGTCGTGGGCAGGCGCGGCGGCCAGTGCCAGGAGCAGTGCGGCAGCGGCGCCGAGCAGGAGCGTGATGGTCCGGTGCAGGTTCTTCGTGGGCATCAGGGTGGTTCCTTCGCTGGTCGGCGGCGTGCAACCGCCGTGCGGGCGTACACGTCTGGCATATGCAGACGGTGGCTCTAGTTCACCGAAGGTCACACCATAAGATCAATGCGTAACGAGCTTCGTACGTACGTAAGGTGCAACACCGGAAGGACAGAGCCGTATGGATGCGGATGAACTGCTTCATTCCGGTGCTATCCCGGCATTGACGGAGGCGGACCTGGCCGTCTACCGGAAGGTGCGCCGCCGGGAAGCGCTCGACCTTGGCGACAAGGAGCACTTCGAGCGGCTGGTGGAACTCAAGCTGGTCGTCGAAGACCCGTACTCCCCGGGCCAGTTCGTGCATACCGGCCGCCGTGAGGCGGAGGCGCTGCTGCGGGAGTCCGCGCATGCGAAGGTCGCCGCGGGTCTGGCCGATCTGCGCGGCCTGCCGGGCCTGCTGGAACAGATCGAACTCGCGCACTGCGCGACGGGGCGGGGCGAGAGCGGGATCGAATGGATCGACGGCCTCGACGCTGTCAACGACGCCATCACCAACGCCTCGCTCATCGCAACGAAGCACCTCCTCACCGCCCAGCCGGGGCCACGCCCTCCCGACAGCCTCGTTCGCTCCACAACGCGAGACCTGGGCATGCTCGCGCGGGGAGTGAGTATGCGCACCCTGTACTCGGGCGCAGGCAGAGCCGTGGAGCACCAGCGGGCCTATGTAGCCCGCGTCACGGCCGCCGGGGCGCAGGTGAGAACGATGACCGAGGAGTTCCACCGCTCCGTCATCATCGACGACTGCGCGTTCGTCCTTGACCACGTGGAAGGGCGTACTCACATGCGGGGGGCCTACTGCATCCGGCATCCCGCCGTCGTGGCGCTGCTGGTCGCGGAGTTCGAACTGAAATGGCATCGCGCCGCAGTGTGGCGGGGGACCGAGGACCCCACCGTGAACACCATCAGCAATGCCTTCCAGCGGTCCGTGCTGCGTGAACTGCTCGCCGGCCGGACGCAGCAGCAGGCGGCAACGGAGCTGAAGGTGAGCTCGAAGACCGTCAACGCCGCGCTGGCCGAACTGCGGCTGAAGCTGGGACACAAGACGCTGGCACAGCTGGTGGGCTGGTGGGCCACGAGCGAGGAACGCCATCTCCCGGACTGATCGCCGGCACCGTGCGACGCAGGCCGGAGCGCCCGCCGTCGATGCCGCGCGGCCCGCGCGGACTGTCCCGCGGGATCAGGTAGTCGAGGAGACGGGGAACGACTCGGCGGGTGGTGCAGCCGTCCAGGCGCCGGGTGCGGTGGTGACTCGCCGGCCGGCCTGGAGGTAGGGCCTGAGGAGCAGCGCCAGCTGGGCGTACGTGTCGGGCGCCAGGTCCACCTCGTACACCCTCCCGTCCAGGGCCACATGATGACGCGCGACATCGCCGCGTTCCCCGGTCAGGTCGTCGACGAGGTACGGGATCAGGCGCTGTGCCATGGCAGGTCCTTGGAAGGCAGACGGGAGGGGAGGACGCAGGAAGCCGACCTGGATCAGGCGTTCCAGGTGGCCGTGCACGCGGCGGCAGCGAAGCCGGGGCCGAAGGCGACCAGGACGCCGCGGTCGCCGTCGGCCGGCGGATCGTCGTGGGTGCGGGAGAGTACGGAGAGCACAGCAACTCCGCCGAGATTGCCTTCCTCGCGCAGGGACGCCCAGGAGTGCCGTGCGATGCGCTGCTTGTCCTCAAGTCCGGTGTCCTGGTCAAGGCCGAGTCCGCGGGCGGCGTCGTCGATGATGCGCGGGCCGCCGGGGTGGATGACGGCGAAGTCCGGTGTGTGCAGGCCGCGCTGGGCCAGATATGCCGTGAGGGCGGGCATCACGTCGGATGTGGCCGCGACGGCAGCCTTTGTGGAATCGAAGTGCAGCCCGGCGCCGTCGAGCCGCCCGGAGTAGCGCGTCTGGCTGGAAGGCAGCAGGTACTCCCAGGTGGAGTCGATCCGAAGGCCGGGCCCCAGAGGGGTGTCGCTGACCACGCAGGCGCCGGCGGAGTCCCCGAACAACGACTTGTAGATCATGGACTCGGTGCTGGTGTCGCGGTGGTTGTAGACGGTGCTGAGCGTCTCGGCGACCACGACCAGGACCCGGCTGCCGGGGTGGGCTCGTACGAACTGGGCTGCTTTGACCAGGCTCTGGGCGCCGCCGGCGCATCCCAGGGTGCTCATGGGCATGCGCGCGACGTCCGGGCGCATCCCGTCGATGTTCTGCACGAGGTGCACGTCGAGGCCCGGCACTGTCCAGGACGTGGTGTGGCTGCTCACTACGCAGTCGATGTCACCGGGGGCGAGGCCGGCGTCCGCGATGGCCCGGCTCGCCGCCTGCACACCGAGAGCCGCGGAGTCGGCGAAAGCGGCTTGGTTCCGTTCGGTGATCCGGGCATCGCCGCCGACCACGGCATCGGTCAGGGGGCGGCTGAAGTGCCGGCACGCGACCTGGGTGTGGCGGGCGATCCGCAGGTTCCGGGCGATCTTGGGGTCGTCCCCGTGAGCCCGCGCGATGTCGTCGCAGATGTCGTCCATGGTGACCGGGTAGGCACCCAGCACGATGCTGGGCCGGGTGACATGGGCGTGCGTCATGGGAGCTCCGAGGCAGAACGGACGAATGGGCCGCAGGAGGCTGGACGCGCACGGTGGGGGGAAGTGCGGTGCAGCAGCCGGCGAAGCCGTGGGCGCGGTCTGGGTGCGGACCGCGGGACCTTCCTGCCCCACGGGGTTGGGGGGCAGAGCATTGCTCGGACTGCGGCACTTGAGTTCATTGCAATCGCAGCGGACCTCGTGCTCCTGCGTGGTGGTGAAGAAGTCTCGACTGGTTCGCAGGCGCACGTGCGTGAGCGCAATCTAAGCGAGGTGTGCGGACGATGACTATGCGAGCCGTCACATCAGCGATAGGAAAGTGTCCTACCAGTTCGGATTGCGGCGTTGGAGTAATCGCTGAGGATCCTTGGAGGAAAGCAATAGACCACCTCCGCAGGCGCACAGGAACTTCACAGAACCCGCTGGCGGGTCTCTACGCGTCGTCCGCGGGGACCACGGCCATGAAGCGCAATTCGTCCTCACCTGCAGGGGACATGGGCAGCAGGCTGATAGTGAACTCGCGGTTTCCGTACCCGGGCATGCGCAAGCGGCGCTGTCCGTCGCCGGGAGGGTGCTGCAGCGAGGGCACGTGCGGGGAGTCCCAAAGCTCCCGGATTCTGCGGTCGGCACGGACCCGGGCGACGACTTCCCGCATGCGGCGGTCCGTTGCGCCCCACTGCTCGTCGTGGAGCTTGAGCTGGGCAAGCATGGGCAGCGCCCAGTCCTGCTCCCAGTTGATCAGGCGGTGCCTGGCCTCGGCGTAGGTCAGGGCCCAGACCATGACGTTCTCGTTGTGCTCGACCCAGGGGTGGGTGCGGGCCATGTGCTTGTTGTAGACGAGCACGTCCCAGCGGAAGTCGTTGATGTAGGCCGCGAACGGTTCGACGCCCTCCACGAACCTGCGCAGGGCAGTTGGAACCTTCGGGGAGGGAAGGTCGCCCGCGTGCTCGGCAGACCGGGCGGCAAGGTGCCCGGTGGCAAGTTTTACGACTGCCCATTCTTCTCGGGTCAGCGCCAGCGTCTGGCGTACGTCGTCCAGGAATGCGTCGCTGTAGTTGGCCGGTCTGCCGTTCTCCAGCTTCGCGAACCACTGGCGGCTCCGGCCGAGAAGGGCTGCGGCCTGCACTTGGGTGATGCCGGGCCTCATGGATGGGCGATTGCCCGTCTTCTCCTCGAACTCGGGAATTTCACTCGATACAAGACGTGCGCGCGCATTCTGCAGGGCTCGCGTAATGGACGGGCTGGCCGTTCGCTGCGCGCTCATAACGTTTGAATAACACCCCGTTGATGTGACCTGGATCACAGATTCCAGTGGTCTACTCCACTCGGTGAAGCGGCGCCGGATTCGCGAAAGGCCAATTGCCGGAAGGAAGTTGGCCTGCGCCGTCACCCTCCGCTATGGAAACTGTCAGTTTCCATTGTCCATGAAGGGAACTGACAGTTCCCCTCGGGGTGCTTATCCCCAACTTAAAGGGCCCAGGGGCGTCAGTGGGCGGTCGTATGGTCGGCGCAACGCACGCACCGGATGCAGGCGTCAAGGACCATTCACACCACCCCGGTTGGGGTGCTTGCGCAAAGGACAGTCGCATGTCCCGCTCGATCTTCGTGACCGGAGGAAGCCGCGGAATCGGCCACGCCACCGCCCGCGCGTTCGCCCAGGCAGGCCACAAGGTTGCGTTCACCTACCGCAGCGGCGAGCCGCCGGCGGACCTCGTGGAGCTCGGATGCCTGCCGGTCCGGTGTGACATCACCGACACCGAAGAGATCGACCTCGCTTTCAAGCAGGCCGAGGAAGCCCACGGCTTTGTCGAGGTCCTGGTCGCCAACGCCGGCGCCACCCGCGACCAACTGCTCATGCGGATGAGCGAGGGCGACTTCACCTCGGTCCTCGATACCAACCTCACCAGCGCATTCCGGCTGGCCAAGCGGGTCAGCCGAGGGATGCTGCGGGCCCGCGCCGGCCGCATCATCCTCGTCTCCTCCACGGTCGCCCTGCGGGGCGAGGCCGGACAGGCCAACTACGCGGCATCGAAGGCCGGCCTGGTCGGCTTCGCCCGCTCGCTCGCTCGCGAGTACGGCAGCCGCGGCATCACGGTCAACGTGGTCGCCCCCGGCGCCACCGAGACGGCGATGACCGCCGCGCTGTCCGACGAGATCAAGGCGTCCATGGTGCGCCAGATACCGCTGCAGCGGATGGCTCAGCCCGGGGAGATCGCTGCCGCGATCACCTTCCTGGCCTCCGACGAGGCCAGCTACATCACCGGCGCCGTCATCCCGGTCGACGGTGGCGGCGGCATGGGGCACTGACGCCCCCGCGGCCCGGGCCCCACGGGGGTGGGACCGGGCGGCAACTCTGTCGGGAGGCGGGGACCACCCCTCCCAAACGATTAGAACGTACGTGCGAGATGATTCGCCAAAGCGAGACCGAGCCGCTGGAGCATGGCCCAGCGGGACATGTGGCCAACGGGGGAGACACGATGGGTGGTTTGGGGGACTGGCGTGAAATGCGCCGCCTGCGTCAGAGGTGCGAGCGCGGCCTGGAGGACTTCCCGCTGCCCGTGCCGTTCAGCATCCCGGCTCTCGTCGAGAACATCGAGAGGGCCCGGAACCGGAAGATCGAGCTCGTGGAGATCATCGAGCCGGATGCCGACCTGCGCACGGCCTGCGGCCTCAGAGCGCGCTTCGACGACGTGACGTTCATCTTCTACCGGGGCCGGCCCACCCCGAACCAGACCCAGCACACCGTCCTGCACGAGCTCGCCCACGAGTGGTTCAACCACGGCACCACGCTCAGCTGCAAGGAACTCGAGCAGCACCTGCCCCAGGCCGTTCGGGACAGGATCGCCGAACGCATGGGCTCCGAGGCCGTCTTCCAGGCCCGGACCCGCTACGAGACCCCAGAGGAGCGAGAGGCCGAACTCGCCGCCTCCCTCATCAAGCGCATTGCCCGCAGCCAGCCCGTTGGTGACGACATGCTCAGCCTCCTGGAGGCCTCGCTGTCCCACCCCGTCGCCGTGCGCCGGCGCACCCAGAACTGACTCGGAGACTCCGTGATCGACTTCCTCGCCTACGCGGTGGCCGCCACCATGACCGGGGTGGCCGTGTGGCGTTCGCGCGGCGCCCTGGCCAAGGACTCCGACACCCGGCGGCGAGCCCTGTGGGGCTGTTTCGCAGGCTTCGCCCTGGCGCTCTGGCTCAAGACACCCGCGGTCAAGGAGGCGCTGAACACCTCCCCCGCGACCGACATATCCATCCTGGTCAAGCACTACGTCAGCGTGATCGCGATCCTGTCGATCCTCACGTTCGTCGTCACCGCCTACGGCCGGGCGGAAGCAGGCGATGAGGTTCCCCGCCACGTCCTGGTGTCCCGCTGGATCCAGCGCCTCGCCTACAAGACCGCGTTCGCCGCCATGCTGTTGATGACGGTCATGTTCTTCACCGTCGTGAACCGCTCGCACCCGTCCGACGACTTCATCGCCGAGCACTCCGGCCAGTGGGGCGCCACGGCCTACATGACGATCTTCTATCTGTTCCTCGGCGCCGCGAGCGCGGTCTGCGGCTACCAGTGGACCAGCGCCGCACGGCGCGCCGAGACCCGGCTCCTGCGCATCGGCCTGGCGCTCATGGCGTTCGCCATGGCCCTGGGCGTTCTCTACGTCGTGACCCGCACCGCCTACCTGTGGGTCACGCTGGCCGCCCCGGCCTCTGCTCAGGTCGACCAGCTGGTCGGCAACACCACGGACGTACTGCAGCAGGTGCTGTTCTTCTTCTTCGCGCTCGGCGCCTCCGTGCCCACCACCAACGCGGCCAACGCACGCTGGGGCAACTGGCGGGCGCTGCAGCAGCTCTACCCGCTGTGGCGGGACCTGATGACCGCGATCCCGCAGATCAGCTTCGACCCGCCCGGCTCTCGCCTGCGCGAACTCACCCGTATCGCCCCGCCCTTGGACGTACGCCTGGATCGCTGGGTCCAGGACATCGCGGACGCAGTCGAGCAGTTGCGGCACTTCTCTCCGCCCGGGCTGCTCGAGGCCGCCGAGGACGCAGTGGTGGATCACCTCGACGAGGCGCCGGCCGCCGAGGCTTTCTGGATCAAGGCCGCGCTGGTCGCCGTGGCCGCCGGCGAACGCGACGAGCTCCCCTCGGGCGCACTGCCGGACAAACCCATCGGCGACAGCGGCGCCGAGGCCACCTGGCTGCTGCGTGTCCAGGGCGTCTACGTGACCATCAGCGACGCGCAGGCCCGCGAACTGCTGCACGCCGCCCGGGAGTCCTCATGCTGAGCGCGGCGCGCGCGGTCACCGACGTCTTCCAGCCGCGCAACGTGCTCGTCGCCGGCCTCACCGGAATCGGCATCGCGGCCGCCGGGCACTGGGGCGGGGCGCTGTGGGGACTGCTCGCGGCGCTGTGCGCCGGCGTGGTGCCGGCCGCGTACATCAACTACGAACGCAGGAAGGGCACCTGGGGAGACCGGCACGTCGTCGACCGCACCCAGCGCCTGCCGATCTTCCTGGTGATCCTTGCCTCCATCGGCACCGGATCACTCATCATGCTGGCCGCACACGCCCCCCGCGACATCCTGCTTGCGATGATCGCGCTATGGCTGATGACGGTCGGGCTGCTCACCGTCAACGAGTCCTGGAAGATCTCCGTGGATTCGGCTGTGGCCTCCTCAGTGGTGACCCTGCTCGCCGTGGTCCACTCGCCGTGGTGGCTCCTCGTCTACCCCGTGGTGCTGGCGGTCTGCTGGTCCCGGGTAGCCCTGGGCTACCACTCGGTGGCGCAGACGGCCGCAGGCGCGTCACTGGGCCTGGCCACGGCAGGCCTGTGGCTGCTGTAGGTGCTCGAGGCGAACTAGATCTTCGGGTCGCCGGCGCGGGGGGCCTGGCCCTGCTTCATCTGCGCGACCAGCTCCTGAAGCCTGTTCACGAACCCGTCGGAGAGGCCGCCCTCGCCGCCGCGCGCGGCCAGGGCGAGCCTGGAGGTCTCGTCCTCGCCGGCGAGCAGCGCCATGATGTCCAGCACCTGCTGCTCGGCGTCCTTGACCGGCAGGAAGAACTGCGGGGTTACGTCGAAGAACTTGCCCAGTCCCTCGTGCACGATGACCTCGGGAGTGCCGGCCAGGACCTCGGGGGTGGGGCGAGTGCCCTGCCGCAGCTCGGCGACCTGGCCGGCGGTGATGACGTCGGCGCCGGCGGTCTCGTTGATGGCCTCGGCGAGCTCTTCGTCCAAGGGGGGCGTCGGGAAGGTCGCCAGCAGCCGGTTGATCTTCTGTGCCAGCCGCTCGTGCTGCAGCGCCGGCGCCGACGAAGGCGCAGGGGGGCGGAACTCACCGAAGGAGCGGGCCTGGGCGGCCTCCACCTCGGCCTCGGTCACCCCGTACACAGCAGCCACCCGCGGCAGGAGCTTCGGGTCCAGTCTGCGCTTCGCGCGCTCGGCGTTCTGAAGGGGACCCCGGCTGACGCCAAGCGCCTCGGCGGCGCTGCGCTGGGTGTGCCCGGCATCGCATCGCAGGTCCGCCAAGTCCGGGTCGCCGTACCGCGGGAAGAGATCGTCCACATGCTTGCGCAGGGCCGCGGCGATGGACGGCAGCTTCTCCGGCTGAGGGAAGGCGTTCCCGTTCTCCCAGTCGGCGACGGTGGGCTTGCTGACGCCCACGCCCGATGCGATGTCCGCCTGAAAGAGGTCCGCTGCTCGACGCTCGGCTCTCAGGCGGCGTCCGTCGAAGTTGCGTGCGGGCATCCAGGGACTCCTGATAGGCGCGGGGCAGGTCGATCATGCGTCGGAGGCACTCTAACCACAAACTTGATGCCAGAGCCTAACTAGCATAGATTGCGGCATCGAGGATCTTGGCGGGAAGCATCCGTCAACCCTCGTCCCATCAGCTCCCGCATGCCCAAGAGGGCTGCGCGGGGCCGGAACTGGCCAACCTCGGCGTCGCAAACCCGGTGGCCAGTTCCGGCGTCACCTCGTGGAGACAGGATGAGTGTGCCATCACGCCGCGCGCAGCGGCAGGTCAGTCAGGGTTTTCGGTATCTGATCGTGCTCGCGTCCCACGGGACCGGAGCATCGACTTTCAGCCATGCGGCCGGGACTGCGGCAGCGCGTCCGCCCGCGTGAGCAGCAACTAGTCGCACAGCGGGCGGCGTTCGAATCCAGCCGCCCGGTTCGGCTTCACGTGCCGCCCGAGCAGCGGCGGAAATCCACCCGAGCGAGACATCAAGTTGCTCACCATCTGCCGAATTGCCCAATTGGCGCGATTTGACCGGGTGTTGGGTCCGCGAGGTCTTCGGCAGGTGTGCACCCACCCCATTTCGCACCGACTGACCCGGTGCCCCTCAAGACAGGAGGCAGTTGTTGAGCAGCGAGCAGGACTCCAGCGCCTCGAGCGAGAAGGCGACCGTCCAGCCTGCCGCTCCCTGGCCGAAGTTCAACCCGGACCGGGCGCTCTCCGAGCTGCAGGTCCTTGAGCTCCTCACCCGCGGAGTGCCCGAGAACCGCATCGCCCGCATGACCAAGCTGTCAACCAGGGAGATTCGCCGGCTCGCCAAGATCGCTGCGGAAGAAGCGCAGGAGCCACGGGCTCCGCGCATCGTCGGCCGCTCAGAGCGCCCGGTTCGGCCCATCCGCCCGCGGTTCACCGGCGCCCGAACCGTCCCCCGGCAGAAGCCCGGAGAGCCGGCCCCGCGCCACGCGATCATCCAGCCGGCCCGGCCGCGCGCGGCTCGGACCGAGCCGGCCGAAGAACCGGTCCAGATGGCCTTCCCTCTCGACTGAACCGACTCCCCCCGACCTCGCGGCCAACGCCACGGGGCTCCTCCAGCACACCCAAAATCACCCAGGACTGACCGTGCCCACGCTCACCGCTCCACCCGCGTACCCCCCGGCCGCCGCGTCGGCGAATCCTGATGCCGCTGTGCTGAACGTGCCGGAAGCTGCCCAGTGGATTCAGAACACCCGCGGCCGTATCGCGCCCGACGGCTACGCCTGGCTCGAGGCCGTGTACTGGCACTACAAGTACGCGCCGCGCACCGCTGGCAAGTCCCACGGCCCGGCCAAGGTCGGCGAGACCACCTGGCGCACGGCCCACGCCATCGCCCACCTCACCGAGTGCCGCCCCAGCATCGCCAACCTCGTCACGTGGCTGAAGATGTCCGCCCGCACGGTGAAGTACCACCTCGCCATCCTGCGCGAGGCCGGTCTGCTCACGTACCTCGCCAAGGGCACCCGCATCCGCGGCGTCGGCGGCAGGGCCTCCGAGTTCGCCCGCACCATCCCCCCGGTCTTCGACGAGGCGGCCGGCCTGCGCACCGGCCCCTCGGACACGCTCATCCGCGCCGTACGGGGCTTCGCCCGGGACCGCATCCCGCTGCTGAAGGAACTGCACGCCGCCGCCCGCCGCCCCCTGCGCCGGAAGCGGACAAACACCGCTAATCGGCAGCCGGTGAAGGGGACTTCGGCGGCATCGCCTTGCACCCCAATGGTGGTTGGTACTTCTGGTTCTTCTTCTACCGGTGATACTCCCCCTCCCTCTGAGAGCAAGCTCGCCAGCGGGCAGCACGAGTCCCCCACCCAGAAGAAGTCCACCCAGAAGAAGCTCAACACCACCGGCCGCCGCTACCAGCTCGCCGCCGAACTCGTCGCACAGGTCCCGTGGCTCGGCCGAGCCGCAGTCCCGCGGATCGCCTGGATCGTCCGGCACGTCGCCGACGCCGGCTGGAGCGCCACCGAAGTCATCGCCGTCATCAGCCAGGACAGCGCCGCAGGTCACGTACGCCGGCCCTCCGGATTCCTCGCCTACCGCCTCAAGGGCGCCGAGCGCCTGTACGACACCCCCGCCAAGCGGGCAGCCATCGTGACCTGGTGGCGCAACTCCCGCGCCGCCGCCCAGGAACGGCACGCCGAGTGGGACGGCCAGTGGCAGCAGCCGGCCAGCCGCGCCGTCGCCCGCGAGGTCGAGAGCGCCTTCGCCCAGCTGCAGCAGCCGTCGGCCGCCCCGGAGCAGCGGGACCTCACCGTCGGCGACGACGGACTGGTCGATCTCGCCCAGCTCACCCGCGACGAGGTCATCGACCTGCGCGCGGCCGCGCTGAAGGACCACGCGCTCATCCACGCCACGGTCAGCACCTGCGGCGAGGACTATGCCCGCCGGCTGTTCACCAACGCCCTGGTCGAGCAGGCCCAGCGCCTCGCCCGTCTCGGCCGCGGCATCGTCCACACCTGGAGGCCCGCATGAGCGCCGACCAGCCGACCGGCCTGGACCTCTGCCGCCTCGCCCTGATCGCGCAGAAGGAAGCCGCCCGACGCCGAGGCGCCGGCGCCCAGCGCAAGCCGAGCACGAAGCGGCCGGCCACCGCGCTGCACGGCACCGGCCGCGAACCCCTCGGCCTCGGCGGCGCCGTGGCCCGGCTCGTGATCGAGCGCGGCTGGGAGAAGCCCAAGGGCGGGGGAGAGGTGATCGGCCGGTGGAAGGACATCGTCACCCCCGAGGTGGCAGCGCACCTGCAGCCCGCGGCCTTCCACCCGGACAGCGGCCGCCTCGACCTGGTCCCGGACAACCCCTCCTGGGCCTTTCAGGCCCAGCTGATCAGCGCCCAGCTCATCGAGCAGGTGAACAAGGCGGTCGGCTCGCAGACCGTGCAGAAGATCCGGGTCCTTCCGGTCGGCTCCCGCATCCGCCCGACGCACACCCAGGACAGCCCGGCGGACGAGCCGGTTGAAGTGGCCGCTCGCGCTCCGCTGCGCACGTCGCCGATCGGGGCGCGGGGCCGTGAGCAGGTGCGCGCGGCACTGCAGACGTCGCCCGCGCCCGTCATCCCGGGTCGACTGCGCACCCGCGAGGACGGGGCCGCCGGCTACCAGGCCACCCGGGCCCTGGTGAAGTCCACGCCGGCCAAGGCGCCGCCCGATCGCGAGCCGGCCCGTACCCGCGAGGACGGATCCGCCCACTACCAGGAGGTCCGCGCCCTGGTCGGCAGCACCACCCCCGCGCCAGGCACGCTGCCGCGGACCATGCGGACCCCGAACAGCGGCTCCACCGAATACCAGCAGACCCGCCGGGCCCTCCTGGAAGGCAAGAGCCGCATCCGGCGCCCCAAGTAGCCCACCCCGCACCGAACGAGAGCAGAAGCCACATGAACACCAGCACCGTCCGCCCCCTGTGGGAGGCCGACCTCGACCAGCAGCACCCGGCACCGGCCACGCGCCGGACCGTATCGACCATCACCGACCCCGAGCTCGAGGACCTCTACAACCAGCGCGACGGCCTCCTGCTCCTCCTCGCCGTCACCGGAGGCACCGCCGCATGATCACCCAACTCACCCGGCCCAACGTCGAGTTCACCGCCTGCGCCGACGCCGACCCCGAGATCTTCCACGACGACGTGCTCGCCCCCACGGCCAAGCAACTGTGCGCGGGGTGCCCGCTGGCCGAGGCGTGCCGCACCCAGGCCCGCAACAGCGGCGAGTGGGGCACCTGGGGCGGCGAAACCAGTGCTGAGCGGGCCGCCGCCGGCTATCCGCCAGTCGGCTGGACAGGCCGCGGCTACACGAGATTCACCCACCCCTGCGGCACCCCGGCCGCCTACCAGCGCCACATGCGCGCCGGCGAGACCGCGTGCGAGCCGTGCAAGCAGGCCGAATCCGTGCGCGCCGGCGAGCAGCGGGCCCGGCGCCGGCTGCGCCGCAAGAACAACCCCGCCCGCACCAAGTAGCCAGCCTGACCCGCCACCCCGAAGGAGATGCGACATGTCCGGACCCTCCAGCAACCCCTGGAACGAGCGACGTGCCACGCCCGGAACACGGTGGGAGAGATTCGTCGGGAGCGAGGAGGTAGTCGTCCCCGACGAGGACTGGGACACGGAACACCCCCGCCTGAACCGGGCCGCACGGCGGGCCGTGGACCGCCAGCGACGCTCCAAGGGCAAGATCCCGTTCGCCGAACCCGAGGGATGAGCCTGCTCGGCGGCGGTCTCTGTCCACAGGTCCGCCTTGCCACCTTGAGCCGCGAAGCCGGCCCGCCCCCGTCCGGGCGCGCCCTCACGACGAGCCAAGGAGCAGCGGCGTTGACCACCACCACGACCCTCACGCAGGCCCCGGCAGAGCCGGCCCCACCCGAATCGCCGTTCCTCACCCGCCGAGCCCGACTCGGGGACCTGGAAGCGGTGAACGAACTGCACCGTGGCTGCTCACTCGCCAGCCGCTACGCCCGCTATGCCACCCCACGCCGGGAGCTGAAACGAGCCGAGTACGCCAGACTGCTGCATCCATCCGCGGGCACCAGCTGGCTCACCACACTCCGCGACGCCCCGGACACCGCCGTCGCTCTCACGCATCTCCTCAAGACCCGCACCTCGCACGCCTACGAACTCGCCGTCCTGGTCGGCGACTTGTGGCAGGGCCGCGGCCTGGGCACCCAGCTCACCGACCACGCCCTGGCCGCCGCGGCCGCCGAGCCCGACTGCCACACCGTCACCGCCCAGTTCGGCGCCACCAACACCCGGGCCCTCGCCATCCTGCGACGCCGCAACATCTGGGTCCCCCGCGCCGCAGACGGCCTCATCGACCTCACCATCCCCCTGGCCGCCCGGAGCTGACCATGACAACCCACCCCGCCACCCGCGCCGAACTCCAACGCGCCGACGGCGCCCGCCTCGCCCTCTACGTCGACGGCCCCGACGACCCCGACCTCGTCATCGTCCTGTCGCACGGCTGGCAGGCCGCCGCCTCCCTGTGGGACGAACATGTCCGCCAACTACCCCGTCCCCGCACCCGCATCGTCCGCTACGACCAACGCGGACACGGCAACTCCACGTCAGGCCGTGCGCTGCCCTCCATCCCCCTGCTCGCCGACGACCTCAACGCCGTCATCACCGCCACCGCACCGGGCCGGCTCCCGGTCCTCGTCGTGGGGCACTCCATGGGCGGCATGGCCGCCCTGTCCTTCGCCGCGCAGTTCCCGCACCTCATCGGCGACAAGGTCACCAGCGCCCTGCTCGTCGCGACCACCGGCGGCGACCTCGACCTCACCGCCGCCCACCACCCGCCGCTCACCCGGCTCGTCGGCCTGTCCCGCCACGCCATGGCGGCCGTCGCCATCCACGCGCCGCGCCCTGCAGCCCGGATCCGGGAACTCGTCCGTCCCCGGCCCTACGCCCAGCCACCCATCGACATCGCCGGCCGCTGGTTCAAAGCACTCATGAGCCACGACGTGGCACAGCGCCTCGACGCACTGAGCCGCATCCCCGTTCACATCCTCGTCGGCGACAGCGATCAGACCATCCCGCCCGTCCACGCGCTGCGGCTCGCCGCGCAGATCCCCACCGCCCAGCTCCACGTCATCGCCGGCGGCGGACACCGCATCCCCACCCAGCACCCCGCCGAGTTCCTCGCCGCCCTCGAGCAGGCCTGCGACGACGCGCTACGCCCCGCCAGCCGATGGCCCTCCCGCCGCATACGCCTCTCGCGCAAGGTCCACACGCCGCCCGGCCGGCAGCACGAGGCCACGGTGAGCGAACCCCGCCCCGGCCCGCGCCCCAAGGCGGTCCGCTGACACCGCCCGTCCGCACCCCACGCGTCGCGACTGCCGGCCGTCCTGCCTCAGCCCCGATCCGTGGCCACGCCGAGATCTTCTGCCCCTTTCACCTGGAGCCGCCTGATGGCCGTCCCGAAGTTCCGCATCACCTGCGCCCTGTGCCGCAAGCCGATCCCGCTGTCGCAGGATGTCCACGCCCTCGACCGAGAGTGGAAGCGCCGCTTCCCGGCCCTGCCCGGTGTCCTTGCCTGCGAGCGCTGCGCGACGCGAACCCATTGGAGATGCGAACTGCCGACCGGCGGCTTCGTCGACGGCCACATCCCCGCATCGGTCCCCGACGGCGCCGACTTCGACGCCTGGAGTCACCTCCTGACCCCCGGGACGCACAAAGCGCTCGTCATCAAGTACCCGCGATCGGGTCTCCTCCAAGGCGCCGAGTCCTACCTGCGGCACGTGGAGGCCAGGCCGTACGCCAGCCCCCAGTTCGTGGCCAGGTTCCGCGCCGTCCTCACCGAATGGGAGGCCGGCGCCGACCTGGACCCGTTCCAGGAAGCGACATTCTGAACCCGTGCTGCCCAGGCATCGCGCAGCTCACCCTCACCGGACGGAAGCATGACCAACCACACCCCTGAGCCGGCCCGCGGCCGCCGTACGCCCTCGCCCGCCACTCGCGCGGCGCGGAGCAGGATGCCGCCGATCCTGCGCAGACTGGATCCGCCCCGAAACGCGGCCGGACAGCCCGACTACCGGCCACCCGCCGCAGTGCTCGCCGTCTTCACCGCCTTCGTCGCCATGTTCACCGGCTTCCACCTGGCGCTGGCCTCGAAGTTCTGGCACCACCACCAGCACTTCGCCCTGGCCGCCGTGTACGCCGGCGCGCTCCTCGCGGCCGCGGCGGTCTACCACCTCGCGCACCGGCTCCTCGCCCGTACCGGCCTCTATCTCTGGCAGAGCGCCCTCGCCGGCGTCGTGCTGCTGGTCGTCATGAGCTCGGCGTACGACTGGGCCCACGCGATCTTCCCGCGGGCGTTGGACCGGTACGAAGCCGAACTCGGAGGTCCGGGGCGTTGCCTGCACTCCACGCCGTACGACCTCAACCGCTCCCAGAGCGCCTACGACGCCGACCATCCCGGCCGGCTCATCGTCGATCCGCTCGAGCCCGGCCTGCCGGCCCTGCGCCTGGACAACGCGGTCGACGGGGGCATCCACCACCTCACCCCGGCCAACCGGGCGTCCCGAAAGATCCTGACGTCGTACGGCTGCTGACGCACCGAAGCCCTCGACGTCGGGTGCGCCTCACCAGCGGCGTCGCGGGGCTTCGTAGTCCTCCCACAGCGGCGGCTCGTCACGGCCGCGCCGATACCGGTCACCGGTGAGAGCAACGATGCGGTGCATGGGCACCGTCAACGTTCCGTGTCCGCCGACGGGAGCGAACTCCAGCATCCGCCGGCCGACGTCCCAGACGACCAGGCGGCCGAAGAGCGTCTTCAGGCTGGTCGTGCCGCGAGGCCCGCACTCCACCCGCAGCCGCAGATCGCCGTACAGCCCGTACGGGTCGCACAGCTCGTGCAGCTCGCGGGCCGCCGGCCCGGAAGCGGTGTCGTCGGGGACCCACGACCAGATCCCCCGCTCCAAGTCGTCCCGCCGACGCTGCTTCGATTCCGCGTCGGGCTCGTGGACGAGCCGCAGCGCCAAGTCGGCCTCCCGTACGTCGCGTTCCACCGCCCGGGCGGTGCGGACCTCGGCGGACGGCCGCGGCCGGCGTCCGTCCGTGGCAAGGTCCTCGGCGAGGAATGGGTAGACGGTACGCAGCAGCGCGCGGGCCGCTTCCTGGACCGTGTCGCTGGCCGCCGCCCCCACCGGCAGCCGCGGTCCGATCGTGAGGCGGCCCTTGTCGAAGCGAGCATGCTGGACGGCCTGCTCGGCGGCGAACGCCGGCACGCTCAGCACGACGGCAAGGGCTTCCCGGTCAGCTGCGTACGGATCGCGCCGGGCGGGGGAGGGGACGCTCGGCCCGACCTGCGGCCACTGCGCCAAGTACGCCAAGTCACGGTCCTCCGGGGCGATCAGCGGCCAGGCCGCCACGAGCAGCAGACACTCCTCGGTGTCCTCGACCACCACGGTCGCCGACAGCGCCTCCTCCAACAGGCGGCACCAGGCAGCAACGTGCTCGCGCAACAGATGGTCGAACTCGGCGTTCGCCCAGGACGCCGGCGAGCTGTGCCCGCACGGCGTGGTGTGCGCCGGCGTCGGCAGCGCAGACACGTCCGTCACCTTCGCCTCGCCCCACAGCTGGGCCACCTTGGACCGAGCGAACTCATGCGCAGCGGCAGCGTCTTGGCCCTGGGCACGGGCCAGACCCCAGGCCTCGCGCACCACCGACCACACATCCGCCCGTCCCCACGTGTACGGACTTCCCGAGCCGTGGACCGCCCTCGCCAGAGCCCGGGACTGCTGATGTACCTCAGGAGCCGAGGCGACCGCGTCGCAGGCCCCCGTGATCGCCGCGGTCTGCCCGGCCGCCGGCGCGGCAGCCCGGTAGTCGTCCAGCGCGGCCTGCGACTTCTCCACCACGCGCGTCCAGGCGCGCAGCACCCGCCAGGCCTGTGAGCCGAGAACCGCATCCACGAGCCAGGGCTTGAGCAGCCGACGTACGTCGGCGTCATGATGGTGCGCGGCCGCCGCAAGCGCCCGCGCATACCCGGACCAGGTCTTGACGGTCTTGCCGCCCATCGCGTCGCGCAGACCGCGCACGGTCCGGGCGGCCGCGACGATCTCCTCACACGCATGCCACAAAGCTCGCACCCCGTCGTCGACCGGCACGGCCGCGACGCAGTGCGCGCACACCTGCGGCAGTACGTCGAGCAGCACCACGACCTGAGGCTCGGTGGTCCGCAATTTCGCGGCGTGCTGACACTGCCCGTACGCCTTGCCCGTCACCGGCACGTGCCACTTGGCGCCGCCGGAATGCACCAGCGCCGCGCTCGCCCCCACGACGGCCGGCACGTCCACACCGGCCTCGGACAGCTCGGCGCGCATCAACACCGTCAACGCCATCCGGCGACGCGCCACGGGAATCCCACCTTGTACTCACTGCCAGGGCCTGCCCGGACGCTATCGGCCCGGGCTGCCTTGAAGTGCCACCGACAGCCGCAGCGGACAAACCCGGTCCGAACCGAACCCAGCCGACCGACCACCGCACACTGGTGATCATTCAAGGGCGCCGGCGGAGCCGCCGACCCGTCCCGGTGTCCCGGTGGCCTCGAACGTCACAGCGGCCACCAGTAGCCCGTCACCCCCACGCCTGCGCGACCCGCTCCGGGCCTAGCTGCCTGACACCACCACCGGGTCGATGGGATGATGAGAACGGCCCAAGAGCACGCTTCTCCTTCGAACAGCACCGGGCCACGAGTAGAAGGAACCCGCATGAACCTCTCTCAAGAGCAGGAGAACCTGCTCACGCTGTGTGCCCTACGGCACGAGGACCACACGCTCGACTGGCACCTGCTCGCTCGCACCAGCCAGAGCCCCGCAGGCCTCGAAGCCCTCCTCAACGGCGACATTCCCGAGGAATCCACTGCCGCCCGCAGGTGCCTGCCGATCCTGCGCGGTGCCCTGGCCGAGGGCCTCGACGACGCCCGCGCCCGCGCCGAGACGGAACTCGAGGCCGCCGAGAAGGCAGGCGCCGAGCTGGTCACCGTCATCGACGCGCACTACCCGGACAATCTGCGTCTGGTCCCGAACCTGCCCCCGTTCCTCTTCCACCGCGGTCCACTCCAGCCAACCGACGCGCGCTCGGTCGCCGTCGTAGGCACCCGCAACGCCACCGACATCGGCCTCAAACGCGCCGCCCGCATGGCCCGTGGCCTCGTCGAGCACGACGTTGCGGTCTTCTCCGGGCTCGCCAAGGGAGTCGACGCCGCCGCCCACCAGGCCACCCTCGACGCGCAGGGCCGCACCGTCGCGGTCATGGGCACCGGCATCGCCGCGCGCATCTACCCGGCGGAGAACCGGCCCCTGGCCGACCGCATCCTCGCCGAAGGCGGCGCCCTGCTCTCCCAGTTCTGGCCGACCAGTCCACCGGCCAAGTGGACCTTCCCGCGCCGCAACGTCGTCACCTCCGGCGCGACCATGGGCTCCGTCGTCATCGAGGCTTCCAGCACCTCCGGCGCCAAAATGCAGGCCCGCATCGCCGCCGAGCATGGCAAACAGGTCTTCCTGCTCCGCTCCCTGGCCACCGCCCAGCCCTGGGCCCGCAAGATGCTCGACGAGCACAGAGCAACCGAGGTCACCGATCTCGACGACGTCCTCCAGCGCCTGACCACCCCCGAGCGGATTCACCAGGCCAGCCAGCAGCGCATCCAGCTCGCGCTGGCGGTGCTGTGAGCCAGTACGCCCTTCCCGAGCCCCTCGGATTTCCCAACTGCCGCCGCTGCGCCTACCTCATCAACGGCACGCCCCGCATCTGCGGAGCCTGCGCCGGCAAGACGCTGCAGCCGATCCCGGACGACCACTGCCTGATCTGCAGCCAGGCCCTCGCCCCCGGCCGCGCCTGCGTGAACACGCTGTGCGGATGGCCCGAAGGCCGCGAGCGCCGAGCCCGCAGCATCACCCGCATCGACGCCGTCGCCCAGTACAGCGGCACCTTCGCCGCCTACCTGCGCATCTTCAAAGAGACACCCGGGTACGAGTTCCTCGCCGCAATCTTCGGCCGCCTGCTCATCGGCTGGATGGAAACCCACCCGCACCTGGTCCACGACATCGACCTCGTCGTCGGCAACCCGACCCACGCCGACCGCAAACCCCTCCAGCACATCGAAGCGATCATGGGCGCGGCGTACGCCGAGGACACCGCCGAGCGCTGGCCGCTGACCACCCCCAACGACCCCCTCCTGGTGAAGGCCGGAACCACCGAGGCATCCAAGGACCGCGGGTTCGTGGGCAAGGAAGAGGCCGCCTGGAACCACCGTCTGGCCATTCGCGGCACCCCGGCGTTGAGCTCAGCAATTCAAGACCGGAGGGTCCTGCTGATCGACGACGTCTGCACCACCGGCATCCAGCTCAACTACATCGCCGGCGGCCTGCTGAACTCCGGCGCCCGCGAAGTGCGCGGCCTGGTCCTCGCCCGCGTCCCCTGGAAATTCTGACGCGACACCCCGCGCAGCCCGGCGGTCAGCGCACCCGGGTGACCGTCACCACCGCATGCCGCGTGGTGCCGGCGAGCGCCTCGACCAGCAGTCCCGCGGGAGCGGTGCGGTACGGATCGCCCGCGTCCGTACGCGCGCGGCCGGGCGGGCCTGCCGCCATCAGGTACGCCGCGACCTGAGCGGCCACCGGCGCGGTCAGCGCCTGCGACAGCGCGATCCGCCCGTCCGGCAGCTGCACCACGATCGCCCGCGGCCGGGCGGGCGGACCGGTGTAGCCGACCACCGGCACATCCACGGTCTCCGCATGCCTCAGCTTCTGCCACACCCGGCCGGTGGTCCGGTACACCGACGCCCCCGGCTTGATCACGAGACCCTCCACGCCCTGGTCCTGCAGCGCCTCGTACCAGAGCAGCGCGGTCTTCGGATCGGGGGTGGTGGGCAGAGCCTGGATCGGCGGGCCGACGTCCTCGAGCACCTCGAGCAGGAGGGCACGGCGCTCCACATAGGGGCGCATCCGTACATCGCCGAGCTCGGCGTGGGCCAGGATGTCCCAGACCGCGTACGACGCCGGCAACTGCCGCGCGAGCAGACGGGCCCGGGTGGGGGAGGACGCGGCACGCGCCTGCGCCGCGCTGAAGTCGATCTTCCCGTCGCGGTAGACCACGGCCTCCCCGTCGAGAATCGTCCCCGGCTCCAGCTGCATCCCGGCGCGAGCCAGATCGCTCCAGACATCCGTGACGTCCCGGCCGGAGCGGGCCTGCAGCCGCACGCCGTCTTCCTCCCGCCACAGCGCGACCCGGTGACCGTCCGCTTTCGGCTCGTACCAGAGCCCGGGCGCGGTCGGGAGCGTCTGCACGGCCTGGGCGAGCGCGAGCGCCACGGGAAACTCCACGCCCTCAGCCTGCGATCGCATCGCTGGATGTGCCCGACGGCGTACGCCAGCCGCCGCAGCAGGCCCTCGTGTCCCTCGTTCGCATGATGTTGCTCGCGCCCCTTTTCCCACATCAGGTATCTGGCTGTACTCTCTGGATCGTACGCATGTTCGAATGCGGTTCGGGAGGGGATCCAGAACGAGACCAGTGCACGATCGGAGACGGCGATGGAGGGCCTGGGCCACCTGCATGTCCATTCCGGCTATTCGGCGCGGTACGGCGCTTCCTCCCCCGACCAGCTGGTCGCCCGCGCCGCGGAGCTCGCCATTCCCGCGCTCGCGTTGACCGACCGCGACACCGTCGCCGGTACGGTGCGCTTCGCGAAGGCATGCGCCCGCCACGGGGTGCGCCCCATCTTCGGCGTGGACCTGGCCGTCGCCCCCGTCGCCCACGCAGCGCGGCCTACGCGGCCGCGCACCCCCGTCCGCGGCGGCGCCCACGTCACCGAACCCCCGCTGCGCATCACTCTGCTCGCGAAAGAAGCCGACGGCTGGGCGCAGCTGGTCCGGCTGGTCTCTGCCGCGCACGCCGACCAGGAGGCCGCCTTCCCGATCGCATCCTGGGAAGCCCTGCGCGCACACATCGGCGGCGGGCTGATGGTGCTGCTCGGTCCCGCCTCGGAGCCGGCGCGGGCGCTCTCCGCCGGCCGCGCGGACCTCGCCGAACAACTGCTGACCCCCTGGCGGGACGTCGCGGGCGAGAACCTGCGCCTCGAAGCGGTGTCCTACGGACTGTCCGGCCTGGGTCCGGGATCGCGGCGGCTGGCCGGCCACACCCTGAGGCTGGGCGACCGGGCCGGCGTCCCCGTGGTGCTGAGCAACGCAGCCCGGTACGCCACCGCCGGCCAGCACCGGCTCGCCGACGTCCTGGACGCCGCCCGGCTGCTGCGCCCCATCCCGCGCAAGGGTCCCGTCGACTGCGGCGAGCGCTACCTCAAGGACGCGACCGCGATGCGCCGGATCGCCGAGGAAGTCGCCGCGGCCGCAGACGCACCCGCCCGGCGCGCCGAGCAACTGCTGGAAGAGACCGTCCAGACCGCCGAAGCCTGCCGAGTCGATCCGGTCCGGGATCTGGGGCTGGGCCGGCCGCACTTTCCCGAACCGCAGGTAGTGGGGGCCGGCCGGGAGCCGGGAGACGGGATGCGGCTGCTGCGCCAGCGCTGCGAGGCCGGGATGGTCGCCCGCGGCCTGGACCGCGACGAGCACGCGATGGCCCAACTGAACTACGAACTCAAGATCATCGGGGACATGCACTTCGAGGGCTACTTCATCGCGGTCGCCCAAGTCGTCGCGGACGTCCGGGCGATGGGAATCCGCGTGGCCGCGCGCGGCTCGGGCGCCGGCTCCATGGTCAACCACGCCTTGTTCGTCGCCACCGCCGATCCCCTCAAGAACCGGCTTTTGTTCGAACGGTTCCTGTCCCCGCGGCGGACCTCGCTGCCCGACATCGACCTGGACGTGGAGTCGGCCCGCCGGCTCGAGGTGTATGACGCGATCTTCAAGAGATTCGGGAGCGCACGCGTCGCGGTCACCGGGATGCCCGAGACGTACCGGGCTCGACACGCCCTGCGGGACACCGGCCTCGCCCTGGGGTTGGAGCCGCAGACCGTCGACCGGATCGCGAAGGCCTTTCCGCACGTCAGGGCCTGCGACATTCCCAGCGCCTTGCGAGAGCTGCCCGAACTGCAGCAACTCGCGGCGGAAGCCGAGCAGTTCGGACCTCTGTGGGAGCTCGCGGCGGGCCTCGACGGTCTTCCGCGCGGGTACGCCATGCACCCCTGCGGCGTGATCATCTCCAACGCGTCGCTCCTGGACCGACTGCCCGTCCAGCCCACCCCAGCCGGATATCCCATGTTGCAAGCCGACAAGGTCGACGTCGAGGATCTCGGGCTCCTGAAGCTTGATGTGCTCGGCGTGAGACTCCAATCGGCGATGGCGCACGCAGTCGGCGAGATCCGCCGCACCACCGGCCGCCAGCTCGACCTCGACTCGCCCGACCACGTCGACCTCGCCGATGAGGCGACCTTCGAGCTCATCCGCAGCGGGCGAGTCCTGGGCTGCTTCAACATTGAGTCGAGCGGGCAGCAGGACCTCATCTCGCGGCTGCAGCCGCAGAACCTCGCGGACATCGTCGCCGACATCAGTCTTTTCCGTCCGGGACCCGTCGCGAGTGGGATGCCCGAACGGTTTATTAACGCACGTCACAGGCGTGAGGAGCCGCACTATCCGCACCCCGACCTCGTGCCGATCATGGACGACACGTACGGCGTCGTGATCTGGCACGAGCAACTAATCATGATCTTCGTGCAGTTGACCGGATGCGACCGTGCCGCCGGCGACGTCGCCCGCCGGGCCCTGGCCGACCCCAACCGCCTCCCCAGGGTCGAGACATGGTTCCGGCAGGCCGCCACCGCCCGCGGCTACAGCACCACCGTGACCGACGAAGTCTGGGCGGACGTCCGCGAGTTCGGGGCATACGGATTTTGTCGGGCACACGCTCTTGCCTTCGCCGTGCCCGCCATCCAGTCCGCATGGCTCAAGACGCACCACCCGGCCGCCTTCTTCGCCGGCGTACTGGAGCACGACCCCGGCATGTGGAGCCGGCGCATCCTGGTCCAGGACGCCCGACGGCAGGGCGTCGAGATCCTGCCCGTCGACGTCAGCGCCTCCCACACCACCTACCGCGTGGAGCAGACCGCGCAGGGCTGGGGAGTACGCCTGGCCCTGTCCACGGTCCGCGGCATCAGCGATGCCGAAGCGGCCCGGATCGAGGCCGGCCAGCCCTACTTCTCGCTTCAGGACCTGTGGCAGCGCGCCCGCCCCTCCCTCCCGCTCGCCCAGCGCCTGATCCAGATCGGCGCCCTCGGAGAACTGCAGGGCACCCTGAACCGCCGGGACCTCCTGCTCCAGGCCACCGAACTGCACCGCCAGTCCCGCAACCGCACCGCCGCGGACGGACAACTGCCCCTCGGAGGCGACCTCGTGGCCGCCGAGGCCACCGGCCTGCCCGAGATGACCAGCCGCGAGACCCTGTCCGCCGAACTCGAGGTCCTCAGCGTCGACCTCACCCACCACCTCCTCGAGCACCACCACCGCCTGCTGCGCGAACTCGGCGCCACCGACGCCAAACACCTGCAGGGCCTGCACCACGGACAGCCGGTTCTCGTCGCGGGCGTCAAGGCCGCCACCCAGACCCCGCCCATCCCCTCAGGCAAAAGAGTCATATTTGCCACAATTGAGGATGTTTCAGGGCTTGTTGATCTGGCCTTCTTCGAGGACTCTCACACCTGCGCCAAGACCGTTTTCCACTCCAGCCTGCTGCTCGTGCGCGGGACGGTCGAAGCTCGGCGCGGCAACCGGCGCACCGTCATCGGCGCCATGGCCTGGGACCTCGATGAGATCGCCGCGATCCGCCGCGACCATGGACCCCAGGCCGCGCTCGACGCCCTGGGCCGCGCCACCCCGGCGCCCACGCCCGCCCAAACCGCGGACACCGGGCGGACGTTGCGGGACGGCACCGCTGGAGCGAAACTGCACCCCGGCTCCGATCTCCAGCCTGCCGGGCTCCGCTCGGCGGACCTGCGCCACCTCTCGCACCGCAGTCCCGGTTCGGCAGGGTGAGCGCCGTGTCCAAGGCTGCGCACAGCGTCCTCCACCGGTGCCTGCACAACGTCGGCCCCGCGGGCAGAGCAGGGCTACCAGTGATTCGGCCCGTAGTCGAAGTCGGAACCGAGAAGGGTCACGCGGTAGCCGAACTCCGCGAAGGAGCCGAGCTCGGCGGTGTACACCTCCATCGCCCAGCTCGTATTGGGTTCGTCGATCGGCTCCCAGCGCATCTGAGCGTCAGGGTGTTGGGTCAGCAACTTCTGTTCGCAGCACCGTTGCGCATCGCTCAGGTTGTCGAAGGGGCGGGCCAGCGGCTCGTAATGGCCGGAGCTCTCAAAGGTGGCCCGATAGCGCATCGGATCCTGGACGTACGTGAGCGAGCCGGCGTTGTACGGCCGCTTGGGGAGTGCAGCCTCTTCTTCCGGCGTGAGAGGCCGCATGTACACGCTGCCGCGGCCGTCGGGGATCACCGTGATGCCCTGCGGGATGGTGCCGCCCGTGCGCTCGTCCGGCCCGCCGGGGTTCGGGGGTGGGCTGTCCGAGCCCGGCGCCGGGGGAAGCGTGTTGCCGCTGCTCAGCATCCGTACGGCGGCTTCACGGCCGGCTGCGTCCAGCACGGGCGGGAGCAGGCCGCGGGTAGCGGCGTCTTCGACACGCTGGAGTGCCTGCTGGTAGGTCCATCCGGTCGCGCGCTGGAGGGCCTTGGCGACCCGCTGTCGGTTGCTTGTGTTCGGACGCTTGCCAGAGGGGGGTGTCATCGCCTGGACTCCTGCATCTTCGGACTCGGCGGCCCACCCCGACCGACACCGAAGGTGCGGAAGAACGGCACCAATTCAGCCTCACCGCCGCGCGGCAGCACGGTTCGCCGATCACGGCCAGGTGGTGGGCCCAGGCCGGGGCACGCCTCGGGAGGGGCGCGCTGCGACTGTATCGCGGGGAGCCAGGGAACCCACCGGATCTCCACTATTCAGACTGCTGGGCTCCGCTCGGCCGACCTGCGCAGCCTCTCGCGCCGCAGACCCGGATCGGCACGGTGAGCGCCGTGTCCAAGGCCCCGCGCAGCATCCTCCACCTGTGCCTGCACAACATCGGCCCCGCCGACGGCGAACTGTACGACCAGGTCCTTGCCCTGGTCCGCGATGTCACCCCGCAGGTGATGGCTCTTCCCCCGGACGCCATTGCGGTCGACCTCACTGGCGCGCTGCGCTTCTGGGACCGGGACGCGGCAGGCATAGCGGCCCTTATCCGGCTGCGTGCCCTCGCCTTGCTCGGAGTCGAGACGACCGCGGCCGCGGGCCCTTCCCGAATGGTGTCGGCCATGGCGGCCGCCGTCACCCCACCCGGTGAGACGACCGTGATCGGCCACGACCCCGCGGAGATCCGCGCGTTCCTGCGGCCCCGGGCCACCGCCTCGCTGTGGGGCGTCGGGCCCACGACCGCCAGGGCGCTTTCCCAGTACGGTCTCCATACCATCGGCGACGTCGCGGACACCCCGCTCCTCACCCTGCAGCGAATCCTCGGCGGCTCTGTCGGCCGTGCCCTGCACGAACGTGCTCATGGACGCGATGACCGCCTCGTGGTGCCCGAGCCAGTTGCGCAATCCGCAAGTGCCTCGCACCGTTTCGCACGCGACGAACTCGAGCCTGCTCAACACCGGCGGGCTCTGCTGGAGCTGGCCGGCCAACTCGGCAGTCGGCTCAGATCGGAAGCACAAGCGGCCAAGGGCATCGCCATCGAGATTCGCTACGCGGACCGCTCCACCACGTCCAGGAGCCGGACACTGGCCGAGGCCACCAACCACACCGTGGTCCTGGCCCGCTCCGCGTACGACCTCTACGAGACACTCGGCCTCCAACGAGCCCGCGTCCGGGCCATCTCTCTGAAGGCCGAGGGACTGCGCGCCGCCGAACTCTCCAGCCGTCAACTCACCTTCGACCAAGGCGTCGACAAGGCGCTCCTCGTTGAGGCGGTCGCGGACCGCGCACGACGGCGGTACGGAGCCGACGTGATCAAACCTGCGGCCCTAGCCGTCACCCGGCGGCCAGCACGTCACTAGGCTGCGACCGCGCCGGTACGGATCGCGAAATCCTTGAAACCGGGAAGGTGTTGGGGCGAGTACAGCATGTCCGCGGTGAAGGCCTTCATCGCCGGTCGCCGCAGTTCCTCCGGCGCCACACGGTCCAGGGCGCGCAGGCCCGCGTACGCGCGCTGGTCGTCGCCCATCTTGTGCCACATGCGTGTGGTCTCGGTCATCCACCGGGCGACGCGCTCCGTGCTGGACAGCTGCTCGGCCGTGATCGTGCGCGCGGCGCCGACGGCCTCGTCCGGGGTGCCGAGGGCGTTGTGGACGCTGATCCGGTACATGGCGCACTCGGCAGGGCTCGCGGCGATGGTGAGCAGCCCGAGTTGAGGATGGCCGGCCGGGATGCGGCCCGCGGTCTCCTCGGCGTGGTCGAGCAGGTCGAGGGCTTCGCCGCGCTGGCGCCCGCACGCGGCGGTGTAGGCCGCGGTGAGCAGGAGGCAGGTCTGCGCTGCGAGCGCGGAAGCGTCGGGTGTCCGCGGGTTCTCGGTGACGGACAGGGCGGTGCGGTGCAGGAAGTCGACAGCAGCGCGGCTGCGGCCGGCACGTCGCATGGTGATGGCGACGACCCGCGCGGCTTCGCTGACGACCTGGGCATCTCCGCTGGACCGGGCCGCGGTGAGCGACCGGTCGGCGGTGACCCAGGCGGCCTCCGAATGTTCCTTGACCGCGAGTTCGGTGGCCAGAATGTAGGAACGGGCGACGCAGGCGTGGGCGTACTCCCGCTGCCGCCCGGACGAGGCGTCGCGGGTGGCTTCGGCCGCAGCGATCAACCCGGGCAGGGCCTGGCCGAGGGCGGCGTAGTGGGCGTCGGTGAATGCGGCGCGGGCGTGCGCGAGGGCCACGGTGAGATCGCGGACGGTGACCGGCTCGGCCGGTGCAGGCTCGAACAGGGACAGTTCCAGAGCCCCGGTCGGGGCGCCGGTTGCCGCGGACGCTGCGGTCGGGTTGGCCAGAATGCCGAGGCTCAGGCCCAGGGCGCCGGTCATCAGTTTGCGACGTCGCACATCGTCCTCCAGCGCCTGCTCGGGTCCGGTCCTCACCCTAGTGGCCGTGGTGCGTGCGACGGCGGAGAAGCGCTCGGCCGCATCCGGTTGAGTGAATGACGTGTCCGGGGAGGAATGCAGGAGATCTGGGGGGATGTTCAGGCCGGCGGCGATGCGGTCGAGGACTTCGAAGGTCTGAACTTCGCGCTCACCGCGCTCGATCTCGCTCACATCGGACTGGGCCAGGCCCACCAGGGCACCGACGGTGGTCTGGCTCGCGCCGGTGTACTTCCGGACGGTCTTGAACACCGTCCGGATGTCCGGCGGGCGCACGGCCAGTGCGACGCGGAGCTCTTCTCGCTCCCACAGATCGGGGGGCACGGTTAACGCAGCGGTGGGGCGCATCGTGGATCCCCTTGGGGGAGGGGGAGATCGGCCTACCCAGCGTAGATGCCCAGTGACGTGTTGTCAGTCACTCCGGGCGAGGCCGCATAGGGCCGTCCTATAGGGCCGTCAGATGGCTGTGGCCCGGGGCGCGCGAGCAAGGTGAAGGCGGCTCAACACCACGTTGAACCAGCGGAGTTGTCGCCTCTCGCGGCTCCCGTTCTCGACGAATCCCTGAAGGGCAGGTCTCGTCGCCATGCCTCAACCGCCTCCTCCCCCGCCCCCGCCACCGCCTCCGCCACCGGTTCCCCAGCCGCCCCCGCCCGGCCCGCCGCGAGGGTGACCGACCGCAGTCCGCCGATCTGAAGGAGATGGTCTTATGCACGGTCACCTCGTGCTCAACCCGGATGAACTCGGAGCAGACCCGGTGGCGGGAATGGATCTCGCGGTTGCCCTGGGTATCGGGCGGCTGGAGATCCGGTCCGCCTACGGGGCCAACGCCCTCCTGCTCGCCGATGAACAGCTCCTTCACATCCGGGAGTTGGCCGACGAGCGAGAGCTGACGGTGGCCGCGCTGGCCTCCCCGCTATGGAAGTGGTGCCGCCCCGAGGCGGCCACGGGACAGGTGGACAGCTTCGGCTTCCCCACCCGAGTTCCAGCCTCCGAACGGACCCAGTGGATCGACCGGGCGCTGCACGTCGCGCAACTGCTGGGCACCGAGCGGGTCCGGATCTTCTCCCACCTGAAGGTCGAACACGGCCCCCAGGACGCGCTCCTGGGGGACCGGCTGCTCACCTACGCCCTGGACCAGGCCGACCGGGCCAACGTGCGCCTGCTGCTGGAGAACGAACCAGTGTGCACGATCGCCACGGCCCACCCGCTGCTCGAGGTACTGCGGCGTCATGACCGGCTGCGGCTCTGGCTCGACCTGGGCAACCTGCACGAGGTCGGCCAGGCCGATGCCGGCACGGTCGCCGAGCTCGCCCCGTACGTCGACTACGTCCACATCAAGGACTTCATCCCCGGTCATGAGGGGTGGAAGGACTTCGTCGCGGCCGGCGCCGGACACGTCCCCTACTCCCGGCTGCTGCCCGTCCTGGAACAGGTCCGTCCCGGGCTGCCGTACGCGCTGGAAACCCACGTCCGCGACGACCCCGCGGCCGCGCTGCGCGAGGGCGCCGCCTTCCTGCGCACCGCGACCTCCGGAACGCGGACATGACCGCTCGGGTACTGCTCGTGGGCGCGGGCGAGGTCGGCGCCAAGCACCTTCACGCCCTCGGACAGATCGAGGGCGCCCAGGTGGCAGGGATCGCCGACCCCGCCCCCAGCACGATCGTCGCGGCGGGATGGCGGCGGTTCGACGACTGGCAGACCGCGCTCGCCGCCCTGCGTCCCCACCTGGTCACCGTCGCCACCCCGCCAGGCACCGCTCTGAAGATCGCCCGCACCGCGGCCGCGACCGGCGCGTACGTCCTGGTCGAGAAGCCAGCCGCGCTCGATGCCGCGCAACTGGCGCCCCAACCGGGCGATGAGCGGGTGTTCGTCGGGTTCCAGCCGCACTTCGCCCCCGGCCTCGCCGAGCTGCTGCACAAGCCCCCCGTCGTCGAGCACGCCGAGGTGACGCTGGTGTGCCGCCGGGACCGGCCCTACTACCGCGGCTGGCGCACCCAGTACGCCACCGCCGGAGGCGTCCTGCACCAGCAGGCCATCCACGGCCTCGCCCTTGCCGTGCGCCTGATGAACACCAGCGCCATCTCCGCGTGCACGGCCGCCCGCACCCACACCCGGGACTGGGCGGAGACCGAGGACCGCATCGACGCCGACGTTCGCTTCGAGACCGGCGCCACGCTCAAGGTCCGAGCCCGCGTGGACAGTGACGCGCCCCCGCACCATCACGTGATCCTGCACCTGGCCGACGGCCAGCGCCTGGTGGTCCGCGGGCGCAACCTCGAAGCCGGACTCGGCCCCGAGGCGGCCGCGCCCGATCACCAGATCCTGCGCCAGCACATGTACCGGGCCCTGCTGGCCGCCACCGAGCAGCCCGCCATGCCCCATCCCTGCCTGTACCCGCTGTCGGCGCTGCGGCGCCTATTGGAGGTCATCACCCATGTCTACGACAGCGCCCGCCCCGTCCCGGCTGCCGCATGAACTCGCCGTCGAGGTCGTCGAACGCAAGGGCGTCGGCCACCCCGACACCCTCGCCGACGCCATCGCCGAGCGCGCCTCGATCCTCTACGCCCGCTACTGCCTCGCCGAATTCGGCGCGGTCCTGCACCACAACCTGGACAAGGTCGCCGTCCTCGGCGGCCGCGCCCGCTTCGGCGCCACCGACGGCGTCTACGACCGGCCGCTGCGGGTCGTCTTCGGCGGCAGGATCTCCACCTCGTTCGCCGGCCGCCTGCTTCCGGTCCGCGACATCCTCGAGCAGGCCGCCCGCGAACAGCTGCAGGACGCCCTGCCCGGCTACGCGCATCTGAACTGGGTGGTGCGGCACGAGACCACCGACTCCTCCAAGTTCGCGCGCTGGTTCGCGCCGCACGGCCTGGAAGACCTGCCCGAGCGGCCGACGGCCTTCGCGAACGACACCGCGTACCTCGTCGCCACCGGCAGCCCGAGCAGGGCAGAGACGCTCGCGCTGCTGACCGAGGCCTGGTTCCGCCGGCAGCCGTGGGCGGGCAGCGACATCAAGGCCCTCGTCGTCCGCGACGGCCAGGCCTTCACCGTCACCGCGTGCGTGCCGGCCCTGGCCGGACACCTCTCGACGGCCGCCGAGCTCGCCGACGCCACCCAGGACGCCACCGCCCGGCTCACCGCCGAGCTCAGCAAGCGCCTCCCCGGACCCATCGAGGTGGTGTGCAACACGCGCAACACCCGTACCGGGCCGCTGTCGCAGCAGTACTTCACCCTCACCGGCTCCGCCGTCGACTACGGCGAGGACGGCATGGTCGGCCGCGGCAACGCCCGCTCCGGCCTGATCACCCCAGCCCAGCAGGCCGGCAACGAGGCCCTGTTCGGCAAGAATCCCGCCTACCACGTCGGCAAGGTCGGAGGCTGGCTCACCGACACCGCCGCCCGCACCCTGGCCACCACCGCGGGGCCCTGCCGTGTGGCGGTGATGTGGCGCAACGGCGCCCGCTACCCCGACCCCGCCTCCGTGGAGATCACCACCAAGGACCCGGCCGGCGCGGAGAGGCTGGTGCGCGAGAGCCTGGCCCGTACCGACTGGATGAGCGACCTCGTCGACCAGGAGCGCTACCTGCCCCGCCTCGCCCCCGTCGACGACCTCCTGGCCCAGCTCGACAGCCCGCCCCCGTCATGAACACCAGCGTGTCCACCGGGCACATCACCGCAGCCCTCGAACTGCCCGCCCCCGTCGACGGTGAGGCCCTCGCCCGGCAGGTGGACCGGTTCCTGCCCGGCGGCTGGCACCTCACCCCGGCCACAACAGCAGGCGGTGAAGCACGGGTGGTCGTCGAGGACGCCCTGCAGCACCATCCCGAGGTGAGCGTGCACGGGCAGATGGTTCGCCTGCGGCTGCCGCATCAGGCGCTCACCTCGGCGACCCTGGGCTACGTCGTCTACACCGCTCTTGAACGGGCCCGCCAGCAACGGCAGATGCTCACCCTGCACGCCAACGCGATGATCAGCCCGAGCGGCCTGGCCGTCGTGCTGCTCGGCAACAAGGGCGCGGGCAAGACCAGCACAATCCTCGCCCTCGCCGAGCGGGGCTGGACCCACGCCGGCGACGACCTGATCGTCCTCACCGAGCACAGCGGCGGCCTCGCGGTGCTGCCCGGCAAGCCGACAGCCGCCGTCCGCCCGCCGGCCGCGCCCGACCGCTGGGATGCTCCCAAGCCCCTCATCGACCTCGCGCCGTTCGCCACCGGCCCCGCCGACGTCACCCTGTTCGTCCGACTGACCGTGCACCCCGCACAGCCCGTGGCCCGCATGGCATCCGCCATCCCGTTCAACACCAACGAGGTCCTGCGGCTGAGCGAGGCGACCGCGCGCTACATCTCCGGTCTGCCCACCCCTCTCACCGGGCCCACCCGCACCCCGTACGCGCCCGTCTGGCCGCTGGACACCCCGGACTTGGCGCTTTGGCGTGGGCACGTGATCGACCGGATGGAAGCCGGCCCGTACGCCTACCTGCGCGCCCCGAGCGCCGCACACGCCGCCGACCTGATCACCAAGGAGATCACCACGTGAACAGCCGCCCGGTACCGGCGGCCGCGATCTTGCCCAGCCGCAACGAGCCGGACACGATCGCCGCCGTCACCACCGCAGTCGACGACGCGCTCGACCACCCAGGCGCGCTCATTATCAACGCCGACTCCTCCGACCACCCCGCCACCGCCCAGCAGTTCGCCCAGACCCCCACCCGCGCCCGCAAGATCAGCCTCACTGGCCTGCCCCGCGGCAAGGGCGCCCAGATCCTTGCCGCACTGGACCGCCTGCCCGTCAGCGACGGCCCGCTCCTGATCGCCGACACCGACACCCGCACCCCCGATCCCCGCATCTACCGGGCCCTGGCCCGAGCCGCCGAGCCTGGCTGCGCGATCGCCGACTACCCCCGCTATTGGGACGAGGCCAACCTCACCTCCCACCTCGCCCGCCCGCTGATCGCCGCGACCACCGGCTGGGACGTCCCCCAGCCCCTCGCCGGCGACCTCGCCCTCGCCCCCAGCACCCTCGACATCCTCCGGGCGGCCGCCCGAGGCCTCTCCGCCGACCTGCGGTCCAGCGTCAACGGGTACGGCATCGACGCCTTCCTGCTGCTCACCGCCGCACACGCCGGCCGCATCACCTCGGTGCCGCTGACCACGCCCAAGCAGCACGCCGCGTCCTTCCCGCACCTGACCGACATCTACCACCAGGCCGTTCCGGTCCTGCTCGCACTCACCGCCCGCTGGACACCACCGCCCGCCTCGCCCACGGCCCGATATCGCACCACCGATCGCGAACTGACCGGCGAGCGGCTTGAGTTCATGCACCAGGTCCTTGACCAGCTCGCCTCCGGGCCCGCCGGCAGCGACATGGAGTCGTGGCCCCGGCATCTGGCGGAGGCCTGGCACGCTGTCCGAAACGGCACGCCGCCCCACCAGGCCGCCGCCATACTGTGGCCGCACTACATCCACCGCGTCCGCGGCTGGCTCACACCCCACCGCTCGCCCGCGCAGCGCGCCGCCGAACTCACCGCCACGCACGCACGATTGGCCGATCATCTGGCCGCCCGCCCCGTCTGGAGCCCGCACCCATGACCCACATCACCAACGGCTTCAGCGCGTTCGCGCTGGAGCCGTTCCCCACCATCGAGGCCGGCAGCGACATCGCCGCTGCGATCACGACGGTCCTAAACGAGCAGGACCTCGTTCTGGAAGACGGCGACATCCTCGTCGTGGCCAGCAAGATCGTGTCGATCGCGGAAGACCGCTACGTCGACCTGAGCACGATCACACCCAGCGCCCAGGCCCTGGACATCGCCCAGCGAACCGGCAAGAGCCCCGAAGTCGTCCAACTGGTCCTGGACCACTCCACGGACCACTTCCTTGGCACCGACCGCGGCCCCATCATCGCCACCCACCAGCTCGGCCTCCAGCTGACCTCCGCAGGCATCGACCGCGCGGGCTCCAACGGTGCCTGGCTCCTGCCGGCCGACCCGGACGCCTCCGCCCGCGCGCTGCGCGACACCTTGGCCAAGGCCGCCGGCGCCCAGATCGCCGTCGTCATCGCCGACTCCGACGGGCGGGCCGACCGGCGCGGCGCCACCGTCATCTCCATCGGCGCCGCTGGCATCGCACCGCTGCGCGTCAGCGAACACGCCGAACCCGGCGGGAAGACCAAACGCCAGGAAGAGACACTCAGCGACCTCGTCGCCGCCGCGGCGGGAGTCATCCTCGGCCAGCGCGGTCGCGGCGCACCCGTCGCCGTCCTGCGCGGCATCGCCTACGAGGCCGACGACACCGGCGTTGCCTCCATCCTTCACAAGGCGCCACGGTGAAACGCCTCGCCCTGCTCGGCTCCCCGGTCGACCAGGCCCTCTCGCCCGCCCTGCACCGCGCCGCGTACGCGGAACTCGGACTGCCCTGGACCTACGAAGCGATCGACCTGCAGCCCGACCAGCTCGGCCCATTCCTTGCCGAACTCGACAGCACCTGGGCCGGGTTCTCCCTGACCATGCCCCTCAAGCAGACCGTCGTGGATCTGCTGGACGAGACATCGGCCACCGTGAGGACCACGGGAACGGCGAACACCATCGTGGTCACCGACGCGGGCAGGCTCCGCGGCGAGAACACCGACCTGCACGGCATGCTCCAGGCCCTTGCTGACACCGGCATGACCGCCGTCACCGACGTGACCGTCCTCGGCGCTGGAGCCACAGCGAGCACAGCCCTCGCAGCAGCACACCGACTGGGATGCCGCACTGCAACCGTGGTCACTCGAGATCTGCTGCGATCCCGGAAGCTACAGACCGCAGCAGAACGCATCGGCATCAACATCCGCCTCCGGCCGTGGACACAGGCGGCCCAGCACCTCGATGCCGGTCTTGTCATCGCCGCTGTGCCACCCCATGCCGCCGACTCGCTCGCCGTCTCCTGGCCCGGTCCTTGGCCGACCCTGATGGATGTGACCTACCGACCGTGGCCGAGCCGGCTCGCCCGCACCGCAGCAAGGCTCGGCAGCCGCGTGATCGGTGGCCTGCCCATGCTGATCCACCAGGCGGCCGAGCAGTGCGCGCTGCAGACGGGACGCAAGGATTCGGTGCACTCGGCCATGTGCAGAGCCGCCGAGGGAGCGGCGATCATGGACGTAGATCCCCTCGTCGAATGAGCGGGGGAGTGGACGTGAGCGGGCCGATCGCCGTTTTGCTCGTCGGCATCACCGGCTCCGGGAAGACGGTCCTGACCGGCGCCCCCGACGCAGTCCTTCGTCCGTAGGGGCGGCGTCCAAACGGCTCCTCACCTGCGGCGTATGTCAGACCCGCCGCATAGGCTCGACCTCGTACCCCACGCTGCGCAGGAGGCCCAACCGGTGAGTCCTCAGGACGTCCAGGAGCTGTGCCTTGCGCTGCTCGGAGACCAGAAGGCAGCCCCCGACCTGGAGGGCGCCGAGGCATGGCAGGACGACTCCCGGCCATTCGGCCTGATCCTCACGTTCACCACCGGGGCCCGCCTCTGGGTAGCGATCACCGTCGCGGGCGTGGCAGGCACTCCACCAGGCACCGACGAAGGACCCACTGCTCCCACTGCTGCGGCGGCTGAAGCCGCCCCGCTTCCACACCTGTACGACCAGAACGGCGCCATCGCACTCCAGAACGCCGAGGAGTACCTGGCCGCAGTGCTCGGCTCGTCGGATCCGCAGGACGGCTCGGCGAGTAGTGCGTCGGGCAGCGGGATCGCGAAGGTCTACACGTACTCCGGGGCCGGCGCGGGCCGCTCGTTCGGCATTGGCATCGTATTTCGCACCGGAGCCCGGGCCTACCTGCCTTTCGCCCATAATTGCGGCCCCGGCCAGCGGCCGAACGTGAAGCCGTACGAACACCTCTCCAACCCCATTCCAGGGCCACGCAAGAACTAGGCAGAGCCGTCGCCAATGAGAACTGGCGCCCGCCGTCCGATACCCCTTGGTGAGTTGTCAGTGGCGCACGCTACGGTTCTTCTGACTGGAACTAGAAGAGGGGGGACGTATGGAAACCAGCGTCGCGAATCAACCCGCAGGCACCGGAAGTCACGGGCAGCAGACGGGGATACCCGATAGCGCGCTGAGCGACCGGCAGTTGAGAATTCTGCAGGCAATCGACGAGCACGTGGCGCAGCACGGCTATCCGCCTTCCATGCGCGAAATCGGCCGCGAAGTCGGGCTCACCAGCGTGTCGTCGGTGTCCTACCAGCTGACACAGCTGGAGGAGATGGGGCGGATCGAGTCGACGTCCAACCGGTCGCGCACCTACCGCATCACCGGGAAGTCGGCAGCCCCCACCTCGGACAACGCGTCTGCCGAAGCCGCCACTCCCACGCCGGATACGGCAGTTCACGCCCAGCTCCTCGGCCGGATCGCCGCAGGACCACCGATCACCGCCGAGCAGGAAGTGGCCGGCATTGTCGTCTTCCCCCGTCAGGTCGTCGGCTCCGGCACGATCTTCGCCCTGACCGTCGTCGGCGACTCCATGGCCGGCCCGCACGGCAAGATCCTCAACGGCGACATCGTCGCGGTGAGGAGCCAGCCTGCCGCGGAGACCGGCGACATCGTCGCCGCCATGGTCGACGGCGAAGCCACGGTCAAGCGGTTCAAGCGCGACGGCACAGACGTATGGCTCGTCGCTGACAACCCGGCGTACCCGCCCCTGCCTGGCAACGGCGCCACCATCCTGGGCAAGGTGACCGGAGTGCTGCGCACGCTGTAGCTCCGGGCCCAGTTGCCCTCCAAGGCTCCACGCCGGACACGGCCGTCGAGGCCCAACGCCCGTGATTTCACCGGGCCGTGGCCCTGCGAGGGGATGACAGCGCCACCGCCCCGGTCGTTCACTGGAAGCATGGGTTACAGCGCAAGCCCCATAAAACGACCGCGACGCACGAAGGCACAGGTGGAAGCCCTTCGGGCCGCCTTGCACGCACTCACCGAGGCGGCCCAGCCCTGCAGCACGCGACACGTGTACTACCTCGGGCTCGGGCAGCTGTGGGACAAGGACCGCGGCCGCTCCCGCCGGAACTACGCGCTGGTGGTCAGGGAACTGGGCCACATGCGGGAGACAGGTGACCTGCCCTGGGAATGGATAACGGACGGCACCCGTCTGGTCCGCCGGGAGAGGCAGTTCGAATCCCTCGATCACGCTCTCACCCACATCACCGAGACCTACCGGCGCAACCTGTGGGCCTCGCAGTCCCGCCGAGTTGAAGTCTGGTGCGAGAGCGACTCTGTCGCCGGCGTTCTCCTCCCGATCACCGCCGCGTGGGGCGTGGGCCTCTACTCGTGCCGCGGGCAGTCGTCCAAGACCTTCGTGCGGGAAGCGGTCGTCGAGCAACTGCGCCAAGGCCTGCCCTTGAGCGCATATTTCTGTGGCGACTGGGACCCCTCCGGACGCGCCGTGCCACGATCCGTGCTCGAGCGCATGGAGCGCTACAGCAAGGGCGAGGTCGACCTCCGCTTCGAGCAACTCGCCGTCACCGCCGCCGACGTACGCTCCGGCCAGCTCGCCACGCACGATGTGAACACCGCAGACGTCAACTTCACCAGCTACCGCCAGGAGTGCCTGCGCGAAGGCCTCGACCCGAACGCCGCAGTTGAGGTCGAAGCGCTCAGCCCCGCACTGCTGCGCCGCCGGGTCAGCGACGCCATCGAGGCCTGCATCGACGACGTCGGCGCCTGGAACGAGCTGGCCCAGGCGGAGGACCGCGAGCGCGACCTCCTGCAGGCGGTCCGGGACCGGCTTCGCACTGTTGGCGAACCCCCGCTCCGCGGGAGCGATCCCGCCTGAATACCCCGCTGCAACGTGAGCCGGAAATTCAAGGAGAGGCGGCGCCAAGGGAAGAAAGGGGGAGCGGCGAACACCTTTCGTGTGGAACTCCCACTGGGAGTTAAGGGTAGAAGGATGAGGACGCCCGGCACGAGCATGCGCGTCCCGAGCATGAAGACCCAAATGTGGTCGATTCGGCCAAAGCTCAGCGGCCGCTCAGGCATTCCGGATCGGGAGAGCCTCGCACGCTTCGAAATCTCCGGAACTTATCCACAGGTCGGCACTCCTAAATTCTTGTCATGCGCTTTCCGAAGCCACTCGGGAGCGGACGTATTTGTCCGCGCCTGCGTATCGGGCAGCTCATTTGGAGATGGAGACCAACGCCCAGGAGAAGAAGCATGCCGACCAAGCTTGCAGGACGCGCCGGTATAGCCGCCGCCACGATCGCGATGGGAGCCGCAACTGCCCTGGCCTCAGCACCGTCGGCGCTCGCAGCCGGCACGAGCGCCCCAGCCGCCGCTCCCGTCGCACTCGCCAAGGCCAACAGCTGCCCGCACTGGTCCGTGATGAAGAGCGCGGTGAATTTCCGCACGGGACCCGGAACGCAGTACCGGTCGATCGGCTACCTGTACCGCGGCGACTGGGGACGGAAGGTCGGCGCCAAGGGGTCATGGATCAAGCTCAAGCTGGAAGAACGCTCCAAGACCGGCCTCAAGCGCGGCACCACGGCGTGGGTGCACAAGCAGTTCCTCGACCAGTGCGTCTATACGCAGACCTGACCCCACCCGCGCGTACTTCCGCGCCTTCGAAGCACTGCCCGCACCGTGTACGGCGGCCCATCGCAGCCCCCAGAGCCGCGACCGGCACGTGCGCTGATCAGCCAACAAGCCCGCCCGGGACCTGAACGGGCAGCGCGCGGAGGACTCCCGCTTCGCCTTCGTATGCACGAAGGCGGCAGATCACCCCGCACCAGCTATGCGCCAGACCACGACCGTCTTGGCGCTCCCGAACACCGGACGCGCCAGAAGCCGACCGCGACCTCGCGCAGAGGCCGGCCGTCGGATCGCTCGCCCGGCCCCCGGCGCCTTCGCGCGCCGTCCATGCATGACCAACTCACCCCGAGAGGTAGCACTTTCATGAACCTGCGCACCCCCGCGCGTCTGGCCACGTCCGGCCTGCTGGCCCTGTCGGTGGCTGCCGGTGCCACGGCGGCCACCACCTCGACCGCCAGCGCAGCAAGCGGCTCAGTCGGCCGCAGCGCCTGCACCGAGTCGGTCGACCTGTACACCGACGTCAGCACCACCGTGAAGTTCCGCAAGGGGCCGGGCACCAAGTACGTCGCGAAGGGCCAGCTCAGCAAGCGCACAAAGGTCTACTGGGACTGCAACAAGGGGCGCACCGGCAGCGGGAAGTCCTGGGGCTACGTGAAGGTCCTGTCCGGCGCCCACAAGGGCGAGCGGGGCTGGGTGTTCCGGAACTACATCAACACGCCGATGCAGCTCGACTGACCCGGCCGCATCGCCGGCGCCTGACCGGTGACCACCTCGAGTCCGGGGCCGGAGCCGGCATAACGCCCTGCCGCCGATCGGACTTCGAACGGCGTTGCCGGACGCCGGGCCACTGACTCCCGGCCGGGACCACCCCCGGCCCGGCCGGGACCGGCCGAGGACGCGCCCCTTTCCGTGAGGGCGCCGGCCCGCTCGCTGTCCCCCCGGGCGAGCGGGCCACCTCGGCCCACCAGGGGGTGCCGCCTCCCGTGCCTGGGCGGCACCCCCGCACCCGCCCCTTCACGGCGCATGCCCGTCAGCGCCATTCCATCGCTGGAGTCCGTGTGTCCACCACCGCTGCGCGTCTTGGCCCAACAGGCCAGGCCGTGAAGGGAACTACCCGCCGCTGGCCGGCGGCGATCTGGACGCTGATGGTCGCCACCTTCCTCGTGCGCGGCTTCGGCTTCACCTACCCCTTCCTCCCGTACCACCTCGACCACTTGGACCTGTCCACCCGCACCGTCTCCACCGTCTTGGCGGTCTTCGGCGCCGGCTGGCTGCTCGGCTCCATCCTGTGCGGGTGGCTCGCCGACCGGATCGGACACCGCACCACCCTCATCACCGCCATGCTGCTTGCCACGGCGGCCCTCCCGCTGCTCGCCCAAGTCCGAGCCACTACCGCCCTATTCGCCGCCACGTTCATCGCCGGCATCGTGTACGACGCCAGCCGGCCCGTGTTCACCGCGGCGATCGCCGAGACCTTCCCCGACGACCGGGTCCGCGCCTCCGTGAACGCCTGGCGGCACTTCGCCGTCAACGTCGGCGCCGCCGTCGCCGGCGCCCTCGGCGGCCTCCTCGCCGCCCGGATCGGCATCCCCGCCCTCATCTGGATCAACGCCGCGGCCTGCGCGCTCGTCGCGTTCCTGGTCTGGCAGTTCCTGCGCCCCGACCGCCCGCACCAGACGGAAGCGAACGCCGGCCAGCGCCGCACCCACTGGCGGACCGCCCTGCACGACCAAGGGCTGTGGCTGCTGGTCCTGGCCAGCCTGGCCGCCTTGACGTGCGCCTCCAGCCTGTTCTCGGCGATGCCGATGCTCATGGCCGACGACAACTTGACGGCCGCCGACTACGGCTGGACCCAGGTCGCCAACGCGGGCGCGGTCCTGGCGCTCTCGCCGTTCCTCAACCGCTGGCTCAGCCACCGCGCCGACCAAGGCCAGCCGATGACGGGCCTGTTCGCGGCCGGCTCCCTCGTCCTCGGCACCAGCATGGGCGCTGCCGGGTTCGCCTCCACCACAGCCGGCTACAGCGTCGCGGCCGCCCTCGCCGTCCCCGGCGAGATCGTGCTCTTCGTCGGCGCCACCGACATCCTCAACCGCCTCTCACCGCCAGATGCCCGCGGCCTCTACGCGGGCATCTGGGGCACCACCCTGGCCGGCGCCGTGATCATCGCCCCGGCCCTGGCCGGATGGGCCCTCACCCACGGCGGCGGCGCGCTGTGCGCGGCCGCCACCTTCACCGCCGGACTGACCGGCGCCGCCCTCTGCCTGCCCCTGGCCCAGCACGTGCGCCGCCCCGCCCTGACCCACCCCTGAACCGGAGCCACCCACCATGACCGAGAACACCCAGCCCGTCCTGCTCGTCCTGGGCGCCGGCGACGAGGCCTACAGATCCTTCGCCCTGGCCGAGTTCGCGGCCCAGCACCGCCTCGTCCTCATCGACAACGAACCCTCCGCCTGGGCCGCACTGCACGTCGCCGAGCAGGTGATCGTCGACCTGCACGACCGGCAGGCAACCGAACTTGCCATCAAGGAGATCGCCACCCACCACACGGTCGCCGGCATCACCACCTACCTCGAGACCCACGTCGAACTCGCCGCGCACCTCGCCGCCGCCCTCCAGCTGCCCGGCGCCGACCCGGCAGCGGTGACCGCCTGCCGCGACAAGGCCCGAACCCGCCAACTCCTGGCCGAGCACCGCGTGCCCTCCGCCCGCTCCTACACCGTCACCAGCGAAGCCGATGCCATCGCGACCGCCCAGGCCGTGGGCTACCCGGTCGTCGTCAAACCCCGCGGAATGGCAGGCAGTTCCGGCGTCCGCCGCGCCGATAGCCCCGAGGACGTCATCGCCCACTACCGGGCCGCGACGACCGTCACCCTCATGGGACTGGAGATCAACGGGGCGGCCGGCGTCCTCGTCGAGGAGTACCTCGACGGCCCCGAGATCAGCGCAGAATGCGTGGTCACCGGCCCCGGCGACATCCACATCGTCGCCATCACCCGCAAGAGCCTCAGCGCCGAGCCCGCCTTCCTGGAAACCGCGCACCTCGTCGACGCCCGCGACCCGCTCCTGACCGACGCGTCCGTGCGCACCGTGGTGAACTCCGCCGTCAACGCGGTCGGCATCAACCGCGGCGTCCTGCACGTCGAGCTGCGCCTGACCGCCCGCGGCGCGCGCATCATCGAAATCAACGCGCGCATGGGCGGCGACCTGATCCCCCGCCTGGTCCAACTCGCCACCGGCATCCGCCTCCCGCAGATCAGCGCGGCCCTGGCCACCGGCGCCGAGCCCGACCTGACCGTCACCCGACAGCAGAGCGCCGCCATCGAATTCCACTACCCCAAGGCCACCGGCCGCCTCGATGCCGTCCACTCCGACATCAGCGGCCACTGGGTGGAACGCCAGGTGTGGACCCACCAGACCGGCGACCACGTGAGGTCGGGCACCGACGCCACCATCGGCGACCGGCTCGGCCACCTGGTCGTCACCGGACCCACCCCGGCCAGCTGCAGCGCACGCCTGCGCCAGGCCGAGCAGCACCTGCACATCCGCATTGCCACCCCGGCGTACGTCACCGCCTGCGTGCGCTGAACCCCCGTACGTCTTCCCCTACTTGAGCTGATCAGGAGCCAGAGTCGCATGGACTGCCAGGCCAGGACACGGAGGCTGCGCGCGTGGTGACGCTTCCCTTCGCGCGGACCAAGCAGCCCGCCCCGGCGCCGCACGAGCACGCGCCGACGTCGGCGGACGCGAGCGCGCCCATGGAGCGGCTGCGCCGTATGGGCGAGGGCCTCGCGCTGCCGATCGCGGCCCTGCCCGCGGCCGGCCTGCTGCTCCGCCTGGGCCAGGACGACCTCCTGGGCCGCTTCGACCAGCTCCACCGGGCACCCGAGGTCATCTCCAGCGCGGGCGCGGCCATCTTGGACAACCTCCCTGCGCTCTTCGCTGTCGGCCTGGGCCTGGGACTCAACCGGGCCAAGGACGCAGCGGGACCGGTCCTGGCGTGCCTCGTCTCCTACCTCGTGATCGCCAAGGTGATCCTGGTCTTCGCACCCCTGGCTGCCGGCCAGCTCGACACCCCTCCGGCGCGGATGCCGTACGGAGCCCTGGCCGGCATCATCGGCGGGCTGCTGGCCATGGCCATCTGGAAGCGCGTCGCCGGACGCCCCCGCATCCCGCAGTTCGCGGCGTACGGGATCATCGCCCTCGCCGCGACGATCGCCGGCGCCCTGCTCGGCCTCGCCTACCCCACCGTCGACCATGGGCTCACCGCAGCCGCCGAAGCCGTCGCGGACCATGCCGTCGTCGGGGGAGGGCTCTTCGGCCTCCTCAACCGGCTGCTCACCCCGATCGGCCTGCACCAGCCGTTGAACGCCGTCGTCTGGTTCCTCACCGGCGACTGCGGCAACGGCATCAAGGGCGACGTCCCGTGCTTCATCCAGGCGCACGATCCCGACGCGGGCGTGTTCCTCACCGGCTTCTACCCCGTGGCCCTGGCGGGCCTTCCGGCGGCAGCCCTCGCCATGTGGCGCTGCGCCCACCCCGACCAGCGCCGCCGTGTCGGCGCCCTGCTCCTGCCCGCCGCGATCTTGTGTGCAGTCACGGGGGTGACCGAGCCGATCGAGCTCACCTTCGTGTTCGTCGCCCCGGTTCTGTTCGTGATTCATGCCGTACTCACCGGGCTCAGCCTCGCTCTCGTGAACCTCTTGGAGATCAGGCACGGCTTCGTCTTCTCGGCCGGCGGCCTGGACTACCTGTTCAACTACTCGATCGCCACCCGGCCGTTGCTGCTCCTGCCCATCGCGGCCGCCTACGGGGCGATCTACTACTTCCTCTTCCGCTGGGCGATCACCCGCTTCAACCTGCGCACCCCCGGCCGGGCCCCCGCCGAATCGCCCCCGGACACCGGCGCCGACGAACCCCGCCACGCACCCGCCCCATGACCGATTCCGACCCCAACTGGCAGTTCCACCAACGTCCCGGAGGACACGATGCACATCACCCGAACCCCCATGGCCCGCCTGCAGCTCGGCGCTGTCGCCTGCGCGGCCGCTGTCCTGGCCGTGACCGCCTGCGAGAACGGCGACGCGAACAACACCGACCACGGCAAGGACCGGCCCAAGGCGTCCACCCCGGCGAACGAGGACAAGCCGCAGGCCAACGGCATTGAGAAGAAGACCGCCGCCGAGATCTACAACGCCGCCATGAAGGCCAACGCCACGGCAGGCTCCGCCCACGAAACGATGGAGCGCACCGACACCGCGTCCGACCTCAAGGTGTCCGCCACCGAATGCGTCGGCACCGTCGACAAGCGCGACCGCGGGTCGTTCGACATCATCCGCAAGAACAGCGACATCTGGGCCAAGCCCGACGCCACCCTCGCCAAGGAGCTCAGCGAGGCCGGCACCACCATCAACGCAAACGTGTGGCTGCACGGCAACGACAAGCACCCGCTCATGAAGGCCCTCGCCAGCTACTGCCACTCCGAACAGTTCACCGACCCGGACACCGCCTCGGTCAAGATGACCAAGAAGCCGGTCACCGAGCTCGACGGCCAGCCCGTCATCCCGCTCCAGATCTCCGCCGAGGGCGGCACCGGCACCTTCTACGTGGCCACCACGGGCGAACCGCACCTGATCAAGCAGGAGTCCAGCAGCAAGGCCGGATCGGACCTCACGTTCAGCGCCTTCGGCGAGCCGGTCGGCGCCGCCGCGCCCGCCGAGAAGACCGTCCCGGTCCCCAACTGACCCGCGACCACAGCCGGCTGCCGGGCGATACGCGAGGACACCCGCCGCACGGCAGCCAGCTGGGCCAACCCCGGAAGGAGCCATGACCCCCCTCGTTCAGGCGGCCTGCTACGGCATCGGCGCCATCTTCCCCATCGTGATCATCGACCCCGGTGCGCACTGGACCACGGGGGCCCGCCCCGGCCTGCCCGAATGGCAGTCCAGCCAGGGCCACAGCATGCTCGCCCTGCGGTGGACCGGCCCGGCCGGCACCGCCGACAAAGCCCCCGATCGCCTCCTGGCCGCCGCCACCCGGGCCCCGAAGCCACCCCTTACTGCAGCTGAACTCGGCGTATTCCGGACTTCGTTGGAGCCCGGCCTGCACCTCATAGCCCTGCCCGAGGAGTACGTCATCGGGCCCTGGGCGCAACGGCCCGGCGCAGCACCCCCGACAACCCGGCGCGCGGCATGAACCCGTCCGCCTCCACCCCCTGGAAGGTCCCCGTGCCCCGACGTCCCGACGCCCAGGTCGCCGTCATCATCCCGACCCAACTCGAGCCGCACCGCATGGGCTACCTCCTCGAGAGCTACCGCAGCCTCACCCGGCAGAGCGTGCCCTTCGAATTGCTGATCGCCCCCAACGGCCCGGACGCAGACCCCGCCCGCATACCCCAAGAGATCACAGACGACCCCCGGACGAGGATCTGCCCGCGCCCCAAACCGGGCGCCGCGCCTGCCCGGAACCTCACCTTGAACGACGTCACGGCCCCGTACGTCTGTTTCGTAGACGACGATGATCGACTTCCGCCCGACTCCCTGGCCGTGCGCTATCACCACGCGGTACAGACCGGGTTGGGATGGGTGGCGGGATGGTCCGCTGACATGCTCAGCGACGGCACTTTGCAGACCTGGGCATGCCCCACTCCTCCAGGACGGCATGAAGCCGGCGACGTGTGGACGTACTGGGCTTCGCCCGCCAGTAAGCCCCCGCTGGGCCACGCGATGCTGCTCACCCGCACCGATGTGGCCAGGGCGAGCGGGGGCCACGGCGGACTTTGGAAAGGGGAGGATTATGTGTACGTAATGTCGGTAACGGGGCGCTCATCGGGAGAACTGCTACCAGTTGTCACATATCACTACAGAGACCACCGGCATCAGATGACTGAGGACCCTGGATACGCCGACGCCGACGAGTACGGCGCACGAGTCTTCGCGTACCTCATGGGTAAGGCGGACCGCGAGGTACGCAACCGCGAGCGCTACCAGATGGCACCGGGCGCGGCCGCGTGACAGCCGCAGGGCCGGCCGTCCGGGTCTGTCTCACGCCCCTGCATGCGGAAGGCCCCCGCGACGGCATCGCGGGGGCCTGGGGACGCGGGCTACTGCTGGGTCTTCCAGTCCAGTTGCCCCTGCGGGTCCGCGTCGATGCCCCGCACTTTGTAGCCGCGGGTGGCGAAGTACTGGGTGGTGATGAGCGCGGCGGCGCTGAAACCGGGCCGGTCATCCTTGGGCTGGCCGCCCTTGGTGATCCCGTAGACGACCAGCGGCCGGCGGGCGGCGGGCGTCGCGTTACCGGCGTTCACGGCGGCATCCACGCGGGCCGGGGCGCCTTCGTCCGACACAGTCCGTCTCCAGGTGTAGGTGGTGGCGGGACAGCGAGGCAACTGTCCCACGCGGGTGAGCGTGAGGGTCGAAGGATCCGGGAAGTAGCGCGTATCCGGATGGTGCGGGGGAGTTGCCGGCGGGGGCTACCACTGTTGAGGCCGGCGGCCGCGATGCAGCGCGCCGCGGATCGTTCTGCCGAAGCGGACGCGCAGGCGGCGCAGTTCCCACAGCGACAACGCGGTGACGGACAGGGCCGGCCCGATGAGGAAGAGCAGACGTATCCCCGGCGGCGCTGCCGACGCGGGCGCGTCCTCGAGGAGCTGGAGGCCGAGCGTCGCCCAGACGAGCAGGGGAGAGATGAGCGGGGGCAGAACTTCGTGCACGTCCGCGGTACGGAAGACGTAGTGGACGCACAGGAACGCCGCGGTGAGCCCGAACGGCACCGCGAACAGCACCGCCGCCAGGGCGGCCAGCAGGAACACGAACTGGCCGAACGGGCCGAACTGCAGGGACATCTGAGTGCCGCCGTCGTTCTGGAGCAGCACGTACAAGATGGCCACCGAGATGAACAGAGCGCCGAACCCGGTCATGGGCCCTTTGAGCCGGCGGAGGTACAGCGACCGGGCCGGCGCTCTGGCCGCGGTCGCGAAGAGCACCAGAAGCGCGGGGCCGGCCACCACCAGTACGCCAGCGCTGAGGAGGATCTCCAGGAATTTGTCTTTGGCGACCGCGGACACCGACTGCTGCATCGGGTAGGCGTAGACCATCCACGCGGTAGCGGCGAGGCCAATGGCTGTCCTGGCAATCTGCGCCGCCTCGATCGCCCCATCGCTGATCCGCCCCGGACGGGAGGGGCGGAAGGCGCGGTCGGCCAGAACGAACGGCGCGGTCAGCCATCGGAGTCTCGGTCGCGGCGCGTAGTACGTGGTGTGCGGCATGTCTTCCTCATGGGTCGGTCGGGCCGGAGCACCGCAGTGAGTGCTCACAGCGGCCTGGTGTAGCTAGCGGTCAGTTGTGGCGTCCCGCGAGCATCGGGGCGTTGCCCGCATCGAATTAGCGACGCGTAAAACTTGTCTTGAAGCATGTTCTCAAGGTAAGATATACGCGTCAAGGGGGAAGGCTTTCCTTCCTTCCGCTCAAACCACCTGGAGTTCCATGGCCCTGCCGTCGCTTCCGCTTGCCCAGCACCTCGACAAGGTCCCCTACAACCCGGCCGAGTTTCACAACCGCGTACGCAAGTCACTCCTCATCGCGGCCGCGGTCCGGCTGTACGAGTTCAACGGCGTTCTCACCGACCACGGGCTCGACAACCTCACCCGCGCCGACATGGTCGCGGCTGCCCAGCGCATCGGCGAGCGGGTCCCGGGCGCGACCGCTGCAGGCACCGAGACCGAGGACCTGATCAGGAAGATCCTGGACGCTCTCTACATCTCCCAGCCCACCGGCCGCGCGAGCCGCGAGCGAACTGCCACGTTCACCGAGTCACTCAACACGGCGATCGCCATCGGGTTCGACGCCTTCTGGCGCAAGTTCGACGGCTATCCCACCCGCGAGGGCATCAACCGCCTCACTGCGCTGCAGTTCACCGCCATCGCCCACGAGGCCATCCCCGGCCGCGCCCTGGGCGCGAAGGTCTCGCAGCAGGAGCAGGCCCTCACCAAGCTGCTGCTCCGCACGATCTGCGAGGCGCAGCCCCAGACTGCGGCATCCGCGGCCCCTGCTCGCTCGCCGCTGTCGTCCTCCGAGCTCGCCGACGACCCGACGTCGCTGGCCGATGCACTCACGGCCGTCGTGAGCGCTGCGAAGAGGTCGGACCGGCCGACCATCGTCGTCCTCAACCTCCCCCAGTAGCAGCAAGCAAGCGGCCGTCTCGCCCGGCGCCGCGCACAGCAGCGCCGGGGCCCCGGTCCCTCGACCTCATCGAGGGGCCGGGCCCGACCGCCCAGTTACTCGCATGCGCCCATGCCCGATTCCCGTGAGGAAGGTCCGTCCGTGCGCACCATCGCCCGCAACCACACCCGGGTCATCGCCCGCCTGCGCCAGGAACTGACCCTCGCCACCCGCCACAACGGCGCTTACGACCTGACCGGAACGCCGGTTCCGACGCTGGAAGCCTGGCACCAGTTCGACCACGGCACACCCCGGCACTGGCCCCTCCTGCGCGAACTCGACCCGCGCACCGGCACGTACGAGATCCGCGTGCACGGCAAGCTCCGCTACGAACTGCGCCCCGCCCAACCCGCCGACCGGATCGACATCGTGGTCGACCGCGACCCCGACAACGCCACCGACGTCACCGTCTACATCAACGGCGTCAAGACCACCGGTCCGAGCGTCAGCGTGCACGTGATCGACCCCGGGGCGGGCGACGCCGATCACGAATGGCTTGAGGGGCAGACCGAACTCGATGAGACGGTGCCCGAGGCGGTCCGGGGCGTGATCGGCGAACTGGCCGCCGACTATCACCAGCGGATGAACCACTGCCGCCTGCCTTCGTGCGATGGCGACGGGGCCGACCGGTGAGCATCGTACGGCAGGAGCCGCTGCCTTTCGGGACCTCGCAGAGATCCCGACAGCCTCGCCCTGGTGCTGAGCCACCAACTTGTTGGTCTACAGCCTGTACCTGCTCAGCCGGTTGCACTTCGCAATTCCCTCGACGCGGTCCTGCGGGCGACGAGTTCGGCGCGGTACTCGGGGTCATCGACCGGCCAGAGCATGGTCCCGAGCGCCTGCTCCAGGTTGATCACGGTAAGTACGTCCGGCCACGCCCATCCACGTCTCACATTCGTGATGCACTGCCGATTCACGCCGCTGAGCTCAGCCAAGGCTTTGGCGCTGAGTTCCATTCCGATCATGACCTCGTCCAGCTTTCGGCAGGCATGCTGCATCACGCGAGCAGGAAGGAAGTCCTCCAGTACCGCATTGGGCCACTCTCCCGAAATCACGTACTCACACGGCGACTTGGCGCGCTTCGTTCCACCCGGCACTGGACCAGTATGTCCCTTCTACTGCCGGCAGTTGACAGCTTCTGGAGTCCCACGGGACGGAGCTGGTGCAAGTGGAACCCGCCGCCGAAGTGACGTGCTGGAGGCGATCTGCGAGCGGGTTCGCTGGTGATCCCGTCCTGGATTCCGCGAACCTGCGTGCTTCCGACCGCGCGGCCCAGAAGGTCCGCAGCCAGGAGCAGGGCCACCGCTACGTCGAGGACAAGCTCATCCGCCTCGGCGCGCCGGCGCCTCGAGCCGGCAACGACCCATCCGCCTGGCTGCGCGAGGCCCTGGTCGCGATCGGCGCACGCCGACTTCGCCACCAAGGCGCACACCGCACGCCTTCCGTCTCGGCCGCAACCGGCGCGAAGGGATCCGGCTGGGGCGCTCCGAACTCCGGCCGACGCCCGAGCTCCCCGATACGGCGCACTGAGCACCAGCGCGCCCGTCACCACCCACAGGCCCGGCCGCACCACGAACCACACAGAGAGGAACGGCACATGGACCCCCACCGCGAGAAGCTGCTGACCGCAGCGGTCAGCGCCTTCGGCACCTACATCAAGGACGGCGACACGCTCGCCTTCCACCGGCAGCAGAAGGCCACCGCCGCCGCAGACAAGGCCGGCATCACCTTCGACGAGGTCGTCCTGCGCTACAGCGAGACCCTGGAACTGCCCCGCGCCACCTACGCCGAGGACCCGGGCGACGCCGCGCCGCACCTGCACCCCGTGACCCCGGAACACTGCGCCGGACCGGGCCCTGTCCAGCAGGAAGGCCCCGAAGCCAGCTGACCGCGCCCCGCAATCGCGGCGCGGCGGACGAGCCGAGATCCGCGCGCACTTCGCCGCAGGGCAGACCCGCCCGCCGGCGAGGGGCGACCACCTTTCCCGCACCAGAGAGGCATACCGTGACAGGAAGATCCACTCTGCCCGATATCACCAAGCACGGGCGGCCCCCAGGAGGTTGCAGCTCCGCGGACAGCCCTGGCGCCCACTTGTGGGATATGCCAAAGTCATTTGCTGCAGCGATTCAGATTGGATGCGGAGCGAGGCCCACACCTCGCTCTACATGGCGGGGGCCGTGGCGCGTGGAGATCAGTCCGCCGAGTGCTGCACTCGAACGCGCTGCAAAGGAGAAGAAGCTGTGAACTGGTCCACCCGAGCGAGCGTCTTCACGCTCGCCGGCCTGATGACGATGACCGCCGGCTGCGGGACGCTGGCCGGTGACGCCGACAAGCCGCGCATCATCGTCGTGGGCACCACCGACACCCTCGACTCGCTGGACCCCACGGCCAGCTACGACACGGGCACCTGGACACTGCTCAGCGCAGCCACCCAGAGCCTGCTCACCTACAAGCGCGGCAGCCAGGAACCCACCGCCGATGCGGCCGAATCCTGCACCTGGGTCGGCCTCGGCAACGTGACCTACCGCTGCACGCTGCGGACCGGCCTCACGTTCAGCAGTGGCCAGGACGTCACCGCGAAGGACGTCAAGTACTCCATCGACCGGGTGCGCACCATGGAGCATCCGCTCGGCCCGTCCTCCCTGCTGGCCAGCATCAAGGACATCACCACCAAGGGCAGCGACGTCACCTTCCACCTCAAGCGCGGCGATGCGACCTTCCCGTTCGCCCTGGCAACCCCGGCGGCCGCGATCGTGGACCACCGCGACTACCCCGCCAAGAAGGCGCGGCCCACCCGAAAGATCACCGGGTCCGGCCCGTACGTGCTGTCGGAGTACCGCGCGGGCAGTGAAGCCGTCCTGACGGCCAACCCCGACTACCGCGGACCCGAGTCCCTGCAGAACGACGAAGTGCGCGTGCGGTACTTCAAGAACAACGACCAGATGCTCGCCGCCCTCAAGGCGGGCACGATCGACGTCGTCCACCGCGGGCTGACCCAGGACCAGATCAGCGACCTGCAGGCCAGGGACGACACCAAGTCCGGCATCAAGGTCCTCGAGATGCGAGGCCAGGAGGTCCGCGCACTCATCCTCAACACGCGGGCCCCGAACCTGGAGAAGGCGGGCGTGCGGCGCGCGATGGCGCACCTCATCGACCGCGGGGAACTCGCCGGCACCGTCTACGCCGGCACCGTCGAGCCCCTCTACTCGACTGTCCCGGCAGGAATCGACGGCCACACCACCGCCTTCTTCGACCAGTACAGCGAGGTCGACATCGACAAGGCGCGCACCGAGCTCGCCGCAGCAGACGTCACCACGCCGGTCCCGCTTACCCTGACGTACACCTCCGGCCACTACGGACCCACCACGCGCACCGAGTTCGCCGTGCTCAAGAAGCAACTCGAGGCCGGCGGGCTCTTCGACGTCGACGTGAAGGCAGTCGACAACTGGCAGGACTACCAGGAGAAGGCGTCACACGGCGCCTACGAGGCCTTCGGGCTCGGCTGGTACCCCGACTTCCCCGACGCCGACAACTTCATCGGCCCCTTCGTCGGCAAGGACAACCCGATGTACGTCCCCTACGGGCCGAAGAGCGTCCTGGACACGCTCGCCCGCTCCCGCCTCTCCGCCAACCGCACCGACGCCGCCTCGGCCCTCGAAGGCGTCCAGCACACCATGGCCCGCGACGTCCCGCTCATACCGCTCTGGCAGGGCAACCAGTACATCGTCGCCCAGTCGCTCATCGGCGGCACCGAATGGGCCTACAGCCCCAACTCACTCCTGCGACTGTGGGAGTTGAAGCACATCGCCTGACCGGGACCGCCGCGGTGACGGAGCTGGAACGACCCGGCTCCGTCACCGCGGCGCCCAGACCTCCCGCAGCCGCCGACGCCGGACTCTGTCCACAACCCGGGACCCACACCATCGCGATCTCCGTACGTGCACGATTCCCAAGGAGATCGGGATGCCCTCCACGCCCTCCACGCGACCCAGGCGCCGTACCGGCGCCGGCGCGAGCGCCCAGGCCATGGCCGACACCATCCGCGCCGCCGAACGCCGCAAGCAGCACCGCACCGCCAGCTGGGCCCTGCCGTTGCTCGTCCTGCCTCTCGCCCTCGGGCTCGGCTACCTCACCGCCACCCTCACCAGCCCGCACGCCGGCCTGGCCGTCACCGTGGTGGTCACCGCGCTGGCCCTGCGCCGCATCTACCGCAGCAAGGGCAGCACCTGGGCAACCGGAGCCGCCGGAGAGCGGCGCACCCGCTGGATCCTCGCACCACTGGTGTGGTTCGGATTCGGGGCCTGGGCAGTCCTGCACGATCGGCAGATACCGCGCTCCAGGGCGAACCTGGATCACCTCGTCCTCGGACGCTGCGGCCCCGTCTACGTGGACACGAAGACCTGGAAGGCGAAACGGGCGAGGGTCCAACTGCGCCACGGGCAGCTCTGGTACGGCCGTCACCCACAGCAGAAGACCCTCGACACCGTGCTGTGGGAAGCAGGCCGCGCAGCCGAGGTTCTCGGCACCCACGTGCAGGCGATCATCGCCGTGCACTACGCCGAGGTACCGCCGGGCGGCCTCATCAGCTCCGGAGTGACGATTATCCCGGCCAGCGAACTGCGCGGGTTCCTGCGCGCGCTGCCCAAGGAGCCCGGCTGGAACCGTGCGCGAATCGCACGGGCACGCCAATGGGCCGACGAGCGCCTGCCGCCGGCCCGCTGACCCGCCCTGCAACCCGACGGGATATGATCCCAGAGCGGGTAGTTCGCGTGCGATACAGCCGAGTTGACCGTAGACTGATCATGTAAGCCCCGGGTAGCAGTCACTGCCACCCCCCGGCACCACTGTCCGGGGCACAGCTTGGTAAGCCCCGGTGTCTGCCTCTGCCCCCAGCGGGTACGCGGCCCGGGGCACAGCCATTTCAGGGCCCCGACACTCGGATCAGCCGCACCCTGCTCGGGCCTGGGCGGCGCTCAACTCACCGCACGGTCTCACCGGTCCATCGACGAGATTCTGTGGCTCGGGTGGCGGAATGGCGGGGCCGGTGTTCATCGTTTGATGCGGCCGCGGACGGCAAGGACGGCCAGGCCGAGGAGCACGGGTTCGGTTAGCCGGGAGGCCATCTCGGTGTAGGTGCCGGCGGTGGTGAGGTCCTGGCCGGAGGAGCGGAAGACGACCGAGTTCACCACGATCCGCATCGCCTTCTCCCACCGATCGGTGGTGATCCGGGAGCGGAGCGGACCGCTGGGGTTGACCGGATCGGGTACGTCGGTGGTCAGGGTGATGTCCTGGCCGGTCAGCTGCCCGGTGGTCGCGGATTGCGGTGCACCCAGGGGCAGGCCCCACAACATCATCACCAGCACGGTGGCGGCCATCGCGCCGAGCAGCCAGCCCATCGCGCGGGCCGCCCGCAGCCCGTACCCAGACACCGCCCAATACGCAGCCAGCAGCGCGCGCTCGGCGCGGGGCCGGGTGCGGTCGTGGCGGCGCATCTCCATCTCGCCGTAGTAGAAGTCCGCGGCGTCCGGCTCGTTCTTGCTGTCCTCGAAGGATTTCCGCAGCTGCCGGTACACCGGCGCCAGCGTCGCCGGCCCCACCGCATCGGCTCCGGCCGGGGCCGCGGTCCATCCGGCTTCGCCTTGAGCGGCGCGCCAGTGCTGCTCCTCGGCCAGTGTCCGTCGCGCGGTCCATCGTCGGCCCGACGGGGCGAGGGCAAAGGGGCAGTCGCCCTCCAGGCGGAGCTGGTCCAGGTGCACCGTACCGGACAGTAGACAGCCGGACAGGTCCACGTTGTGCAGCGCCAGGTGCGCCGTGTCCGCACCTCTCAGAGACGCCATGCGCACGGCCGGATCGGAGCCAACCAGTTCGCCTTCCGGCAAGGCTTCTCCGGTGTTGATGCTCGTAAAGGGCGCTGTCTTGACCGTGATGGTCAGCGGATGCTCCAGGACCGCGTCGCTGAGGTCCACCGTGGCGTAGCGCAGTCGCAGTGCCGCAGTGGAGTCAAAACGTGTGCGCTGGCAGTCGACGCGCGCCGTGGCCGCCTCGAGCGTCAGAGGGCTGCCGAACCGCGCCGCGGACAGGCCGAGGGTTCCCCGGCAGAGCAGTGGGCCTAGCTGGGAAGCTATATCGAACTGCGCCCCGTCGAACCGGGCGTCGCTGGAGAACTGCGCCCCGTCGAACACGGCGTCGCCGGAGAACTGCGCCCCATAAAACCGGGCGACGCGGGAGAACTGCACCTCGTGGAACTGGGCGTCGCTGGAGAACTGCGCCCCGTCGAACAGGGCGTCGGCGGAGAACTGCGCTCCGTAAAACCGGGCGACGCTGGGAAACTGCGCCCGGTCGAACCGGGCGAGGCTGGAGAACTGCGCCCGGTCGAACATGGCGTCGCCTGAGAAGTGCGCCCCGTCGAACACGGCGTTGCCGGAGAAGTGCGCCCTGTAAAACCAGGCGACTCCGGAGAACTGCGCCCCGTCGAACTGGGCGTGGCCGACTTGGTGCCGACCGGTGGCGGGATCATGCAGTTGATGTAAGAGCTGCTCCAGCAGCTCACCTGAGACGGGGGTGCCGCGGTGGTCAAGGTCGCTGCCTAGATCCAGTGTACGGAGGTAGGCGGTCCGTTCATCGTCTGCTAGGTGAGCCAGGCATGCAGCGTACGGCTCTACCGTGCGGCCCCGGCAGCCGACCGGGTCGCTTCCGGGGTCCGCCCCATGTGTGCAGTACGGCCAGTCTGGCATGGGCCGCGGAAACGGCGTGCCGCGTGTCGTCATGCCCGCTGGGACGATCTGAACCGCGGCCCGGTTGCTCCAGCGCAACTTTCCCGCTCGATCTCGGGCGATCAGGATGGGATTCGCAATGCAATCTCGCGGCACCTATCACGGGGTGGGAGCTCCGAGATCGCAGGTAGTCGCATTCCGTCGGTGACCCTCACTGGCTTCGTTCACCCATCCGCCTCGCCCCGGGCGAGCTCGGCGAGGTCCCGGCCCACAGCCGTAGGAAAGGCGCCGAACTGCGGGCCGCGAAGACCCGTCGAGCCGTCGGTCGGCCGAAGACGGCCCTCACCGTCACGGAACTCGGCGAGGCGCAGGGCCTGCAGCGTCATCCGCGTCACGTAGTTGACCTTGGGAGTGAAGGCTCCGTCCGCCCCCACCTGCTCGCTCAGAGCACGCCACTGGGCGCGGGTCAGGACCGCGCGGCGCCCTGGCAGCGTGATACGCCATGTCGTCACGCCGTCGTAGTCGAGCGCGTTGGCGTCCGCGATCCGGTATCCGTCGGCGTCCGCGCGGTAGATGTAGCCCGCGTCGAGCATCGCCTTCAGCAGGCGCGTGGACACTCCATCGGGCAGGAGCCCCTTGGGGTCGCGGCAGGCCTTCTTCAGGTGGGCGGTCTCGGTACTCGTGGGGGTACGCGGTGGCACGGGCATGAAATCTCCAAGTGGGTTGGAACGTACGCGGGTCGGGGCATGCGCCCGGTGGTGCGGGTGGGGATCGGGTTCAGACCAGCAGGGCCCGGTAGGCCTGCTCGCGACAGCGGTGGCCAGCCGCGAGCGACTCGAGGTGGCGTTGACGGGCGCGGAGTTCGCGCAGCTCCCGGCGGTACATGCCGCGCTGGTAGGGGGCCTGGGCCTTCGCCGCGGCCAGTTGGAGCGCCTCGACGTCACCACGCGCGAGGTAGCGCAGGGCGAGCACACGCAGGACCGCAGAGGTGCGCTGCCGGGTGGGCCACGCCGGGCGCATCCCGGCTCGGACCCCGGTGCTGGCCCGCGCCGGCAGGTCCTCCGGCGTGGTGGGCGTGATTCCCTCCGCGACGTCCAGGTCCCAGAAGCTGTTGATGCACACGCCGTTCACCCACGGCGCATGCTCCCGCTCGTGCGTGAAGTGGTCGTTGGCGGACTGGACGTGGCCGAAGGTGACGCGCAGGCCGACCGGGACCGGGAGCGGCCGGAAGTGCTCGCGGCCGACCGTGAAGCGGCCGTTCAGCCTGTGACCCGTCACCTCGTACACCACCGTCCCGGCGACCTGGTCGTTCACCGCGACTTCCCGGACCGTGACGGCGCCCAGGGACTCGCCCTTTCCGGTGACGATCGGCACCTTCACGCCCAGCGGGTCGGCCGGCCGGACGGTCAGCGCGCGCCGTCGGATGACGCCGAGCACCTGGTTCAGGCGCGTCCGCGCCAGCTGCCGCTGTGCGGCCAGCTCGCGGATCTCGGCCTCCAGGACCTCCGCCTTGCCCGCCTCGTGCTTAGCCAGGTAGTCGCCCTCGCGCCGAGCCGCCGCAGTGATCAGCTCGGTACGGTCCGGTCGCACGGCCCAGTGCCGCACGAGCGCCCGGAGCACGCTCTCCGTACGCCGCCGCACCCCAGTGCTCAGCTCGCGCTGGACCCCGTTGTCGCGCAGGCAGGTCGCATAGCGGTCAAGGAACCAGCCTGCGGGCGGCTCGTCGGGGTTGATGCGCTTTGCCCAGCCATGAATCCGGACATTGAAGACGACCGGCTCGTCGGGGCGCGGATACGAGTAGAACGACCCATCGCCGTCGATCGGCTCGCCGTGGTCGCCGAACTGGACACGCACCGTGCTGGGCAGCAGCGTCCCATCGGCCAGCGCCTCGGGGATCACCACGAAGGTCCCCCTCAGATGGGGGCCGCGGACGGTGTACCGGACATGTCCGTGATCGAGGCGGGTCACCCGCATCGCCAGCTGGCCGACACCGGGCAGGTCCAAATCGGCGCGGACGGTGGGGAATCGGGGGATCAGGATCACTTCCAGGCAGGTAGACGGAGAAGCAGAGAACGGGCAGCGCCCGAACGGCTACGCGGCGAGCTGACCGTGCACCTTGCCGAGCCGCTGCTCGATGTCGGCCACGGCACGGCGCGCGAGGGCGAGCGCGGCGCGATGGGAGTCGAGCTGGGCGGCGTAGCTGTCCAGGAACTCTGCTGCGGCCAAACGCCGTGCGGCTGAGGTCAGTTCTGCGAGGTCACCCCGGCTTGGCCAGGCGCCGCATGCTCGCCGGGTGACGCCTATAGAGTACCGATCAATGAGCAGGCGGGCAAGTTATACGCGTCATTGCGGGTGAGGTGTGGATGCCCGCTGCGGTAGGGGAGCGTTCTCAAGGTTGGTGTGGTTCCCGGCCTCGGGCAGCGTCGCCTGATGCCTGTTCCTGCCGGGCGAGCGGGCGACGACCTGGCCGACGATCGTGCGGGGGGCCGGCGCGAGTTCGCGCGGGGCAGGGCTCACGGCGTGCGGCATGACCCTCCCTTCCAGAGCGTCCCGCGGATCGAGCAGGGCCAGGATGCGCAAGGCCAGCGCGGTCGGCACTTCGGACATCTTGATGTCCATCGACTGGGCATCGGTGCTCAGCTTGACCTCCCCCTGGGCGATAGCGGGACGCGGATCGAGACTCCGCACCCCGCCTGGCCAGTAGGACCTCTTGCGGTCGGTCGCCTCGTGCGGCGAAATGTGCCCGCGGGAGATGTTGGGCAGGACCTGCGTGAGGCGCTCGTTCATGACAACGCGGGCCTGGCGGTGGCGCTCCGCCTCGGCGGCCTCCTCAAGGGCTTCGCCGATCTTCGCCAGGTATCCGGGAAGGACGCGGCGGATGATGTCCCTGGCCAGTCGCTCGGGCGGACGGTGAGTGCCCAGGGTGATGGTGTCCGAGCTCAGGGCGGACCCCACGCCGGGGAAGATCCCGCCTACGGTCAGCCGCTCGTGGGTGTTGATCTGGTAGACGGCGATGCCGATGCCTGAGGGGTGGAGCAGCCGGACGTGGCCGAAGCGCGTCCACCCTCGTTCCACCTCATGGATCCACCGGCCGCCCTCGACCTGGAGATCGTTGAAGACGACGGCCAGGGCCTGGCCGAGGCGGTCGAACTGGGCGTGTAGTGCTGCTTCGACTTCTGTGTTGGGGATGACGGTCCTCCTTGATGGACAACTGGGAACTGGGCGGGCGTGAGAGGGGCGGCGCGGCAGGCGGTCGGCCGCGGAGTGGGCGGCTATGCGAGATCGGGAGTCTGCGCGGCGATCCGCAGGATCTCGGCGGTCTCGATCACGCTCTGGTTGTTGAGGACGAGGGCCACGTCGCCGCGACCGAATGGGGAGCGAGTCGCCGTACCGCGGACGGTGCCGCCAATGTCGAGGAGCTTGATCTCCGTGTCGCGCGGCAGGTCCTGCACTGCAGGCCACGGATCCTCGAGGCACGTGCACTCCTCGTCGTGGAAGCACTCCTCGAGCAGGTGCTCACTGATGCGCTCGTACGCCGCAGGGCTGACCGTGATGTCCGACTGCGCGCGATCGCCGTCAGATTCCGGGACGATCCGAACCGTCCCGAAGCGGGAAGTGACGCGGCTGTTGAGGGCGCCGGGCGACCGGAGGTACTGGCGTACGTCTCCGTCGCAGGCATCCGCCAGCACGGCGAGGGCGACCGTGCGGGCCGTCTCGCGCGCGTGGCCGACTCCGTCCATCGCCGCGCGGAAGGCCGCGGCGGAGGCCGCAGGCACGGCGTGGGGTTCGGGTGTGTGCATGTCTGCCTTTCGACTGTCGACCGGGAGGGGCGGGGGAGGTCAGCGGATGCCGTGGACGACCAGCCGGTCTTGGCGGAACCGCTGGATCAGAGGAAGGCGGCCACTGGCTTGGAGGAGGACCGGCAGGTCGGCAGACGCGGGCTGTCCGTCCGCGACCATGTGGGCGTAGGCGATGGCCTCGATGAACGCCGTCAGGTACGGGCGGAGGTCCGCGGTCTTACGGCGCCGCAGGAGCCTGCCCCAGGGGGTGCGCGCCTGGCCGACGTAATTCGCGTTGCGCTCCTGAACTCGCCGGAGCAGCAGGTGGCCGCGGATCAGCGAGTTGCGAGCGCGGAGGCCGACGCCGGGGCCGGGCGCACCGAGAACGCTCATGGGCAGGAGAGCGGCGGCCGCGCCGTCGACGGCAGAGGCGATGGCCTTCCAGGCGTCAACGTGGCGCGGGGGCTGGCCGGCTTGTTCGGTGCGGTGGGCAGGCCGGGAGAACGAGAAGCGGAAGTGCGGCACGGCCGATATGGCGGCGGAGCTCATCGGAGGAGTCCTTTCGGGGAGGCCAGGGCTGGGCGGGGTGAGGCGGAAGGGGGCGCCGGCCAGAAGATCGAGTGACGCGTAAAAAGTAACTTCAAGTTTCACCTGCGGTCAAGTTTTACGCGTGATACCGTGTGGTGGAGTCGCCGGGCCCTGGATTGTCAGTGGGGCCTGGCAGCATGACTGCGAGTCTTCAATCAGGAACAAACCACACGGAGTGCACATATGAACCGCAGCGATTTGGTGACCGCGCTGTCCGACCGCGCCCAGGTGACCCGCAAGGACGCCGACGCCGTACTGGCCGCGCTCGCCGAGACCGTCGGCGAGATCGTCGCGAAGGGCGACGAGAAGATCACCATCCCCGGGTTCCTCAGCTTCGAGCGCACTCACCGTGCCGCTCGCACCGGCCGCAATCCCCAGACCGGTGCCCCGCTCACCGTGCCCGCCGGGTACAGCGTGAAGGTGTCCGCGGGCTCGAAGCTCAAGGAGGCGGCGAAGGGCTAGCAGCCCTCGCCCGCCGTGCACAGTGCGGGACGGGGCGGCCCTGGCCGCCCTGTCCGGCTGTGACGCACAACTCCCGCCTTACTAAGCTCCCAAGCACTCAGGGGCACGGAGCGCCTTCCCCAGACTTCGAACCACGACCGCAAGGGCAGGAAGCATGATGGCTGGCGTACGCCTGGCCGGCTGTGACGGCTGCATCGGCTCCGACAAGCCGGGGTGGATCGTCGAGTGGGTCCAACGCGGCACCCGGATGCAGAGCGAGTGGAAGCGCTGCCCCAAGGCGTGCACCCCGCAGTCCCGGGCCGCGAAGATCGAACAGTTGCAGCGTCTGCGCGCGGAACAGCAGGCCCCCGTGCCTCAGGCCGTCGCTCCTGCGGACACGAGTACGAGCCGTTCTCCCGTTCAGGAACAGCCGGCACGCCACCTGGCCAGCCCGCGGCCGGCCCCCGCGTACCAGGGCCGCGCCCAGGGAACTCCCGCGCGTCGAGGAGGCCGCAGCGCTGCGCCTCGCTCGACCAGGACCACCGCGCCCGTGGTGAAGCGCCCCATCCGCTGGCCCGCCGTCGCCCTCGACAGCAGCACCGACGGCTGGATGCTCGACGTCGACCAGGTGCCGGCGCCCGCGGGCACGAAGCTGGCCGACTGGTTCCACTGGCTCGGCACCGGCCTGCCGCTGCGCATCGACCGGATCCACGACGCCGGTCGTCCCGGCGACGGCATGGTGTGCCTCTCGGCTGCCACGCTCAAGACCCTGGGCCTGCCCGCCTCGTTCCCGACCACCGACAAGGCCCTCGCCGCCCTCCAGAAGAAGCTGGCCACCGCCGCGAACACCGCCGGCATGGAAATCTCCGAGGAGATCGGCCCGACCTTCCAGGCCTACCGCCGCCCGGGCGCCCCGGGCGGCCTCAAGACTTCGATTCGCGTGGTGGTCGCTCCCTGGCTCGGCCAGGGCAACGAACGCCAGCAGAAGACCAGCGAGATGATCGTCCAGCTCGCCACCACCCCCGACGGCGAACTCGACGCGGCCACGCTCGCCCGCCGCGTCCGTGCGTACGTCGCCGACCTCGGAATCGCCCCCGGCATCACCCCGGCCACCACCAGCAAGCTGCTCCTGGACGCCGTCCGCCCGCGGTTTGAGCCGTACGAGAACGACCAGGGCGAGCGCCGGTACCGGCTGCGAGAGGGCGCCCTGCCCGATCAGGACACGACCATCCCCTGGGCGGCCGGCGCCCGCCACCCTCTCACCGTTCAGGCCCTCGCAAAGGGCGAGGCCGTGTGCGAGGAGGAGGACTTCAAGTGGTGGGCCAGGCCCCTCACCGAGAACGAGTCCGCCATGCCGTACGCGGTGGCCGTCGACGTGTGCGCCTCCTACCTCTCGGTCACCACGTCCCTACGCCTGCCCGTCGGCCCCCTGGAGTACGTGAGCAATCCCGCCTGGGACCCCAAGTCCCCGCCGGCGGGCCTGTGGTGGTGCGACTTCACCGCCCTGGAGGTCGAGGAGCTGCTACCGCACCCGGCCACCTTCCACGGCAGGCGCCCGACCGGCCCCGGCTGGTACGCCACCCCGACCGTCACCTACATGGCGGCCGAGTACGGCTTCGACCCGACCACCATCACCGACGCCTACCTCTCCACCCTCACCCTGCCGATCCTCAAGGAGTGGACGAACCGGCTGCGCGAGGCCTACAAGCGCGCCTACGCCGCTCTCGGACTGCGCGACGGCCAGGACCCCGAGGAGTTCCTCGCCGCGTACGCCGCGCACAAGCAGATCGACCCGGCCGACACCGAGGCCGGCGACGCCCTGATCCTCGCCACCCTCTACAAGGCGATCTACAAGGGCGGCATCGGCAAGTGGGCCGCCTCCGCGAAGTACATGGACGACGAGACCTGGATGAAGAAGGTCGTCGAGGACTGGTCCTACCGCCCCGAGCTGCGCCACCACATCATCGCCGCGGCCCGGATCGCCAACCACCGCCGCATGCGCAAGACCCTCAACAAGACCGGCCGGGCCCCCTTCGCTGTCAACGTCGACTCCCTCATGTACGCCACCGAGGAGCCCTCGGCCCTCGAGCTCCTCACCCCGCCGGAGCAGGGCAAGCCGGTCCTGGGTGTGATCCGGCTGGGCATCGGCCCGGGCCAGTTCAAGCACGAGGCCAGCATCCCGATGCCCGCGGTGCGTGAACTGATGGAGCGGGAGAACGAAGAAGACCGTGAGCATCCCGGACGGCTCACCCACCACTTCAGCACGGACGGACTGCCGCTCGCCGACGAGGACATCGACGACGCTGAGCACGATGAGGACCAGGAGGACGGCGCATGACCGGGCAGCAAGAGGGCGAGGGCCCCGGCGTCAACGGCAAGGTCAAGGAGTTCATCTTCCCCTCCCGCAAGGCGCCCGCACGATCTACCACCCAGGCCGCGCACGTCCGTGACCGCAAGTACGACGGAAGCACGGCGGCGATGGCGGCCGCGTACAACGTTTCCCCGCGCACCGTCTCCCGGTGGATCGACGGCAGCCGTACGCCCAAGAAGCACGCCGACCAGCTGAAGAAGGAAGCAACCGAAGTCCAGACCACCGAACGGGGCCGCGAGCGCCGCGCCCGCGAACTGGAACGGCGCGGCAGTGATGTCGGATCCTCCGGGATGGGCGCCACCGTCCCCCGGGTCGGCACCTTCGAGATCCGCGGCTCCAACGCGACCCGCAACCGGGACATCGGCATCGCCCTGTCGGGGAAGCAGGCCGCCGAACTGGCGCGCACCATGGACGAGGCGGAGATCAAGAAGGTCATCGGTCAGGGGATCGCCCACTACATGAACGGCGGCAGCTCCTTCGGGGGGTTCCGTGCCGACGACTTCGAGTTCGACGTCAACAGCGTCTCCTTCAAGGGCATCTAGCCCGCGCCCCGCGCTGTCAGTCCCGGCGGGCAGACTGAACTCATGGAGACGACGGTGAGCACCGACGCAGCCGCACCGCGGATAGTGCCGGCGCTGCCGACGTCCGACCCCGAACTCGGCGAGATCCGGTGGGAGCGCTGGGAGCCCGCCCTTCTGCTCACCCACCACGACCCCGGCTGCTCCACCTGCGCCTTCCCCGGCCCGCTCGCGACGGCCTTCGGGATGACCTGGTACACACCGGAGCCGACCTGGACACGCAAGGCCAGATCAGGCCCGGGCGCGCGGTCGCAGTGGGTACGCGCCCAGCCCAACTCCTACTGGTGCAACACCCATTGGGCCGTGCGGTGCCCGCAGTGCGACGAGATGCGCGTCTACCGGCGCAGCGACTGGACGGAAATCCACTACCGGCCGCCCACTACGGAGCGGGCCGTCCCGCCGACCGACGACAACGTCCTGTTCTGACGGACGGGCTCCTGGTCCGGGCCCGCGTACGGCGCCGGCCGCCGAGGACTTCGGGCGCGCGGGGGGCCTGGGCGGGCTACGGGGCGTCGTCCGGCCAGACGACCGTCGGCTTCACCCGCACAGCGCGACCGTCGATCACCGCGACACCCCACATGTCGCTCCAGTGGTTGTCGCCGATGCACTGGAAGCGCCCGCGGAACGTGTGCCCGGGGAACGCGTCGATCAGCTCCTGCAGGTCGTCGTCGAGCCGTTCGAGGCTCTCCTGGTCGTCACCGTCCGGCAGGACTCGCCGGACAGTCTGCTGCTGATCCACTTCAGGCACCTTCGAGTCCCGCTTACGCGGCACATCCAGCAGCACCGCCCGGTTTCGCTGCGGGCGCCACTCGGCGAACCGGCTGCCGTTGAACTCGGCCCAGACCAGCGGTGGTTCGATCGTGACCTGGCCGGTGACGTACGTGTCGTAACTCAGAGCGCAGCCCCGGTGGCCGCCGCAGTCCGCGGTGCGATCTGGAGATGCTGGGTGGCCTGCGCGTTCAGGGCGCGCAGCCTGGTGAGGACGGAGATGGCGTGTGCCGGTCCGTCCGCGCTGGCGAGCCAGGACGCGACGGTGGTGCCGTCCGGCAGGCCGGACAGCGTCGTGACCATGTGGTCGAGCCGGAGCACCGGGCGTCCCTGGCCGTCGCACTCGGTGTCGAGGACGCCGAGGCGGGGGACATGGCCAACGTAGTGTCCGATCTCGTCGAAGGCGTCCTGCCACAGCTCGAAGGTGGCACTCGGAGCCTGCTCAAGCAGGGCGCGGGCGAGGTCGGTTGACGTCCCCAGCGGTGCGTCGTGATTGCTGTAGGGGGCGCCCAGATCGACGGTGGTGGGTGTGCCGAGAGTCCGGCCCGAGGAAAGGCCCGCATCCCAGATGGCGTTGAGGACCGCCGGGCGGTCGGTGTCGCTCACGTCGTAGATGAACAGCTGCACTGCGGCGTAGTTGGCCAAGGTGGCTCCCGGGGCAGAGGGGACAGAGATTCGGCGGGGGTCAGGCCCCGACGAGGGCGCGACGAGCGGCCAGGGCGCGGTCGAGCAGGGCAGCCTCACCAGGGTCTACGGCGATCGGGGAGTCGCAGCTCGGTGTCGGATCGACGTCGAGGACGCCCCGTGCGGTGCCCGCCACCAACTCGGTGATCTCCTCAGGGGCGAGGTCGTGGCGGGTGAAGAGGGCCACGCCGCTCAGCGAGATGTGAAACGCGAAGGCGTCGCCGAAGATGACCTGAATGACGTTCCCGCTGGCCATGGCCTCAAAGAGTTCGTCGGTCGTGCGCTCGGTGTCGTCGAGCTCGTCGGTGTGGTGCACGTTGTCCTGTTCTCTCCGGCACGACCGCCTGCGGATCGTGCGGGTAGGGCGCGCGGTGGGTCGGCCGGAGGGGCATATGAGGGTGGCGCGAGCTCGGTGGGAGAAGAGCCCGCAGATCACATATTTTACTCAAGAATCACCAATGCGGCAAGTTTTGCGCGTCATTCGTACTGCCGGGGATTCGAAGCCGAACCACACCGAGAATCCTGCTCAAGGTGTCACGCACCGGTGTCACGCTCGCTGTCACACGCCAGGAAAACCCTGCTCTGACCAGCCAACTCCTAGCACACGGTCAGGAGGAACCGGCGACCTTGCGGGGAGCGGTGAGCACGGCGGACATGACGTCATGGAGCAGCGCGATCAGCCGCTGGCCCTCGGCAGAATCCATCGCAGCGCTCGTGCGCAGCAGGCCCGCACTGTGCACCACGGCCGGGGCGAACACCCCTCCAGGGGGTGCGACGTCAACGCCCGCGAGTCGAATCCCTTCAAGGAGCACATCGGTGGGCACCCCAGGATTTCTCAGCACGTACGCAGCGCAGGTCACCTCGGCCTCGCTGGGCACCTTCGCGCCTGACTTGAAGTCACGGAGAAGGGCTTCAAGGTGGGCCACCACGGTGGCAAGAGCCTGGGACGTCATGCAGGCAGCGTAGAGCGAAGACTCTCGGCCTCCCCTCGCAGGGCGCCGGCTCGCCGCTCACCCTCGCTCCGCGACGGAGACGCGCGTCCGTAGGTCGAGCACGAGCACGCAAAGGTCCGGGGGTAGAGCCACGCTTGCGGCCCCGCCCCCGGACCGTCGCGCCCGACCAGGCTCAGAACGAACGGTGCTGCTGGACCTTGCCCACGATGGCGCGTACGACCATGCCGAAAGCCATGCCGATCCCCAGGATGAACAGGACGCCGAACACCCGCTCAACGAGCAGATACGTACCGACCGCGGCCTGCCAGACCAACGGCAGCCCCAGACAGAGGGCCCGCACAGGGCGGAACGCGCCAGGCGACAGGCCGGGTTGCTCCGGCGGGTGCCGAAGGAGGCTGCCGCCGGATCTCTCGTAGGTGATCACGGCACCGGTCAGCAGCGGCAGCAGGATGGTGACAACAACATCGAACAAGGCGAGCACGAGACACACTCCAGGAGGTCGACGGGGCGCACGGCACAGACCGCCGGCGCCGGCCGAAGCCCCAGCGGTCAGTGACGCTCCTGACCCTGAGGGAGCAGCCCTGTGGACAGAGGCCGGCGAACCGCTCCGCGCCTACTCGCCGCGGACATGAAGGCGAAGGGCGGAGCCGACCGCACGGACGCAGGACCGGGTGTCGTCCTCGTAGGCCCCAACCGGGCTCTGGGGGTAGCCGGGCGATTCATACAGGACCTCAACGCCGCCCGGCGTGGACCGGCGGACGCGCCAACCACGGTGGTACCTCACGGCGTGGTCGATGTGGTTGCGGTGCTCGATGAGAACGTACGGTGCCACCGAGCCCTCGCCAGGGTCGGCGACGTAGTCGCCGGCGATGACGCAGTTGTAGCGCTGCAGCTTCCGCGAGAAGCCGAGCTCGGCGGGAATACCAGCCTCCTTGAGCAGTTGCCGCAGCATCCGGTCGGCACGGCACGCGCACACCGTGACGGTGCACCGCTGCGCCTCGACCCACGTCCTCAGCCTCCCGAGCGACTGGCTCATCTCGGCCATCTCGAGCTGACCGGACTCCATGAACGGATCAGCCGGCCCGTCCTCCATAGCCAGGTAGCCCTCGGTTGCCCGGCAGTCGTGCAGCGCCTCATACACCTGCTGGCGCACATGAGCGAAGCAGTCCGGGAGACGGCCCTGGGCCAGGCCGCCGAGCGGGCTGGATGCCGCGAATCCTGCTGCGACGGCAGCGGCCTGACCGCGGGTGATTACGTACAAGTAGGGCTCCTTGAGGGGCAAGACGGAAGGGCGGTCAGCAGAAGGTGGCACCGACAGGGCAACGTCAGAGGCCGGACGTCTCATCGGGTGCGCACTGCGGGGAGGCGCCCGACAGGCAGATCCGCTCGATCAACTGCATCTGCCCGGACGCCTTCTCGTCCCATTCGCACCGACGCTCCTCGCTCAGCCGGGCCAGGTTGCGGTCGACGGTGGCGAAAGGCGAGCCGGAGTTCCCCGGCCACCTGTTGCCGGTCACCGGGTCGTAGTCCATGTTCCGGTAGTCGAGCCAGTGCTGGCGATGCGCGCTGCACAACTCCTTCGGGAACCGGACCGAGTAGCGCTGGTCGGGCGGGAAGGGCTTGTTGGTGGCCAGGTGCTGCATGCGGCGCCACTGGGCGCCCTCCCACCGGAACCAGAGATCCCTGACCTCGGCGGGAACGGCAACACCCAGGAAGGTGTCAGGAGTGGCGGGATCGACGAGCAAGGTCAAACAGCTCCGTTCAGTTGGGGTTGGGCGGAATCGGCGAGGGCTGCTCAGACGCGGACGAGGCGGCCCTCGGGGCTGTGCTTGAGGTAGGGGCGCATGATCGTGGGGATGGGCTCGAAGTCGGGCTCGCCCCGCAGGGCCGCGCCCCAGCCGCCGGGACGCTGGAACTCGCGCCCGATGTACTCGGTGTAGGCGGGCGGGATGGCCTCGGTGAGCTCCTCATGGACGTCGGTCCAGTGGATGTCCATGGCCGCCTGCATCTCGGCGACGGTGCCCTTGCCGCCGCCCTTTCCGTACGCGGCGATGTACGGGCCGTCCCGGTAGACCCCGTGCCGCCACCCGCGCACCGGCCCGCGGTGCTTGAGATGGGGCAGCTGCCGGGGTTCGCCGCCCCACCAGTTGATCTCGAAGTGCCGGTGCCGGATGACACCCAGCCCGAACATCTCGCCGCACAGCGTGAGATCCCGGCGGATCGAGGCCCCGGGCACGTTCTCGATCACCCACGGCACGCCGTACCACTCGCACAGGGCACGCACCTGGGGGATCAAGTCGACGTACTCGCGGCCGCGGTTGGTGCCCTTGGTCAGCGCGGTATGGGCCTGGCACGGCGGCGAGATGTGCACCAGGTCGAACTCCTGACACATCTCGCGCATGGCGTCCAGCGCGTCCCCCTCGATGAAGCGGAAGGGGTAGCGGGGCCGGGGCTTGATATCGACACCGGTCACGTCGAAGCCCGCAAGGTGGTAGCCCATGCCGGCGCCGCCGGCGCAGCAGCAGAGGTCGAGAACGCTAGGACGACGCCCGTTCAGGTCTGGATCCACACGTGGGCGGCCCGCCGTTGACCCCGCAGACGCGGAGCCAACGCGAGCGAAAGGCGGGTGGGCGGACGTCACGTCAGACCGTTGCCCGCCGCTTGGCCATCTTGTCCCGCCGGTCGCGCTCGCCGAGGTGGGCGTCGTACTGCGTCTCGGCGTCGGGCTGCTCCCAGAATCCGTCGATGGCCTTCTCGTACTGCTTGAGGAGGTCCTCCAGGGCCCGCGGATCTGCAACGACGGCGCGGGCGGCGGGGCTCTCGAACTCGGGCCCGTACTCGGCGTACGCGTACCAGAAGCCCTCGTTCTCGGCCTTCGAGGCGAAAGCGACCAGTTCGCGGAAGTCGTAGTCGCAGAGCTGCAGTTCCTCCTGTTCGGCGTCGCCGTACTGGGCGGGTGCGAGGTGGCGGAGGACTGCACCGACGGCCTTGAGCAGGTCGGCGTTGACGAAGCCCTCGTGCTCGAAGGCGTCCAGGACCTCGAAGGGGCGCATCGCGTCGACGCGGCACAGGAGCTCGTGCTCCCCGGTGTCGACTGCGTTCCGACGGGCCTCGTCGACCAACGCAAAGAACAGCGTGCGAGCAAGAGCCTGGGGGTTCGGAGTCGTCAAAGAGATCCAATCGCAAGGGGGACAGGGTGCGTAGCAGTCGGCCACACCGACGCTGCACTTAGTAATTTACCCAACACGGATTGATCCGGCAAGTTTTACGCGTCATCTCTCGGGGTGATCGAACTGTTGACGCGAACAACTTGACTGTAGATCTAGCAATGGGTAAATTAGTGGAAACAGTCGAGCGGACGAGGAGTGACGCAGATGAAGCAGAGCCTGACCAACTACACGACCAACCGAACCCGCGCCGTGGCCATTCAGGGCCTTCGCCGCTCTGGTGCCAGCGGCAGCCACGCCAGCGGCACGCGCCGCGAGCGGGGCCGCCGCGCGGGCAAGAGCGCCGCGATCCGGTTCTCCGCATCGGCGGGCTAGGAGGCAGTCGGCCCTCAATCGGCTGCGCGCCCCTGCTCACCCGGAGGTCTCGTGAACACCCCCAACCGACTCGCCGTGACCGTGGCCTCCACCGACGGCCGCACGACCAGGATCGGCCCCATCCCCACCCGACAGCTCAGCGAGGACATGCACCACTCGCTGAGCGCCTACAGCACGCGCCCCGAGCGCGAAGGCACCACGTGCGAGATCACCGACTACGACCCGACGGTCGAGCACTTGCCTCTGCTCCCTACCACGGCGCCGGAGATCGCCGAGCTGATCAGCGATCCTCGGCAGGGATTTGAAGCACCCTTCCCGAACCTCTGGGAACGGCTTGTCGCTCAGATCGGACTGGCGGAAGGCGATGTGCTGTGGCGTCAGGCATTCGCCCTCTACGTGGACGACGAGCAGGCCCGCGAACGTCCCGCAGACCGCCTCAACGCGGCCGACGAGCTGTTCACCAACAACCTGCGGCAACGCCTCACCGAACTCGTTGCCAGTCGAGCCGGCGACGTGAGTGCAAAGGAGATCGACGACGCAGTCGTCTCCATTCAGGGCCTCGCGGCGGACTGGGCCCGGAACTACCGCTGAGCTGCGACGACCTCCAGCACTCGGCGGAACCGAGCGATCAGCTCCGACAGTTCTTCATCGAACCCCTCGGCCTCCTCCAAGGCTTCCGCCGGCAGCGAGCCCAGCGGGTCGCGACCGATCGCGGGGTGGTCGCGAAGGCGATCCGACAGCGCGTCGAGCCGCTCCATCAGCATCGCCCGCCGGCCCTGGTCGGCATCGAGCGAACGCCACCAGCGGAACCGGGCCAGCGCGTCCTCCGGCCGGGGCGGCAGCGCGCGGCGCAACTGCTCTGCCCGCTCGCAGAGCTTGTCCTGGACCAGTTCGAGCAGCGGACCGTGAATGCTGGCCAGCAGCTCCTCCGGGGCCTTCGTGGTCATCGCGACGCTCATGGTGCCCACTGTGCCAGCGCGTACTGACATGCCCTTCGATCTCGATGGTCCCGACAACGCTGCCAGGACGGGGAAGACCCCGTATGGGCCAAGGCCCGGGCCCAGACCGCGGCGAGCGCGAGCCTCGATGGCGCCGCTGGCGACTTGATCGCGAGCTGACGGCGCCGCGTCTACGCTCGCCCATGCGGGCGGCCGCCCGTCGTGAACGACGCGAACCTCATCAGCGGCCGCCCGCACCAACATGTCAGCCGGACGGCACCGCGGCGCGTACTCCTCGGTCAGTGCCGCCATGCGCCTACGCAAGGTACGGATCCAGGCCGGTGACTTCGATCTTGCGCTGATCACGGCGCCGGTCCTGGGCGCGGTCCGTGTAGAGCATCTGGAGCGGTGCGGCCGGCGGGTTGTCGAGATAGTCGGCCCAGCGGCAGCCGGACAGGTGGGGGCAATAGTCGATCTTGTTGTTGCAGATTCTGCAGAGCAGTCCTCGCACGTATCCGCTGAAGTGGTCATGATCTATGTAGACGCCCCACGCGTCACCGCACCCCGCGCACATCGGCCCGAGTGCTTTGGTCAGTTGGATGCGCTGCCGCCCTTTGGCGGTAGTCGGGTCGGCGTAGGTCGGCCAGGCGCCGAAGCCCAGGCGCCCCGGGCACCGACGTCCGTGCGGCACCTGATCGGGGTCGACCTCCTCGGCGGTGAGTTCCGTTGCCCACGCCTTCTCGACGGCGTCCCGGCCGAACAGGCCAGACGTTGCGGAGTCCAAGGCCGAGTGGCGCAGCCGACGGTCGTTCGGGTCGGGGTAGTAGGCGTTCGGCTTCCCGCTGGGAAGGATCGAGTCAATACACCGGTGGGCGACCCACGGGCGGCCGGCGTTGGTGTGTGGAACTCCGCACACCAACTTCTCGCCTAGCCGAAGATGGAAGAGGCTGTCCGAGCCGAGCACGGCTCGGGAACCGACCCAGCTCCCTGGCCCCTGATGTCGGTACCGGGCATCACACGCCATATGGTGTCGCGGGCTATCGAGGCTCTCCTCGACGTCCTCGTACGTCCAGTGCAGCGCGTGCTTCCACAGCAAGGTCTCGCGCCGGCCCTCCGGCAGCTCGTCCAAGGTCTGCGCGACCACGACGCGCACCGCGGCGGAACTCTGCGTCTCGACATCCGACTCGACGCGCTCAACCGCCGTCGGCGCCCTGCGACTGCGCAGCATGCGCCACAGCCGCGGCAGTCGGTCCAGGCGGTGAGCAGCGGGTTCGGCGTTCGAGCGCGATATGGGGCACATGGCCGCGAGATTGGCCGTCCATTCCTGTGGACAGAGGCCAGGCGACGAACGGTGGCGGTACCTCAGGGGGCTGGCCGCGACGCGCGCGGGAGGGGATCCACAGAACTGGCGACGCGTAAAACTTGACTCCATGCCTTGCGATGGGTAAATTAGGGAATGTGTTCGGGGGTGGAGCAAGCACCCCCGAACGCATCCCTCACTGCGACCAGATGGAGATCCGTGCGCAACTACGCCACCAACCAGCAGATCGGCCTTCGCCGCAACCAGTGCGACGCGACGGCGGTGTTCACCGACCGCCGTACCGGAGCGCGGGCCTATGTTCTGCTCGACGGAATCGGCGACACCAACACGGTGCGTGAGTGGACCCGCGATGCGGCCGTCCGCCTGGCGCGCGCCGCAGCACGTCGCGGTGACGCCGAGTTGGGCCTGCGGGCCGTCTACGACGGTTACGTCGCGCAGGGCGGCGGGAGGGCATCGGCCGTCGCGGTGGTCGCCGTGACCGCACCGGGCAAGCCGCTCACGGTCGCCTGGTGCGGGGACTCCCGCGCCTACCTCCTCATCGACGGCACCGCGCAGCGGCTCACCAACGACCACAACCTGCGCCGCCTCTACACCGGCGGCAGCCGCAACACGGTCACCTCCTGGCTCGGTTCCGCCTTCACGGAGGACGAGGTCAAGGAGCGCTGCGAGGGCGAGCACCCGGCGATCGAGTCCGTCACCCGCCCCGCAAGCACGGTCCGCCTGCTCCTGGCCAGCGATGGCGCCTACGAGCCGCACGAGGACGCCCAGAAGAACCTTGGCGACCTGCTGACCGGAACGCCCGGTGAGGTGGCCCGTCGCCTCACCACGACCGCCGTCCAGCAGTCGATCACCGCCACCCGCACCCAGAGGCGCCCCGAGGGCTACGCCGACAACGCGACCGTCCTGGTCGCCGACCTGAACGCCTGACCCCACGCCACCAGCAACGGAGACGCTCGCCATGGACCTGCAGCAGATCGACGGGCTTGCCGTCGACCCGGGCTTCCGCCTCAACCTCGACGGCAAGGCCCGCTTCCAGCACGAGGGGTACATCGTCGACGTCCTCGTGCGACGCCCCACGGTCGAGGAGTTCCGCGAGGGCTTCGAGTCCGACGAGGTCGTCGTCATCGGCACGGTGACGCTGGAGAAGATCGAGGTGGGCAAGGACCGCTCGGTCGCAAACGAGTACGACGGCGGCGAACTGCGGGAGGCGCTGGAGAGCGTCCTGCAGCGTGCGGTCGCGGACGCCCGGCACACGGTCGCCCGCCTGGCGGCCCGCGTCGACACGACCGACAGCAAGAGCCGCCCGGCCTAACCCTCAGCAAGAACCCCGACACCCAACTGGCCATGAAAATGAGACCTGTTGTCCGACGACGACGAGCGCACCGTGGCCGTGGACATGCGAGCACTGTCCGTGGACGGCTACGGGAGTCTCCATCGTGTCCCCCGGGGCACCCTGCTGCGCCTGGAGGAAGACGCCCTCGGCATGAGCGCCGGCCTCTGGCGCGCTAGCTGGGACTACAGCCGTGGCACCTATCCCGGCTGCCTGCGCGACCTGCAGCAGGTTGCGCAGGCCGAGACCGGGACACTCACGTCGGATGGCACACGTATCCACACCGCACGCCGTGCTGCGGACTGGACGAGCGAATTTCCCGTCCTGGTCCAGGGGTTGACGGTCGGAGACCTGCGCACCGCGCTCGACTCGATGAACCTGCCCGACGACACCCTGGTGGCCATCGGAGCCGCGACCCACCCGCAGGATTTCATCGGCTCCCCGGCCTCAGCCCGAGTCGAGACCGGATTCTACGAGCCGCACCCCGTGTCCGGATTGCTCGGTCTCGCAACCGGTGGCGCACCCGAGGCCGACGCGGACGGTGCCATCCCGCTCCACCTTCCCGCCTTGGTGCTTTACCCCACCCACTGACCCTTCGGCCACCAACAGATCGCCCGGCGTAGTCCTCCGAACTACGCCCGGAATCCCAACTGACCCGCGAAGGAGACCTGTTGTACAACGATGGCGAGACCAAGGTGGCCGTGGACGTTCGGGCGCTGTCCGTGGACGGCTACACGAATCTGCGCGACGTGGCCAGGGATTCGCTCCTGCGCCTCGCGGAGCCCGTCCTCGGCATGAAGGCAGGCCTGTGGCGCGCCGGCTGGTCCTACGGCTACGGCGACTATCCGTGCTCCGTGCGCGAGTTGGTCAGGGTCGACCCGGACCAGGCCGCAGAGCTCCTCGCCGAGGACACCCCCGTGCACGCCGCCAGCCGGGCCAGCGACTGGACGAGTGACTTCCCCGTCCTCATCCAGGGCCTGACGGTGGGAGAACTGCGCACCGTTCTGGCCACGGTCGACCTGCCGGACGCGACCCTGGTGGCCATCAAGTCCGCCGATCACCCACGCGAATTCGCCAGCTCGCCCGCCTCGACTCGCGTGGAGGTCGGCTTCTACATGCCTGCCCCCGAGTCCGGCATGTACGGCATGGCGTCCAGCGGCGGACCGGACTACGACGAGGACTGGAACATTCCCGCCCACGTCCCCGCCCTGGTGCTCTATCCCACCCACTGACCTTTCGAGGCCCAGCGGCCATCAGCGGGGCACCCAGGCTTCCCGCCTGGGCGCCCCGCTCCCGGCCGCCCGCCAACAGGTCCCGCCGCACTGCCAGCGAGCGGATCAGCCCCACGCCCTGCCCGCCACCACATCGGAGCCCCATGACCGTGTACGCCGAGATCGACCCCTGGAACCACCGCTTCATCGTGACCGCGCGCCCGAAGGGAGAGGGCTACGACCACGAGATCCACACTGATGACGACCACCGTGAGGCTCGCATTCGGCGCAACGACGAGATCGAGATCGGCGACACCGTCCTGGGCTACTTCGGCACGACCGTCCCGGTGGACACCAGCGCAGCGGCCATCGCCGAGCACGGTCCGTGCGGTGGACCGGAGTTCGGGGAGAGCTACCACTGGGGTGATTCGTACTGGGCCGACCCGAGGCCGTTCAAGCCGTGTGGCTGCGACATGTGCGACACGGAAATCGAGCGACCGACCGGCCTGCCGATGCTGGTACTCACCGTGGGATTCCCCTGGGACTGCTGCGACATTCAGCCGGCCGCCTGCTACGCCTTGATCCGGCCCTACCGGTGCCACTGCGGCTGCGACAACACCCTTGGCAAGCGCGAGGAGTACGACTGGGAGTCCTCCGTCTCCCTGCACCACCTGCGCGAGTCCGGCCGCCCGCTGCGGCCCGGCGAGGCCCTCACCACAGACTGAGGAACCCGGACCGTGACACCGAGGCGACGCGCGCAATCTCGTACACCGCGTCAGCGTGCTGCGCCGACACGCCCACGTGCGGAGCCGTGAGTGGAGTAGGCCACGGCCGGCGACGTAGTGTGCCAACTACCTGGCCCGAGCGCGGCCAGCTCTGGGCAGCTCCAGTTCCGACCCCCCGTGAGCCGCTGGCAGAGATTCCACGTTGATTTGCTTCGTAGTTGAGTTGTGGTGCATGCAGATCGTCATGTCGCCAGTGCGTCGCTGACCGGGGTCGGCAAAGGGTCGGCCCCTGCGCTCTGGAGGTGCGTCATGAACAACAACATCAACTTGCCTGCCACCGCGGCGAAGCAGCTGAGCGGCGAACGACTGGAGCGAGCAAAGCGGCGCCTTGCCGCCGAGGAGACCCTCGCCGCTCTCATCCCCGCTGCCGCGGGCCGGCAGGCCGTACTGGAATCCTTGTTCCTCAAGGCGCTGGGAATGACACCGCGAACCCCGCGGCGGCACTTCCTCGGTATCCAGGAACTGGCCTTCGACGGCGGCCAGTTGGAGATGCGCCTGGAGGGCGCGGACTGCCTGGCCCCACTCCTCGAGATGCTTCCGATGCGCGACCGGCGCCGAACGCGCCGCGGCGTACGCGAGCTGCGCGCCCGCTCCTCGGGGAGCGCGATCCTGTTCACCCTGGCCGTGACGCCGCGCGGCACCGGCTACTACGCGGCCGCGGAACATGTCGCGGCGATCCGCGTCAGCGGCCCCCGCGCCACGGACCTAACACCGTTGCTCGAGGAGTACCAGCGAACCCAGGTGGCCGCAGGCTGCACTCCGCAGTGGAATCCAGAGCTCGCCCTGGATACCCCGGTGCGTCGTGAACCCATCGAGCGGTGCCTCACCGAGCAGCATGAAGCAGCCTGCCATCTGGCCAGCAGCCTGCTGCGCCGGCCGCGCCTCTGGGACGCCCTGGCCGGACAGCAGCACGTCCACATCGGCTACGGCATGGTCGAGTACGGCCTGGACTGGACGATCGACCGCGTCGTCGCCACCGGCCACCCTGTGCACGACGAGCGGATCCGGGACGTGATGACCGACCCGCTCACCGGTCTCGCCCTCACCTCGGTTGCGCACAGCTGCACGCCCGCCCGCTGCAGCATGCAGTTCTTCCGGGACACCGAACAGCGAGACGGCTGGTCCGGCACCGTGACAGTGAACAGTCAGCCTGCCGACAGTCCAGGGCCTGAACCGACCAAGTTCGCCCCCTTGCTCGCCCTGGGCGAGGAACCTGCCCCCAGCCACCCCGCGCCCCGCTCTGACGCCATCCGGGCCGCCGACGGGCAGGTGGTCCTGCTGAGTTCGTCGGCCCATCTGCCGAGCAATCTGTCGGCTGCCCTGGTCGGCGTCGCGCAGCACACAGCCGCGGCCTGGGCCGCCGACGGCTACCGCACGGCGACGGTGACCGTCACCAACGAGCGCCTCAGCTTCGGCCCTCTGATCTACGGGACACGATGGGGCAGCAAGCCGGTGCCCCGAAACCGCCGTGCCCGGGGCGAACAAGGGAAAGCGGAGTGGACCCGCCTGCGGCTAGCCCGGCCGCCGGGCGAACTGTGGAGCACCCGACTCACCCCGGACAAAGCCTCGCTCACCCAGGGCCTGGCGGAGGCCCGCCGGCGTTTCGACCGGATCCTCGTCGTCGACGAAACACGCTTTGGCCTGCACGATCTGCGGCCCTACGCCGACTCCTTGATCCTCGTCCTCAGGCACACCCCAGTTCCCCGCGACCTGCCGTCGGCAGCCACCGACCCGATCCTGCTGCCACCCGCCGAGGCAGCATCCCGATGGCACCAGCGGGAACTCGGCTACGGCGGACAGGACACCGGCGCCGGGATCCTGCTCCTCCACCCGCCAACCGAGCCGCCGGCCGCCCCAGATGCCTTCGACGAACAAGCCGACGCGCACCTGGCCCGCTACGGGGCCCCGATCCTTGGACGGCTGCCGCTGTACGAGTCCGGCCGGACCGTGCTCGACCAGCCTGATCCAGACCAGGCGGCGAGCATGAGGAACTCGGCCGCAACGCTCGCGAGATGGCTCTGGCCCGACCCGCCCCAGCCGCAGCAGGCCTCTCCAGTGCCCGCTCTTCAACACGCCTGAGCCGCGGTCGCCCCACACCATCGCCCCCAGCGGGCCACCCGCTGGGGGAGCGACATAGAGGCAGCGCGCGGTGAACTGCCATCGGTGGTCCTGCAGTTGAGGCACCTCCGCCGAACCAGGGCATGTCGCAGCCGGACCGGCGAAGTCCAGACTCAGCTAGTCGAACCCATCCGCCGAATCTCCACCACGCCGTCGGGGAACGCCTCGGGGCCGGCGGGCGCGGGCAGCTCGATACTCATGCCGTGTCCGGCAGCTCGATCAGAAGTGCCAGCCTCAGCCGAGGGGATCTTGCTGACCCAGTACTCGACGGCGTCGGCGAGCACGTCGGCCCGGTGCCGGCGTGGCATGGCGTGGATGAGACCAAAGATCATGAATCCGCTCCGTGTTCGCAGCGCGGGGTACATGACCTTGGTTCCCTCGCGGAGTTCCTGCGGAGGATTGTGCGGCAGCGACGCGGCGAGTGCGGCGAGTACCAGCTTGTCCCCCCGCATCACCAGGCCGCTCAGCTTCTTCTGGCAGGCCGCGCAGCCAGCCAGCCGCGCAGCGATGAGCTCCGCGGCGACGCTCATGTCGGCATCATGATCCGCCCGGAACGGACCTCCCGGCGCTGGCGTGATCCCCGGCCCCGGATGGTCATGGACAGGGCGCGGCCGGCGCTGACGCCCGGCGTTCTGCTGCGTGTGGTCCTCGCCCATGCTGTGGCTCCCGCATCCGCTGACTCGCCCCCGGAGGTGATGCACTGCCAGCGTCCTGCGCCGCAGGCACCGACGGCAACCTCTGGCCAAAGCCAGCCAGCGGCTGCATCTGCGCCTCTCCGACCTCACGGTTGGCCTGGGGGACCAGGATTGTCAGAGGCGTGTTCTAGGGTTCTCCTCGGTGCAGGACGCGCACGCACCGAGACCGTCGCCTGGTGCCCACGCAGCCGGTGACTATGGTCCAAGGCTCGCCGGCGACGGCATCCGGACGGCACGTCCGGGCGAGGGCCCGCGGCGGTTAGCCCTGCCCGGCCATGGACCAACCAGCGGCGGGAGGCGTGGGGTTCCGTCGTCGGAGACAGCCATGACCAAGCACGGCAGCAACGACCTGAAGAAGCGGGCCCGCGAACTGGCAGCCGCTGAACAGATCTCCTACACGCAGGCCCTGGAACGCCTCCGCGCTGGCACCGGCACCGCCGGGGCCGCGAAGCGCCGCTCGGCTGCTGAGCGGTGGCGCCGCCACGGACAGGCCCGCCCGGGATTCCACTGGCACTTCACCGCCGGATCCAACGGCCTGCGCCTCGACGTGCCCGACGTGACCAACCGGGTGTGGGCCGACCGTCTCGCCCCGCTCGCCCTCGACAAGTGGTCCGACGCCGTACCGCGCTTCACCGCCGACCAGGAGGACCTCGTCCTCACCACCCTGCGGGAGGCGTTCGGCCGCACCGGCCGGGAAGTCGTGGAGTACGTGGACGTGGAGGTCCGCCTTGACCAGGTGGAGACCGCCGGACGCCTGGCGCTGACCTGGGCCGGACTGGGCTTGGCCCACTGCACCGAACACGAGTCGTGGACAACGCCGCGGCTGGTGGCGTGCGAGCCGGTCGCCGGCGGGCTCCTGCTGAAGGGCGAGGGTCCCCAGCGTCGTGTCACCTGGGCTCCGGGCACGGTGCTGCGGGTGAACGACATTCCCCGCCCTGCACTGAGCGAACAGCCCCAGAGCGCATACGACATCGTCGCCAGCAGCAACGACGACCCGAACGACGAACTGCGCCGCGCCGGACACACCCTGCTCGGCATGCGCTACCGCCAGGACATCCCGCCGGCCCCCGCCGATGCGGTCGAAGGCCGACCGCCGACCCTGGCCAGGGACTGGCCGGCCAGTCTGCGCAGCGTGCCCACCGACTACCCCCATGGCGGCCTCGACGACCGCCTCCACATCGACACGGACGCCGGACTCGCCTATGTCCAGCGCTCCGCGTTCGGCGGCTTCTACAGCGAATACGTGGTGCCGCTGACCACCGGACGCGCCGCCCTGATCGACGCCTACGAGGAGGCCTTCGTCCGCTCCCCGTCCGCCTACGCCACCGCCGGCACGAACCCCGAGGCCGCGGCCGCCCTGGCCGGCACCCCCTACACACCACACCACCTGTACCGGCTCCTCGGATGCCTTGCTGTCGTGGACGCGGCTGACGCCCGCGCCCTGCTCGCACGCACAGAGGACCAGTGGGCCGCGGACGGCTGGCCCCTGAACCCGGCGATCGGCCCCGTCTTCCAGCCGCACCACGAGAGCGCAGACCCCTCCAAGTGCTGGCGGGCCTCCGAGGCCGCCCGCCTGGCCGACGCCGGCATCGGCATGCCGCGCGCATACGAACTGCGCGCCGACGGCAAGCGGGTACCCAGCCTCGAGGAGGCCCTCGCCGCTGACTTGACGGTCATCACCGACGCCGGCCGCTTCGCGAACGAACTTCTTGAGAAGGCCGCAGACGCCGTCCCCGACCGCCTGGCCGCCGAACTACCTACCGCCCGCACCCACACCCGCGAGGAACTGGAGAACTGGAAGAACGACCACCGCAGCCTCTTCGGCCCGCAGGGTGAGGGCGTCTCGGTCGACCTGGTCCGCCACGACTTCACCCTGCCCGACGGGACAACGCGCTCGCTGTGGGCGATGGGTGAGGGCTGGTGGTACTACGACGAGGACGCAGACGCCGGCCATGACGTCACGATCTTCCTGTCCGAAGCCGCGGCCCGCTCCGCCTGGCGCGACGCTCGGGATGCCCACCGCGAGAGCGACCGCAAGAGCGCCGAGCCCGCCCCGGAACTGCCCTGCCCAGGACCCGCCGTACGGCACTGCGACAACTGCGGCTCCACCACGGTGAAGCCCAACGAGTTCCTGGAGCTGGGCTGGATGAGCGCCAGTCTCGGGCTCGCCTGCAGTCCGGCCTGCTACGACGACATGAGCGACGGCCCCGGCAGGCACGCACGTCGTCACCACCGGGACTAGCGGAACAGGACCCGCCGGACCGCCTCGCATCGCAAGGAGCCCGAACGGGCCGTGCCGGAGGCTCTGTTCCCCGGAGCGGGAACGCTCTGGGGAATGCCCGCACCATTCAGCGCCTGAGCACTCGTACTCAGGCACTCAGCCGATCATGATGTGATGCTTGAGGCGCACACGGCGAAGGGGGAACAGCGGTGGAGAAGACCACAAAGGCCGACGAGCTCGGCCCGGCGGGTGAGCCACGGCTCGCCCGCGGCTGGCTGGGCCTCTTGGTGAACCCGCTGCTGCGCAGGGGCTATCAGACTCCGGCTCTGGTCCTCGTCGGACTCCTGGGCGTCGGCGCGGGCTGGGCCGCTGCCTACGGGCTGCTCGCTTTCGCGGCCTCCGGGATCGCGCCGATGCCGATCGCGTTCCTGTCCGGCCTGTCCGGCGCCCTAGTGGGGATGGTGACGCTCGTCGCCGGCCTGGCCATCTTCGTCTCCGCTCCGGTGTGGATCACAGCGTCGGCCCTGGAAGGGCGCCCCAACTCGACAGCGGTGAAGTAGCGCCCGCCGGATCCCTGAGGAACTGGTGAGGGACGGGCGCCAGGACGAGCGCGGCCCTCCCGACGGACATGCCGTCCGCGCCGGCACGGAACACGTCAGGCTCTCCCGCAGCGGAGCGCCCCTTCGAGGAACGCCGCGAATTCGTCGCATTCCGCGACCTGATGCCGAAACAGCGACGCGGGCTTCTCCCCGCGTGGGTGGGCGACATGAGCGACACGATTCAGAGTCGACGACATCGCGATTTCGCCAAGGTTAGGGGATTCGTGGCAGATCCCCGACATCCGAGAATGCGCATCAAGGGCCAATAGGACAGTTGGTGCGGTTGAATGCGCAAACTCAACCATGGCCGACCGCACCGGAATTAAGGTATGGGCATGTCACGCAAAGCCATAGTCATCCTGCCCGTCTTCCTGAGCGTTGCCGCTCTCACCTCATGTTCCTCGTCATCGTCCGATGGCGCCGAGAAGGAGGAGACGGCAAGCAAGCCCATCACCAAGAAGCTTGCCCAGGCGGAACTCACGCAGGCGCTGCCCGGAGCGGGCGAGGTCCTTGAAGGCTGGGAGCCCTACAAGGAGAAGCGGGTCACCGACGAAGGCGCAGATTGCACCAAATCGGAAAGCGATTCCTCTCCCAAGGGCTGGATGCGCGGAAGTTCGGCCTGGTTCATCTACGACGGCACGACCGAGAACATGCTGGACATCGGTATTTGCCTCTACGACTCGGCGGAGACTTCCAAGCGGGCCTACGCCGTGTGGAAGGGGACCGAGTCGAGCAAGGAGAAGAACTTCAAGGAGAAGGTCGGCGACGAGGCGGTACTCGTCGTCAACCCGGGCGCGAGCGAGCGCACGCTCTACGGCTTCACCCGCTCCGGCAACATCAACATCAAGGTGCAGGTCGACGGCGCCGGCGCGGACGAGGCCGGCGTTCAGACGATCCTGGAGACCACGCTGAAGCGACTGCAGCAGGTCCAGGACGGAGACAAAGCGACGGCCACCGCTGCCGAGCAGACCAAGAACAGCTAGACGCACCGAGCGCGCGGTCAGCACATCGGACGACCGCGCGCTCGGCCGCAGGATCCAGGCGCCACAGGCTCAGCCGGGCAAGGATGGCGGCGGGGCCGCAGACCCCGGTCAGGCGGTGGGGACGGGGAGTTGGCCGTACGGCTGGCGAAGTCCCCGCGCGGTGAAGTGCTTGCGGATCAACTCGGCATCGTCGCTGCCCGCCGGCTCGGCGCGCCACAGCCGGATCCTTGCGGTCGCGCTCACCTCGGCCGCGCTCCCATCCAGCTGCATGAGGCCCGCCTCGCCCGGCACACTCACCGCCCATTGCCCGTCGGGTGCTTCGTACTCCCAGGCCAGGGCCCGGGTCATGCGTCCGGTGAGCGGGTGGTCGCGGTAGAAGCGGTCCCACTCCGCGTACGGCCACACGGGGTTCTGGACGGAGAGGCGGAGCAGCCGGCGCCGTTCGTCCTGCACGAGGGTCTCGAGCGTGCGGGCCAGGCGGCGAGCCCCGTCGACGTTGTGCTCGTAGTACTTGGCCTTGAATCCGGTGGGGGAGCGGAACGGGGAGCGGGTTCGGGTGACGGGCCGCTCGTCGTCGTACACGTCGACCCAGTCCATGGTGATCGAGTAGTCGTCGTGCAGCTGGATCACCGCTTCGAACGGCAAGTTCACCCACACCGCGCCGCCCCCTACCCAGCTCAGGCGCAGGATTCCGTCTGCGGGCAGGCCGCCGGTGGGTACGGTCCGCTCTTCGAACTGGTGGGGCGGGACGCCGAGGCGGTTCGCCGTCTTCTTCACCAGCTTCACCAGCAGCCGCTGGCTGTGCAAGCCGGGCTGGACCTCCCGGTGTAGCGTCCACAGTGCGTCCATCGCCGACAGATCCCCCAGCGCGGTGAATATCGCGGCGGCGAGCTCCGGGTCGGATTTGTAGTAGCCGTCGAGCACGAAGGCGTTCTTCCGCGCCACGGTCACCAGATCGGTGATCAGGGCGTCAAGCTGTGCCTTGTCCGCGCCCGGCCCGCCGAGATAGCCGGCCGCCAGCGCGAACCCGAACGCGAGATCGCGGGTGGGCGTCTTCTTCCCCGCGTCCAACAGCTCCTGGTAGGTCACCCGCGGATCCGTACGGTCGTGAAGCGACCCGCCCTGCGCCAGTTCCCACACCCCGGCGGCGACCAGCTCCCGAGCCCCCTCAGCCTTCAACAGGGCCTTGGTGCGCCGCTTCCACGCCACGTCCGTCTTGTGATGCCAGTCCCAGAACGTGCCGCACGCACCGAGATGCGCGACGAGCTCCCGCAAGTCCGGCGCCAAACCGGCGACCCGGTCGCGCATTCGGAGCGCCCATGCGTTGTCAGGATCCAGCAGGTCGTCTATCTGATCACCCATGCGGTGATCCTTACAGAGGCCACTGACACCCAGGGCCCGGCGAAGGACCGGGCACTTCGCACGAGGGCGCCGAGGTGGCGGCCGCGGACATCCGTGGGGTGACCGCGCTCCTGATTGCCGCGCTGGCCGCCGACGGCGCCTCTACGATCCGGGGGATGTTCCATCTAATCCGGCGCGGCTACGGCCAGCTGCTGCCCAACCTCGCCACGCTGGGAGCCGAGATCACCACCATCCCCGGAGGCCCCTGGTGCCCTGGCCAAGGTCACAGCTCCGGGGCCGTAGAGGCAGCCGGAGGCGTGGCTGCTCCGGCACCTGCTACTCGCCGACCTTCTCCAACGTTCCATTCGCTCCCGGGAGGTATCGGCGACCCGCGTTCTTCTCGATCTTGCGCGTGACTTCCTCATCGAGGCTGACGCCCTGCATCTCGGCGAGTGCCGCCAGGTACAGGAACACGTCGGCGAGTTCCTCGCCGGCGTCGGGCAGTCCCTTGCGCCAGGCCGTGAACGCCTCGCCGATCTCTGCGGTGAGAAGGCCGAACTCCAGTGGGATCTCGGTGGTGTTGAAACCCTTGGTGACCTTGTTCTCCCAGGCGAGCTTCTGAGCCTCGGCGATGTCCATGGTGTTCCCCTTGATGGTGCGTTTCGGTCTCTCGGGGAACCCTAGCGAGGCTGAGGAGCCGGGTGGGCGGTATCGGGGCGGTTGTCATCCGGTGGTGGGGGTCGCCCTCGTAGCCGTGTTGTAGACGAGTACGGGTGCGTGACTGCTCAAGGTGCGGAAGGCGCGCTGGTAGGCGTCGACGAGTTCGGTTACCTCATCCGCAGGGGGCGCGTGGCCGTCGCGGGTGTGGAGGCGGTGGCGGAGCGCGGTCGTCGGTGCGGTGAGGTGGAGGAAGACGCCGTCGCGGTGGGTGACGAGTTCGGCGAGGTCGAGGGCCTGGTTCCAGGTGAGGCGGGAGTAGCCGCGGTAGAGGGGGCCGTAGACGAGTTCGCTGACGAAGCAGCGGTCCAGGACGAGGCGGCCGGGCCGGGCGAGGAGGTCGCGATATCGGCTCATCAGGTCCTGGTGGTCTGGGGTGCGCGGGGAGTGGACGGCGTCGAAGCCGTGCTGAGTGACCAAGAGTTGGGCCAGGGTGCTTTTGCCGACACCGTCGCAGCCTTCGATCACGACGGTGCGGTGGCGCGCGATCTGGGCGACGGTCACGTCCGTATCCACGCGGTCACCTCGTCCGGGCTGCGGAGCGTCCGGTCTACGCCGTACTGGATCATCAGGTTGCGGTGGTTGGGCTCCCGGCCGGCGGCGTGGGTGTGGGTGCTGCGCGGCAGGTACGCGGCGACCGGCTGGCCGGTAGCGCAGGCGGCGCCGATCAAGAGGGCTGCTCCCGGCGGGGTCTCGGGGCCGGAGGCGTCGACGACGATGCGGCCCGCGTTGCGTGCTGTTGCCCAGTCGGCTCGGGCGGCCGTGAGGGGATCCTCGTCGTCGAAGCGGGTCGGATAGAGCGCGGTGATCCCGTGCTGGGCGAGGAGGCCCCGCAGCCCCTGGGCCGATGTGTACGGCGAGGGCTCGGCGTAGACGGCGCTCCTCGTCCGGGCCGGGATGACGGTGCGCTTGGGGGCGGGGAGTTGGAGTACGGCATCGACGCAGGTGGTGATGGCGCGCTGGACCTGGGCCCGGTTGCGGTCGGCGAAGGCCGTATAGCGCGTCTGCCCGGGATCCCCTGGGGGCACGCCGAGGCGGGGGACGCGGACAGTCCGGGTAGCGAGGGTGTCCAGGAGCGGTTCGGGGAAACAGGTACGCGGGCCGGCGGGGGTCGTGGAGTAGTCCTGGAAGTCGGTGGTCATCAAGAGGATGGGGATGCGGAGGGCTGCGGCGTAGCCGATCTCCATGCAGACACCGTCGTCCAGGCTCGGGCCGTGCACGATCGCGATCAGAGCACGCAGGGTCCGGAGCCGGTCCCGGTCGAGTTCGAACAGGCGGCGGCCTTTGACCTCAGCGACGAGGTCTTCCTCGTCGGTGTCGCAGAAGGGCAGGAAGACGTGGCCTTCGCCGACTCTGAGGGCGAGTTCGTGTGCCAGGTGGGCAGCGAGAGCGCGGTCGTGGGCGGCGAAGAGCCGGTGGGCGACGTAGTACATCGGGCCTCCTTGGTGCCGTTCAGGACGGGGACCGCCGCGGTTCGGGCAAGATCAGTGGCGTCTGAGCGGTGTGACGGCTGGCCGCCTGGACGGCCTGGTGGAGGGAGTCGCTCGGACTGAACTGTCGTGCACGGTGGGCGAGGTAGGTGCCGGCCAGGGTGTCGCCGGCTCCGGTGATCTGCCGAACGGTGACGGGAGGCGGGACAACGGCCGGCAGAGCGCGACCGTGCAACAGCACGCGGGCCGGGCGAGGTCCGTCGGTGACCACAACCTCCGGGCAGGGGCGAGTCCTGGTGACTTGGGCGAGGAGGGCGTACTCCTCCGCGTTGACGAACACTGTGGTGGCGCGGCGCAGCCAGGGGGCGGCGGCCTCGATGAGCTGCGGTGCGCTGGGGAGGTGGAAGTCCAGGCTGAAGGAGCAGCCGTGCGCGGTGAGGGCGTTCAGGACCTCTGCGACGTGCAGAGGTCGGCGGCAGCTGACGTGGAAGACATCGTGCGGGTAGTGGGCAAGCGTGCGTAGGGCGTGCTCGGTGAGGTGCTCGGCGGCGCCGTAGGCGGTGTCGACGTCGGCGACGGTGCCCTGGTCGTCGTAGTGGATGGTGAACGATGCGGAGGGCTTCGGATCGTGCCGGAGCAGGGACCAGTCCAGCGCGGGCAGGCGGGGATCGGCGGTCAGGCGGGCGAGATCGGCCCCGATGACGGAGGCGGGCGCGATCTGCTGGCCGGCGCGTGCGGCGGCTACGGACAGATGGAGCGCGGCGCCGCCGAGCTGATGGGCGGGTGGAAGGCCGGGGCGGTGGATGTGGTCGCGGGAGATGTTCCCGATCACGATGGTGCGCGGCATCGGGTGCTCCTCGGCTCAGACTTTGGTGTGCCGACAGCCGGTCAGGAGCGGGCAGATCGGGCGCCGCGGACACAGGCTGGCGTGGGGCCGGTTGAGATAGAGGCGCTTGAAGTAGATCAGCGTCAGGTGTGTCCACCAGGTCGGGGCAGCGGACGCCGGGATCGCGACGTTCTGCTCGGCGGCGAGCGCGCGCAGAGTGTCGCCATGATGAGCGACGGCGTGCTCGAGGAGACGGCGGAGCTGTTCGTGTGCGGCCGGGCCCGCGGGGAGGGTGAAGCCGAGGGCGGGCGCCAGTTTGGTGACCATGCCGGAGTCGACGGGGATGATGCCGCAGTGGTAGCCGCGGGCGTACAGCGCGGCGCACTGGGCAACTTTGAAAGAGGCGCCGTGCACGCTGCCTGCGAAGGCGTCGATGAACTTCTCGGCGTCCATGGTGGCCGGGTCGGTGCCGTCCTTCTCCCAGCGTCTCAGGGTGTCGGTGAGGGAGCGCAGGTAGGACAGGCGCGCCTCGGGCAGGCCGAGCGGGGAGACCAGGGCGCGGGCCTGGACGTCGTCGAGGTCGGCGAGAGCGTCGAAGCCGAGGGCGTCGGCTCGTCGCAGGACGGCCGCGTAGGTGTCGACCATGCGGTAGCTGACGCGGGTGGACCATCCGGCCGCCAGCATCCGCATCCGCGGCTCGGTGATCGCAAGTGGCCACCAGCGGTTGTCGTCGTGGTTGGCTTCGACCTCGGCGCGCACGTCGGGCAGGGCGCTGGCGCTGGTGACAAGGGCGAGGACCCGGTCGTCGGTGCGTCTGCCGGGCTGGGTGGTGATGGTCACGGTGCTGCTCCCGGAGGTGTCGGGCCGATGTAGGTGGCGAGCGCGAGGTTGGACGAGAGCACGGGCTTCTGTATCCGGGCCTGCAACTGCTGTACGGCGGCCAGGGTGTGCCAGCCGGTGCACGAGAGCACGAGCGCCTCGCTGTCCTCGATGGCGCGACGGGACAAGGTTCCGCATAGGTCCAAGACCTGCTGTACGGCGATATCCGGGTAGCCGTCGTCCAGGCCGAGGCTGGCGTGCTCCAGCACCGTGATGCCGCGCGCTTGGAAGGCTTCGGCCTCGGCGCGGGTGACCGCTTCCGGGTAGGGAGTGGCCAGCGCGATGTGGGCAAAGCCGCGCTGATGTAGCTGGCCGGAGAGGGCATCGAACGCGGTGACCACGCCGGGCGGCAGCGCGGGGCCGCCGGTGAATCCGGCGGACGTGCAGGCCAGCAACGTCGTTTGGAGCGGCAGGTGACGCATCGAGTCGACGGCGCCGGTCGCCGCGGCCCGCAGCCCGTGCCAGAAGGAGGCGTCGACGGCGGTGGTGCGGGAGGCCGGCACGAGCCGAGCGTAGTGGAACACCACGCCGGGCCCGCCCAGTTGAGGCAGCTCCTCCTCGACGATACGGTTCGCCCACGGCAGCAGCACGCCAACGTGTCGCGTCACCGGCTGCGGATCAGCCGGCACGTCGTGTTCCGTAGATGACGCGCGGGGCGTGGCCGGTGATGGTGACGTCTGCGGGCGTGCCGACGGGGACCGTGACGCCGCGTTCGATGATCTGGATCGCGTAGGAGCCCAGGCGGCGGAACCAGGTGCCCTTCTCGTCGACGAAGTACGAGTGAACGCCGGGGATGTCCAGGCCGGTCGGGTAGACCCGCTCCTTCATCGGCCGGTCCCAGATCTGGTCGATGTCGGCCTTCCACGTCTCGAAGTGCGTGGCGGACGGGAGGGCTCCCATGCTGCCCTCCTCCTCGGCGAGCGGGGTGCCGGGGAAGGCGCGGGCGACGCGCACGTTGGTGCGGTGGCAGAGCATTCCGGCGTCGTAGATCCGCTGCAGGGCCTTGAGGTTGGCCAGGTGCGTCAGGTGGCTCTCGCCGGGCAGGCCGTAGATCAGGTTCAGGCCGGGTAGCAGCTTTGGCAGTCCGCCCGCCCCGCGCTCGGCGCCGGCCTCGTTCACGTTCTCGACCGCGCGCATCAGGATGTCCTCGGTACAGGTCAGGGTGTTGCGTGCGATGACGGCCGGGTCGAAGGACTCGATCCCCATCGGCGCGCAGTTTCCTTCGGTGCACAGCTCGGCGACCGCGGCCGCGATGCGCTTGCCGACCGGGGCGGCCACCGCGAGCGGATCGGCATTGTCGATGTGCAGCATCTGAAGCCCGGGGCACCGCTCGCGGATGCCGCCCAGTAGGGCGCGGATCGCGTGCTCGTCGCGGCCCTGGTAGGAGAAGAAGCAGGTCTGCTGGCCGAGCCGGAAGTGGCGCACCCCGGCGGCGTACAGCTGCTCGGTCTCGGCCAGGACGTCCTCGACCGTGCGGTGGGTGACCGTCGGCGACTTGGCGGGCTCGTTGCAGAAGCGGCAGAACTCCTTGCGGGTGCACCCGCGGTACAGCTCCAGTTCTGCCACCGGCGCCCACGGCATCTGCTCGATCAGTCCGGTGAACGAGGTGCGGTCCTGATCGAGCTGTCCGTACGGCGCCGGCGCGCTGCTGCCCAGGGAGAGGGTGCCGGAGGTGACCGTGTGGGTGTGGACCGCGTCGAACAGCCCGGCCCACGAGGCCGGTTCGGCCAGGGCGTAAGTGGCCATCGGTCCGAGGAGGTAGCGGCGTCCGCGGATGCAGGCCACGGCGCGGGCGATGTCGTCGGCGTCGCCGTTAACCGCGTGCAGGTGCACCGAAGGCACCTTGTCCCCGGCGATGACGACCACCGCCTCGGCGTCGCGCAGCAGCTCCACCGCTTTGTCCCGGTTCACCGTCGCCGTGTACGTCAGCCGGTCACTCAGCGGCGGGGCCACGGCCGGCTGCCCGCCGGACAGGCACCAGCGGACATCGTCGATGGTCACGTACCGCACCTCGGCGCCGGGCCGCAGCCGGCTCAGCGCCGCGTACGCCTGGCGGACGTACGACGACAGGTACGGCGGGACCCCGAGGCCGCTGGGCTCGACGGTGTAGCAGTCCAAGATCACCATGGGGGCAGTCACTGGAACTCCCTTCCTGTCCCCGGCCCGAGGGGCCGGACGACACGACGATCGCGACGAGGAGGTTCAGGTGTACGGAACTCGCGGCAGACGGGCTGCTGCTGCCGTGTAGCGGGAGAGGATCTCGGCCGACTTGCCCAGCAGCCGCAGACTCGCCACCGGGTCTTGACCCCGGTCGGCCGCGACCTTGCGGGCATGCAGGACGGTGTTGACCGCGATGTCCTTCGCGCGGTTGTCCTCCAGGCTCTGGGCGTAGGTGGCGGCCGGTTCTGCGAGGGCTCGGATGTAGTCGCGCAGCCGATCGCGCAGGGCGTCGGCGGCCTCGCCGGTGGGGCGGCCGGCCGCCAGGCTGAAGGCGAGGTCGGCATCCAGCCGGACGTCCTGGGGATGCGGCAGCGGGGGCGTCGGCTGTGCCGCCTGGTCCATGACGGCCGCCTCCTTGGCGTGAGGGTGGGAGCGGCAGGTCCGCCGGGGATCAGAGGGTGGGACGTCACCCGGCAGGCCCGCCGCTATTAGGAGCCGCTCCGTCACGGACGCTTCCTCATCCGGCCGGTCGTGGCGTCAACTACCGTCTACCCGTGCCGACTTGAATTGCAATCGAAAGTGTGGAGCCAATTGTGGTCCAGGGAGCATCGGTATATGACTGGAGGCGAACCGGGGTCCGAACAATCTGCACCGGGGCCTACGCGGGGTGCACCGGGGGTGCCATCATCGGCGCCGAAGGTCCGGCGAGAGGTACCGGAGGGAGGCGGCTGCGTGGCGGCGAACACCGGGGCGACGTTCCTGCGGATCATGCTGGGTGCGGAACTCACCCGGCTCAGAGAGGGAGCCGGACTGTCCGGCGAGCAGGCGGCGAGAGCTGCCCACTGCGCGCCGTCGACGATCACGAACCTCGAGAAGGGTACGACCGGCTTCCGCCGCATCGGGCAGTTCACCGATCTCCTCACCGCGTACGGCGTGGACTTCGAGGGCCAGGAGCTGCTCCTCGACTGGTACAGGAACGCCAAGGGCGACGACTGGTGGACACCGAACACCTCGGTCCTGCCGTCCGGGATGCCCGTCTACCTCGGATTCGAGTCCGGGGCGAAGGTGCTGAAGCCCTGGTGCCCGAACGTCATCTACGGACTGCTGCAGACCGAGAGTTACGCCCGCGCACTGATGGAATCCGCGAAGGGCGCAGATGAGACGACCACCGACTTCATCGACGGCTCGGTGGAGGTCCGCGCGAAACGGAAGAAGCTGATCACTGAGGCCGGCGCCGAACTGTTCTGCCTGATGGACGAGTCCGCGCTGCGGAACGTTGTCGGCAACGCCGAGATCATGCGGGACCAGTACCGGCAGATCGCCGAGCTGTGCAAGCTCCCGCACGTGACCGTGCGGATCATCCCGTTCTCCGCCCCGGCCTACCGGGTCACCTCGGGAGGCTTCACGGTCCTGGACTTCGACCGCAAGGACCTCCCCGGACCGGTCGTCTCCATGAGCACCGTCACCGGCACCATGCAGGTGGTCTCGAAGCCAAAGGTGGTTAAGCAGTTCGCCCGCCGCATCGACTTCCTCGCCGGCGGAGCCCTGCCCGACCACGAGACCCCCGCTCTACTTGAACGACTCGCACGAGAGGCATGATCACCATTAACACGCACACCGACACCGGCCGCCCGTACGGCGAGTGGTTCAAGTCCTCCTACAGCAGCGAACAAGGCACCGACTGCGTAGAAGCGTGCCCCGAACCCGACGTGGTCCACATCCGCGACTCCAAGCGGAAGGCGGAGAACGGTCCGGTCCTCACCTTCCCCCAGGTCGCCTGGACTTCGTTCGCCCACCACATCACCGGCCGCGCCTCAGCGTAGGAAGAACGCCCTGTAGGGCCTGCCCCTCAGCCCACGCGATCACGAACCGCCGGGCCGTATCCGCCTGCTCGGCGGGGAGGCGTCCCGCGTTCATGCCCATATGACCTCCACAACAGGGGAGGTTGCGGGATGGCCACAGCCTTGCTTCGTCGCTCAGCGGGATTGGCTCGCAGGAGCCTGATCACGCGGCTTGGTCGGACGCGCGTGGCGCTTTGTGCGGGTCGGTCAAGTGACGGGGCAGCCGGAGCTGGAGGCGATACCCAGCGCCGAAGTGGCTGCCGCGGACATCCGTGCGGTGACCGCGCTCCTGATTGCCGCGCTCGCCGCCGACGGCACCTCTACGATCCGGGGGATATTCCATCTCCGGCGCGGCTACGGCCACCTGTTGCCCAACCTCGCCACGCTGGGAGCCGAGATCACCACCATCCCCGGAGGCACCTGATGCCCGTCCCGTTCACCGCCGATGACACCACCCGCCTCCGGGACACCTTCGACCAAGTCCTCGCCGACGGCGCCACCCCCGGCGGCGTCATCGCCTACGGCACCACCGGCGCACGGCCACAGTTCCTCAGCGCCGGCAAGGTTGCCCCCGAGTGCGGCGATGCCGACCCCGGCCAGGACACGCTCTACGACATCGCCTCTCTGACCAAGGTCGTCGCCACCTGGCCGCTGATCGGCCAGGCCCTGGACGCGGGGCTGCTCGACCTCGACGCCCCGATCCGCGACTTCCTGCCGCCGATGAACAGCGAAACCCCCAGCGCCGAGGCGACCGTCCGCCAGCTGATCGCGCACACCTCCGGACTGCGCGCCTCCACCCGCCTCGACCACTACCGCGGCGCGGACCTTCCGCTGCACGAACTCCTGTGCCGCGAACCGCTGGAAGACGCCCCTGGTCAACACCGGTACATCAACCGCGGCTACATCCTGCTCGGCCTGGCCCTCGCCCACCTCCACGGCTGCCCCCTCGACCAGCTGGGCGAGGTCCTGTGGAAGGCGCTCGGGATGGACGCCACGGTGTACGGGCCCGTCGCCCGCACTTCACAGGTCGCTCCGACCGAGCAGCGCATTCCGGGCGCACCGCGGATCTGGGGCGCCCCGCACGACGACAACGCGGGCCTGCTCGGCGGCATCGCCGGCCACGCCGGAGTCTTCTCCACGCCCGCCGACCTCGCCACGTACGCCCAGCGACTCCTTGTCGCTCACGCGGACGGCGACGAGCACGGCCTGGGCGAATGGCTGCACGCCAGCCTCGTCCCCCAGGCCCCGATCGAACCCGGGTTGGACCGCGGCCTGTCCTGGATCCTCGCCGCCGGCGGACGCGTCGCCTATCACCACGGGTTCACCGGAACCAGCCTCTACCTCGCCCCGGACACCGGCCGCTACCTCGTCATCTGCACCAACGCCGTCTACGGCGGCAACGCCCGCACCAAGATCGCGCCACTGCGGACCCTCGCACTCAAGACGGTCACCGCCACCTGACGAACAGATGCGCCACATCGGTGAGTTGCTGGCCGACGACTCCTCGTCGAGCACGGCTTCGGATGCGTCGACGTGCTCCCTGTCGAGGGACCCAAAGGCAGCCCGTACCGCACCCTGGTCATCCGCACGCGCCGTGCCGTCGGCTGAGCGGCTACCGGCGGACGAGTTCTGCGTACTCCATTGCCTCTGCGGGAGTAGGCCGCCGCATCCTGGCCACCGCCCACGCGACCAAGCCGGCCACCGCGGTCAAGGCGCCGCCCACGGCGAAGGACATCCGCGGGGCCCGCTCCAGGAGAGCGGGCAGCAGCAGCATGCTGCTCATGCTCGCCACGTGCACCTTGACCGAGTCGACGGCGAACAGCCGTAGCCGCTCCGGGCCGGGCAGACCGCCGATCTCCGCGTTCAGACAGATCGAGGTCAGTGGCACGAGCGCACTTGCGGCAGCCGCGATGACCACGACCTGGGGGAGCGTGGAGCTGAAGGCGAAAGCGGCCAGCAGCAGACCCCGGGCCGACCACACCAGGCAGTACCCGCTGGGGAACCGGCCCGGCAAAGCCACATTCCCGGTCAGCAGGTTGCCGGCCACGGCGCCGATGCCCATGGCGGACAGCACCACCGCGTACGCCCCCGCGCCGGCGTGCAGTTGGCTGGTCAGCCAGATCGGGATGCCGATGGTCAGCACCGTGGAGAAGAACTCGCCGATCCCACCCACCAGCAGCGCGCCACCGATCCGCGGATGCGCCCGCAGGACGAACAGTGCCTTCGGCGCCGCCACGTCGGCGACGCCCTTCTCGCCCGTGGGTGAAGCCGTGGACGCGAGCAATGGCGCCGCGGTGCGGCCGAGCCAGGCGAAGGCCAAGGCGGAGACGGCGAAGGTCGCAGCGTCGACCAGGAACAGCTTCTGGGCCGGCAGGAAGGCCAGCAGCACCGCGGCCGACCCCGGCCCCAGGAACCAGGTGAGCCGGTTGGAGACGTCCATCAGGCCCGTCACCTGCCGGACCTGATCCTTGTTCACCATCCCCGGGATCAGGGCCGACAGGCTCGGCCCGGTGATCGCGTCGCAGGTCCCGATTAGCACGATGACCACCAGGACACCGGTCAGGCCGATCGACTGCCACAGCCACGGCATCGCGCCGACGACGAGAACCTGCACGGCCTCCACCGCCGCGAGCGCGCGGAAGGATGCGAAGCGGGCAACCAGCTTCCGGCCGAATGTGCCGATCAGCAGGTGCGGCACCGACTCGACCACCACGACCAGGCCCATCGCGACCGCGCCGGACTTCTGCCAGGCCGTCCACGCCAGCGCGAGCGTGAAGAATCGGTCACCGAACACGGACAGCGTCTCAGCGAGCCAGAGGATCAGGACTGGACGCTGCCGCAGCAGGCTCACATAGCTCACCCGGGCGACTGTAGGGGGCCGTTGCACCTCAAGAGGCGGGTTCAGCCGCACCTCAGCCGAAGGCATGAACCGACGGTTCGACGACCGCGATCAAGCCCTTACCGCCCGGGACGCCGTGCCTGGGTGGTGCACGAAGAACTCGTAGGCGACCGGGCCTGGTTGCCCTGATCGGCTGTCACGAACATGGCGAGCGTCGTAGTTTGGCTGACGGGGTCCGGAACCGGGAAGAGGGCTGCGCATGGTCGAGTACAGGGCATCCGGCGAGCAGTTGGCCCGCGACATCGCCGAGGAGCTTCGTGGGCTTGCCCCGGATGACGTCAGTGACGGGGCGTTCATCACTCTCATGATCGCCCAGGGCGGCATCACCGCGTCCATGGCCCAGGACCGGACCCTTGTCGTTGGAACCCGCAGTCAGCGGATCGACTACGAACTTGCCCGCGCCCTGGTGTATCTGGAGTCCGTCGAGGGCCAGGACGGAGCGGTGTACGACCGGGAGACCCTCGACTGGCACGCCATGGTCCTGGAGCAGGTATCAGCCACGCCACCGCCGGCGGTCTGCCTCTGCGGTCGCCCGGCCCAGGAGTGCACCGACCGCGGCCGGATGGGGCAACTGATCGAACCCTGTGAGCGCATGGAGGAGGCCTCGCTCGGTCCGTCCCGAGGTGAGGGGTGAGCGACACTGCTGACCTGACCTCGCTCGACGCGGGGCTGCAGCCGTCGGCAGATGTGCGGCGAGCGCGGTGGCTGCTGACGGGGTACTTCGCTGCTCAGGGCGTCGTGATGGCCACGTGGGCAACGCGCCTGCCAGCCGTGAAGGAGGCTGCCGACCTCAGCCCCGGAGCCCTCTCCCTCGGGCTCCTGGCCGCCGCGCTCGGCATGGTCTCCACCCTGTTGATCAGCGGTCGAATAGCCGAGCACCATCGCGGTACGCCCCGTCTACTGGTGGGATCGGCGTGCGTGCTCGGAATGGCGCTCATCGCGCTCGGCCAGTGCCGTTCCCTCGTGTCCCTCATCGCCGCCGCGGGGCTCTTCGGCGCCGCCCAAGGGCTGCTGTTGGTGCCCATGAACGCGTCCGGGGTCGCCTGCCAAACCGGGTATGGGCGGCCCATCATGTCCACCCTTCATGGCTCCTACTCGGTGGGGGCGTTCAGCGGTGCAGGGATCTCCACCGCCACCGCAGGCCACCTCTCCCACTCCCTTGCATTCAGCGCAGTGGGTGCCACCGTGGTCGTCGCAGCACTCCTCGCAGCGCCGATCACCCTGAAGTTGCCCGACCCGCAGCCCGCGCCTGATGCTCCCGAAGCGCCCACCGTGCGCGGGAAAGTGTGGCTACTCGGTGCCATGATCGCCGCTGGGCTCATCGCCGAGGGCACCGCCTTGGACTGGTCCGCGGTCCATGTCCGCTCTCTCGGAGCCGGCGCCACGACCGCGGCCGGCGCGTACTGGCTGTACGGCGCGGGCATGGCCACGGGCAGGCTGATGGGCGACGTCCTCACCGTGCGCTTCGGCTCGACGAAGCTGCTGCGCACCGGCGCCACCGTGGCAGCTGTCGGTCTAGGGGTCGGCCTCGCCGCGACGAGCACCCCGGCTGCGGCCCCGATCGCACTGATCGGCTGGGCCCTCCTCGGCCTCGGCGTCTCCCCGATCGTGCCTCTGCTGTACTCCGCCGCGGGCTCGTACGGTCCTCGAGCCGTCGCGAGTGTGGGCACCATCGGCAACGTCGGCTTGCTGGGAGGCCCAGTGGCGATCGGAGCGATCGCCTCGACCACCACCCTGCCCCTCGCGCTCACCGTGCCGGTCCTCCTCGCCGCCGCGATCGCCGTTGGCGCCCGAGTCGTCACCACGACTCGCTGAGTAGCGTCCGCACTCTGGTCCGGCCGGAACCGACCAACCTTCGACACACGGCGTGTACGGGAGACAACAACCGTAACCACCCGGCGACTTCACACCAGACACCGACCTTGCCGCGTGCGAGTGGGCTGCAGGGGCAGTCGGGCCGACGGGCTCGCCCACGTGGTGAGCAACGGCCGCGGCCTGTTGTCAGTCCCATCAGATAACGTCTTTGCCAGGGCGCCCGAACGCCCATCCCGCTGCCGAGCGCACCCACGCTGCGCAGGCCTCGACGGGAGAAGGTCCTGCGGGATCCGGGAGTTCGCAGCTGGACGATCCGCTCTTTCCGGCGGGTGGCGTGGGTACCCCAGACCGGTTGGGAGACGATCGTGACCAAGCGCAACACCATCCAACAGCGGGCCCGGGAACTGCAGCAGGCCGACGGCATCAGCTACCTCGATGCGCTCACCCGCGTCCGAGACCAGGCGCAGCAGCCCGCCGCCGCATACGTCCTGCAGCCCACCCCCGACGAGGCCGCGGCCGGCGTCACCGCCGAGCAACTCGGGGTGCGGGCCCTGCCGCCCGGTGCCAGCCCGGCACGGCGGGCGCATGCCGAGGCCGTATGGCACCCCAGCGCCGGCGGCCAGCCGTGCCGCTGCTCGGGAACCGGTTGCCACCATGGCGCCCCGTGCGAGGCCGATTACGCGGAGGGCCTGTGCGGCGGACCGTTGCTGCACCGCGACCGCTACCCCGGCAGCATGTTCAGCCTCACCATCTGGCAGGACGTCTACCGGTGCGAGGGCTGTGGCGAAGTCTTCGACGCCTCCGTCGAGGTTCCTTCCCTGCCGTGGGGAGAGGTGCGTACCCGCGACGAGCTCGACGGCACGGAGCGGACCCTGTCCAGCGGGACCGACGACCGGGTGATCGTGCTCTACGACGGCATCCGGCACCCGAACTTCCCTGACCACCCCACACCCGAGACACCCGAGGGCGAGTTCGACGAGATCGACCCAGACCAGTACCCCACACCCGAGGACGAGTTCTCGGACCAGGCCTTCGGTGACGACGACCAGGCGGAGCCCGAGGGCGGCCTGAACGACTACCCCAGCGAAGACTTCGGCCCCGTCGGCGTCCCGGAGGAGTACGACGACCGGGGTGACGCAGACGAAGACCGCGTAGCCGGGCGTCTCTCCCTGGTCCCCGCGCTCGACCTCGACCCGCAGCCCTCAGCCACGGACTGGCCCACCGTCGAGCACCCGCCCTGGTGAGCGCCGCCGCCAGGGTCACCTGCGCCTCGCGTACCAAGGGGCCAGGCGCAACAGGCTGAGGAGGGTGCGGTGCGCCGCCGCATGGCGCTCCGCACTCCGGGCGAACGCAGCGCCGAGCGCGATCACGGCCGGAACGGCGGCGACGAGCAGGACCACGGTGCAGACCACCAGGGCGGTCGGTCCACTCGCACAGAGGCTGACCGCCACGGGTACCGCGACAGCAACTGCGGCGCGCCGCGACGATGGGCGGGATTCAGGCATGACAAGGCAGTCCTCTCCGGACTCATACGGCTGCGGGCGGTAGCGCCGCGGCTGCGGAACAGTCAGCCAGAGACCTCCCTCTGCGCCCCGGCCGGCCTCGCGGGGTTCTAAGGTCACCCCATGCCCCGAGGCGAAGTTGGCGCTGCCGACCGTGAGTTGCTCCGCCATCTCGCCGAGCGCGACCTTCAGGTCTCCCCGGCGCAATTGGAGCGGTGGCGCAGAGCCCGGCTCCTGCCCCCGCACGCCCGCCGCGGGCTGGGCCGCGGCCACGGATCAACGTCAGTCATCGCCCCGGGCACCGTGGAGATCGCCGCCGCACTGGCCCGCCACACCGCTCAGGGGCTCGATCTGCGCTGGAGCGTGCTGGGCTGGTACGCGGAGTCCGGCCGCCCGCGCCTGCCGGGCCACACTCCGGTCCCGGAACCTCCCTGGGTGCGGTACACCGCGCGCTCGTGTGGGCCGTCGCTGCCACCCCTGCGCAGCGGTTCCTCGAACAGGCTCGCTCCGCCCGCTCCGAGGAGGACATCGACGCTCTCTACGTGGAGGTCCAGCGCTACCTGGGACACGAGGCCGGCGCTCTTCCACACCCGCAGGAGCTGCGCGCCTTGTTCAACTCGCCCGCCGCCACGTCCCCGCCGCGCGGACCGGGTGGTTCCGAGGCCGTCGTGCACCTCGTCGCGGCCGCGGGGCTCGGGGTCGAGGAGCTCGGCGAGAACGTCCTGGCCGAGGTCCTCACTGCCCTCGGCCTGGGCCCGGCCGCGACACGAGCCGCCCTCGCCGACCACAGGCGCCAGGAGGCCCTGCTGGCGAGGGTGGGCCCCGCCGCGACACGGCACGACCCCCTCGCCCGGGTCAAGGAGGCCGGGGAGCAGCAGCTGGCCCAGGCCCGGCACGTCATGTACCAACTGGCCGGCGTCGGCGCCCTGTACTGGATGCACGCCCTGCTGATGCCGGACACTCCCACCCTGGCCGAACTCCGCAACGAGATCGACGAGTTGGGGGTCCACCAGATCCTGCACCAGGCCCTCATCGCCACGATGGAACCCCAGGGCGTCGCCCATGTGCTGCCCGCGTGCCTCGACGAGGGCGTCGCAGATTTCGCCGCCGACCTGCACGAACGCCTCCTTGAACGGGGTGAACGCCTGCTGGTCCTCCCGGGCCACGAACAGGACCACGAGGCGTTCAGCCGCGCCTGGCTCGCTGAGCTGCAGCACCGGGCGCAGACCGACCAGTAGGGGCCCGGCCCACCCGCCCTCGATTCCAGCGGCGCGCCGACGGCTGAGGCGGCGGACGGGCCCGAAAGATCCGCAGGCCGATGCGGGGCGCCCCTGTCCACAGCCCGGGCCGCCCACCCTCACCGCATGTCCTCAACACACTCCCATCCCGGTCACGGCCCTGCCCGACGCGCACCGGAACCCCGGCCCCGTGGCGACTACATGTCCGAGAATCCACAGCCGGGCTCGCCCGATCACCGGCAGGACCGCTGGGCCGGGTACGCCGTGCTGGCCGCGTACGTCCTGGCGCTCATCGCGGCGAACTGGGCGACGAGCCACTACGGCCTGATCCCGGTCGGATTCGGCTACACCGCGACCGCCGGCACCGTAGCGGCCGGCATCGCGCTGATGCTGCGCAACCTGATCCAGGACTACCTGGGCCGCCGCGCGGTGGTCGGCGCGATCGTGGTCGGCTCCTGCATCTCCGCGGCGACCACGGACCAGGCCGTCGCGCTGGCCTCGGCGTGCGCGGTACTCGTGTCCGAGCTGGCGGACATGTGCCTCTACACGCCGCTGCGCCGCCGCGGATGGGTACGCGCGGTGCTGCCGGCCACGCTGCTCGGGGCACTGCTCGACACCGTGGTCTTCCTGTCGATCGTGGGACTGCCGGTGTGGCCGCAGGTGCCCGGGCAGCTCGTCGGCAAGCTCTGGGCCGTCGCCATACCCGTACTCGCCGTCCTCACCTACCGTGCGGCCAGGCGTCGCTCGGCGAGCTCATGCTCTACCTGACCACTCCGTCCGGGCCCGCGGTCAGACTGGCCATGGCGGAAGGGCGACTCGGCTGGATGAACACCCCGGCCCAGGGCAACCGCCTCCCCTCAGGCCAGATATGGGCGGCCGACAACGGGAAGTTCGGAAAGGGATGGCCTGGAGTGCACCGCTGGCTTCGGTGGCTCGACGCCCATGCCGACCGGGCACCGGACTGCCTGTTCGCCGTCGCCCCAGATGTCCCGATGGACGCCGCCGCCACCCTGAAAGAGTCCGTGCCCTACCTCGAACCGATCCGCGAGCGCGGCTATCCGGCGGCCTTCGCCGCGCAGGACGGAGCCGAGGAAGTCGGAGTGCCCTGGGGCGAGTTCGACGTCCTCTTCCTGGCCGGCTCAACCGAATGGAAACTCGGGCCGGCCGCACGCCAACTGGCGGCCGACGCCCGGGAGCGCGACGTCCCGGTCCACATGGGGCGGGTCAACTCACGTAAACGGCTGCGGTACGCCGACCAGATCGGCAGCGCGACGGCGGACGGCACCTTCGTGGCCTTCGCCCCCGATGTGAACCTGGCGCGGTGCCTCAGATGGATCTCGGATCTCGACCGGGAAGCGACCCTCTTCTAGGCCGGCGAGATGGGTCTTGGACGCGGGGCTGCGCGGAGCGAGAACGGATACCGAGACGTCCGCCACACCCGCGGGCGAATCGCGGCAAACTCGCTGGTCATCGCCCTTGTGTCAGGTGAGGATGGGCTGGGTATCGCCCATCTGCAGGAAGGACGCCCATGTCCCCGCTGCCCGCGCTCACCCCCGCTCAGAGGAACGAGGCGCTTCAGAAGGCCGCCCTGGTCCGCAAGGAACGGGGCGCCGTGCTCGCCGAGTTGAAGGGCGGCCGGATCAGCCTCAAGGAAGTCCTCGACCGGCAGGACGACGTGATCGGCAAGACGCACGTCAAGAGGCTCTTGGAATCACTGCCCGGGATCGGCAAGATCCGCGCCGGCCAGCTGCTCGACGAGATCGGTATCTCGGAACGACGCCGGGTGCGCGGTCTCGGGGCGCGACAGCAGGAGAAGCTCCTCGAGCTCTTCCCTCACCAGCGTTGAGGCCGTGTCGCACGCTCTGACGGCCCACCGCCCGCATGTAGCGTCGAGCCCGCCGACAGGCCCCGGCCGGTGTCACCCCCCGAGCACCCGACCGGGGCCGACCCATGCCCCGATCTGGCGCGTGCAGGCAGTCTTGGCACCCGTCACGGCCCGCGCCACACTGCTGAACATGCCGAGGACAAACGGAGCCGACCCAGACCCTGAACAGACGGAAGAGGGCGACGTGCCCCAGGCCGGCCAGGACGACACCGGCAACGGCCACCAGGACACCGACCCTGGCCCGCTGCCCGACGACGACTGAGGACGCGAGCATGGACGCGGCCGCGCTGCGGGCACAATGCGCGGAGGAAATCGCCACCCGGTACGGGTACTTCGACGACGCCGCATGGCTGCGTGCCATCTTCGAGCAGGTGCCTCGCGAGCACTTCACCCCGGATCGAGTGTGGTGGCCGAAGAAGGGCGAGGACGGTCTGTACCCGCTCCTGGACCGGACCACTGAACCCAATCGCTGGCTGAAAGCCGTGTACCGGCCGCTCGCAGCCCTGATCACTCAGATCTCGGACGGCGAGGTCAGGCCGGAGGACGGGCCGACCGACAGCAACGACTGGACGTCGTCGATCTCCTGTCCGGCCGTCGTGGTGAACATGCTGCGCCACCTCAATCCGCAGCCCGGCGAGCGCGTGCTCGAGATCGGCACGGGCACCGGCTACTCAACCGCCCTGCTGGCCGAACGGGTTGGCCACGTGGTGAGCGTGGAGATCGACGAGGAGCTCGCCAAGCGCGCCGAGCTCCGCCTGCGCGAGCTGGGCTATGGCGACGACAGGGTGGAGGTGCACGCGGTCGACGGTGAGCACGGTTGGAAGGGCGGCGCTCCCTACGACCGGATCATCTCCGCCGTCGGTCTGGGCATGATCCCGACCGTGTGGCTGCACCTGGTCCGGCGGGGCGGGGTGATCCTCGCTCCGCTTGACACGCCGATGGGCTCCGACGCCCTCGTGCGTCTGGACGACTGCGATGGGCAAGGCTCGGGGCGGGGGCCGCTGATCACCGGCGTGCACTTCATGAGGATGCGCTCGCAGCGCGAGCGCCGGCCTTGGGCCGAGTACGGATGGCCGGAGTGGGCGGACTGGGAGGTCAGCATCGTCCAAGGCGAGCAGAGGATCCGCACCCGCGACTAGGCCCGGTCTCTGTCCACAGGCAGGCGGCAGAAGTCTGGCCGCATGAGTTCACGTACGAAAGCAGTGTCACGGCCGACGCGTAAGCCACTCGGCCACCAGCGACTTGTCTCACCTTCGGACGCCGTGCGGATCAAGGCCCGACTGACCCGCTGGATGGGGACCGACGACTTCTGGCGCGTAGCAGCCTGCGATCCTCTGTGGGAACAGGTCTTCCCCGACCAGTGGGGCGCACTCCCGCAGACCGGGCGGGAGTCGCTGCTCGCGAAAGGATGGTCGCCTGCGGAGGTCCAGCGTTCAAGTGACCTGGTGTACGCGGACCCGGCCATGTCTGACCTGGTGCTTGCCGCAGCCCACACCTTCCCCCAACAGCAGGTACAGCGCGAGGAGTTGCTGGCTCCTGATGGAATGATCGTCTTCGGCAAGCAGATCGAGGCCCGCGCCTTCATATCGAACCATCGGAGCTGGAAGAGCCTCTCTGCGGCGGCGATCAGCTGGGAGTCGGGCGAGCACGTTCTGGCCGCTGTCCTGTGGATCCCCCAGCGCCGGGGCAACGGCACCATCAACGGCGTTCGCTTCCACACCGATGGGTACATCCCGGCGGCCACCATGCTCATGCCGTGGGACAACCCGGAGGCTCCATCCGGGCTCCACCCCATCTCGCTGCTGCGCTCGCTGTCGGCGCTGTCACGACAACGGCTGACCCGCGAGGACTCTCCGAAACTCCACCAGTCGGTTCGAGGTCTGGCTCGGAGTTCAGGGATCACCCAGGAGCAGTTCCGTCGGATCTACCTGCAACGTCCTGAGGCGGCCGAGCACGAACTCGCCGCGGCCCAAGCCCACGCGGAAGGACGCACGCCGGCTGGGCATTGGGTGAGGGGGCATTGGCGCCAGCAGTACTACGCGAGCATCGACCAGCACCGCGCGACGTGGATCGAAGGATTCCCGCGCGGGGACTTTTCGCGGCCTGCCGATGATCGGCCCCGAGTGCTGATCGCACGCGGAGAACTGTGAGCAGAGCCGCCACGGCGTGCCAGAGACCGTTCCTCCCATCACGGATACCGTGCGGCCGCGCGTCCACCAAGACGCGGCCCTGGTACGCCGATCCGTATCTGCGCACGGCCGCGCGCCTATGCGCAGACGCCCGGCGCGTGGACCGTCGCCCGCGCCGGCAGCGGGGAGGCGGTCGGCATGGTGACCATCGGCCAGGACCACCGGTGCGACGGCCGCGCCGAACTCTCCTACCAGCTGCTGCCCGCGGCCTGGGGGCAGGGCCTGGGCCACGAGGCGGTCAAGGCGGCCGTCGGCTGGTGGACGAGCAGGACGCCCGCCGGCGGCCCGCTGGTGGCCGTTACCCAGAAGGCGAACACCCCCTCCCGTCGCCTGCTGGAGGCGGTCGGCATGGTGCTGGTCGACGAGTTCGAGGAGCACGGCGCGACCCAGTGCCTCTACACCCCCAACAGCCTGGGGGAAGACACCGAACTACGCTGGACCCGCCTGGCCAGCGCCCGCCAGGACGAGAGGGAACGACGACACGGTGTCCAGGCCCGGGCCACCCCGGAGGGGCAACGCCTCCCGGAGGACCTGGCGGCCCTGACGTCCGAGGAACTGGGCAGCCTGTGCCTGGCCCGCCACGGCGCCCACGGTCGCATCTGTGCCCGCGATGCCGGCCACACCCCGGAGCTCCATGTCGGCCGGGCTGCTGACGGCGCCTGGATCGCCTGGCTGACCTCCGTTGGCGCCGGCGGCGCGTAGAGCGTGACGGCGCACGCTCGGATAGGGCGGGGGCCTGCCGCGGACAGGCCAGTCTCAGGTCGCAGTCAGTTCGTGGTCGCGGGCAAGCATGGCGCGCGGCTGCGCCTGCCCGGTGTCGTGGATCAAGTCGGCATGACCAGCGGTTCGCCAGTCGCGGGGCTCTTGGCCTGGTGGGGGTGGTCGAGCAGGTGCCGTGTTGCCTGCTCAGCTTGCCAGCGTGCGGCGGCTGGGCTGGGGGCTCGGCCGCCCTTGTAGTGCACTTTCGAGCCGTCCGGGCGCTGCCAGTCGAGCGACCATCCCCAAAGTCCGACGCTCTCGGCTTGGCTCCACAAGGGGCGCCCGTCGAACGGCAGCGGGTCGACCTGGACCCAGACGAGCAGGTCCGTTCCCGGCACGGGAACTCGCACGCTTGAGCAGGCATGATCGGTTCCGGGGGCCTGCCACAACAGCACAGCCGGCGGGGTGTCCACGGACAGTTTGGCCGCGTGGGTGATCAGGTCGGCCAGGTCCCACACCAAGGCAAGCGTGAGAGCGGCCTGCTGGGGCAGCGGCCACTCAGCGGGGGCGTCCAGCAGCAGCAGGTCCACCGCGTCGCCGATCCGGTCGTCGTTCAGCCGGATCTCGGTCTCCACGTCGTGCCACGTCCGTGCCTGAAACTCGTGCTCCGTGGCTGCCTCCTCCACCAGTTCCAGGGCCAGAGCGACCATGTCGTGATCCACCGATAGCCCCATCCCTGCCTCCCGCAGTTCTTCGGGCGTCAGCTGCTCCACGAGGCCCTGGAGGTGACCAGCCACCGCCTCGCCCACGGCGCTCAGCGGGGGCAACTCAACACCCTCCCTGACCGGATGGCCCCAGAAGTGCGCCACCCGCCACAGCTTCTCCAGCTCCGACACGTCGGTCACGCCTTCGACTTGCTCGGCGAAGTCCAGAGCCGAGCCGACCAGGGCGAGGGCGGCCGGGCTCTGCTGGGCACCGCTGCGCCCGGCGAACCGGCACAGCGCCGCCGCCCGGCCCTCGACCGGACCGAGTACCTGCCCGGCCGCCTCGAACCTCTGCGTCATCGTGTCTCCTCTCGTTGCTGTAGCGGGCCGGCACCCACCGAAGGGCCCCTGTCGCCCCCGGCAGGGGAGGAGCACCGGCCGCGGTGGCGCCACGATTCGGATCAGCGGCGACCGGCGCTGCAGCCGCTGTGGTGTACGGCGGCAGGCCACCGGCCCCGGTCGAACCCCTGGGTGATGGCGGCAGTGAGGCCGGCAGCGAGCGATGAGTTGTGGCTCATAGCCATGAGCGTACCGGGGGCGGACGGGGTTCATACGCAGCAGGCGAGAGCTCAGTATTATGACGCGTAAAACTTGACCAAGATAGTTTCAAGGGGTAAATTATATGAATGCGGCGGCAGAGAGCCGACTGCACAACAGCGCGGAAGGGGCAGTGATGGAGCTGACTCAGGAGGAGGCCGCGTACGCGGCTCAGATCGTGCGTCTGGGCGCCTGCTCGCCGCACGTCCTGGCACTCAACACGGGGCGCCACGTGCAGGGCCTCAACGGGAGCGACGGCATCGCCGGTCACCTGCGGGCCGTCGAGGGCAACAAGGCCGTCATCGTGAACGGCTTCGGCGTGACCCACGTGAACGTCGGCGCCTTCATCTGGCTGGTGCACCCGCACCAGTTCACCCTCGGCGGCAAGCCCGTGAGCTGACCGGACCGACCGCCGAGCCGCGGTACCCCTCTGCCCGCGGCCCGACCCCTTCACCCGCACCGGGCGAACCCCGCCCGGTGCCAGCCCACGTGAGGAGACCCGCAGCATGCCGATCCCGAAGAGCGAGCGCACGGCCCGAGCCCTTGCCAACAAGTCCGCGGCGTGGCGCCCGCCCTCACGGCATCGCCGGACCGACAGCAGCAGAGGCGGCGTCGACTTCCCCGGCGATCCGATCGGCAGCCGCGACTACTGCTGGTGCGGCGCCCGCTACGACCACGACTGGCCCGGGAAGACCACGAACGCCCCGCACCCGACCACCTACAAGTAGCCGGAGGACCACAACAAATGAGCTCGATCCTGGCGCGAAAGCCCCGCAGTGCGACAGGTGACGTCAACGGATGGGAGCGCAGCATCTACGGGACCACCTACTGGTTCGACGCCACCCCGTACGAGGTGAAGGCCTTCCGGCTCACCGCCGACAGCGGTGAACTGGTCCGTCACTGGATCGACACGCCAGACACGATCGGCGAGTACGACCCGAATGACCCCTCGACGCGCCCCAGCCGGGGCAGATCGCCTGGACACGGCACTGGAACACCCGCAGGACCGACAGGAAGTACGTCACCCGCTGCCGCACCTGCGACAACGTCGTGGAGGTGACGCGCGAGCAGCTCGTCGACCACCACAACGCCTCGTACGGAGGCGTCCTGTGCACCAGGAGCGGCGCCGCAGCGACGCTGAAGGCCGCCCTCGTACGCGACGCCAAACTCTCCGCGCAGGAGACCGTGGCCTACAACATCACCTTCAACTGGCTCACGAGCTGCAACGGATCACTGACGACCTCCGACGGCAGCACCGAGCCGTGCCACCACCCCGTGCACATGCGGAACATGCACGCCGGACTGCGCTGGACGCTCTCCGGCTGGAAGAAGCCGTGACCTCCGCGCCCGGCGCGATCTCCGCACGCCCCGCCTACACCTGACCTTGAGGAAGTTGAATTGATCCGAGAAGACCGGTTCCTGATCTCTCGTAAGCCGTTCGCGGTCGACCTGTCCTCCGTCACCGGCGAACTCGGTCCGCACGGCGACAGGTTCTCCATCGACGGGAAGGCCGACGCCGTCTGGTTTCGCCGGCAGGACGGAGTCACCCGCGCCTGCATCGGCACGATCATGCTCTGGCGCCATCATCTGCGCGAGCCGGTGCCCCTCGACACTGCGCAGGCCATCCTGTCCGCCGACCTGGACGGCCGCTACGGCGGCGACTGCCACGGCCGCTGGGACGGCGATCGGTACTGGGGAGCCCAGGAGCCGGCAGCCATGGAGCAGCACCTCGCGATTCTGCGCCCCATGCTCGACAACTACCCGTCCCTGCCGCCGGGTTACGACGGCTGGTGGACGTTCCAGACCCCGCGACAGCCGAAGACGTCGGCCACCTAGCCCTGATCGAAGGAGTCCCCGATGGGAAGTTCAGCAACCGCGAAGCTTGTGTACGGATACGACCTGGGTGGCGACGATGCCGGCTGGAAGGTGAAGGAGAAGGGCGAGTACGGCGAGCTGAGCGCCTCTTGGTACGAGACAGACAGCGTTGAGGACGCCCTGGAGAACGCCCTCCTGGCCGCGGCCGGATTCACCGACACGTGGACCCCGGGAGACGTCGGGTACTACGAACGGCGCGGAGCGGCCCTCGAGCAGTTCGGCGTCAAGATCGTCACGTACTGCATGTTGGATTCCCCGAGCTACCTGCTCGCGGCCGGGCAGATTCGGGCCGAGGAGGACAGCACCACGGCGATCGACCTCGCTTCGCTGACCACCCGGCCGGAGCGCGAAGGATGGGACGCCAAGCTGCACACCGCCATCAAGACACTCGGCCTGACCCCGGAGCAGGCACAACCGGCCTGGCTGCTGTGCTCGATGTACAGCTGACAGGCACGCCCGACAGGAAAGGAGCCCGACGACAGGTTTCCGACACCGACGAGCTGAATGCTCAACGTCACGGCTTCCGATCCGGGATCAGTTCAGACGTGCCGCCCCTGCGCTGCTTCCCGCACGCCCAGCGATTGGCGGTCGTGCTTGTCGGCCAGTGTCTTGAGCTGGTCCGCGAAGCCGACCCAGTCCGCGGGCGGCTGGAGTTCGACGACGGCTGTCCCGTTCCAGACCGGGCCCGGGACGTGCAGCTCCCGCATCTTGCGGACCAGGTCGCGCTCCTCGTCGTCCATGGCGCGCATCCGCGACCACGGGCGCCTCCACTCGCCTCCGACAGGGGTGACGAGGTCGTGCTGCAGCAGGTGTCCCATGCGTGACTGCCACCAGTCACGCTTCCGGCGGAGCTCCTGCGCCTGGTCGATACGGTCCATGTCGGCTGCCGAGATGACGCCGTTGACGGTGATGGCTTCGAGGATCTGTTGGTGAACCTCGGTCAGGCGCGGGAGCCTCCGCTTCCTCGTCGGCGCCGTGAACGGCTCGAGCCCTGCCTCTTCGCGCAGGATCGCGTGCATCCCCGTCAGGCAGGCGGACTGGTGGAGCTCCCTCCACTCCTGCTCCCGCTCGCGCCGGTCGGCCAGACCCAGCAGGCCCGGACAGACCTGGCACAGCCTCAGGACTGCATCGGGTTCTTCGCTCTTGCTCCACTGCTCCCACCACTGGTGCCCTGTGGCGGGCAGGCGCCCGCAGAGCGCGCACCCCGTGCCGTGGAACGCACCTCCTTCCCGCAGTTCCTTCAGCGCCTTGTAGCTCGCGTGGGGGTAGACCTCCTGGTAGTCGTCGGCGCGGCCGGACACCCCGCCCAGGCCCCGGCAGTCCTCGCACAGGGCGATCGGCGAGGAGCTGCGCGGCTCGCCGGGCCGCGAGATCCGGGCGGCCGGCAACTCGCGGCGGCACCAGGAGCAACTACCGGCGGTGCCGGGCTCGGGCTTGCGGTACCGCGGCGTGGTGCGGCTGACGGTCAGGTCGCGGTCCTCCCGGAACAAGACCGTTCCCTCCTCGGCGTACGGGTGGAGCATGAACAACCGCACGGCGGTGCCCTTGCCGGCCAGGGCGAGCCTGGTGCGCCAGTGGCCATAGCCGACCATGTCGCGGACCAGGCCGGTCATGCCCGCGTCCCTGGCGGCGTCCTCCATCCGGGCCTCGGCCTTGGCCTGCTCGGTCTGGTCCGACAGCCGCGGAGACAGGTGGACGGCGAGGTCGACGTGCAGGAGCTGCTTACGGCCGGGGTCGGAGTAGGGGCCGGCGGCCCGGATTTCCTTGACCCACCACAGCGAGTCGGGGTCGGCGTTGATGTCGCGTGCCGCGGTGACGACCTTGGCGGTCAGGGCGTCGGCCTTGGCGCGGGTGACCGCCTTGCGGCCGGTGCCGCGGCCGAGCTGCACACCGTCTGCTGTGATCTTCCAGTGTCCGCCGTCTCGGTCGGCGGCGGTGGCGGAACCGGGCGCGATCAGCAGTCCCTGGTCGGCCATTGCGCCGAGGTAGGCCAGAGCCTGGGGATCGTCCATCGCGAGGTGTTCGCGGACCTCGCGCAGGGTCAGGCCCCAGGTCCCGGCGCGCTTGAGGAGGTCCCTGGTCTGCCGGGTCGGGTGGCCGAGGAACGGTGCGTCAAGGTCGAGGGCCACCTCGCCGCCGCCCGTCCCGACGCCGCCGAGCGGCACCAGTGCGGGGCGGTCGGGGTGCGCCGAGGCACGCAGCAGGTCCTCCTCGTCCTTGCGTGCCTGGTAGAGGGCGCCGCGGCGGGCACCGTCGACCCGTTCGAGGTCGGGGTTCTGCACAGTGGCGGCGAGGGCTTTCGCCTGGTCGTCGGGATCGACGGGAGCGGTCTCGTCGTCATCGCCGGGCAGGCTGAGGGAGGCGATGTCGGGCAGCATCAGCGCGAAGTGGTCCCGGCCGTCGTACGCGCTCAGCCAGGGCACGTCCCGGAGGCCGGCGCTGCGCGGGTGCACGCTAGTGACGTCGACGTTGATCCACTCGGGCTCGGCGAACGGCACACCGGGCCGGGCCCACAGGATGCGGACCTGCGTCCAGCCCCTGTCGCCGAGGTACTGCTGGGCCTGGCGGACGGCGTGAGCGGCGTGGTCCGACGGGATCCAGTGACCAAGCTCCCAGCAGTGGTCCGCATCGGCGCGCCGGGCTCCGGCGCGGTCGATCAGGAACTTCGCCATGTCCTGGCGCAGCCGGTCGCGGACCGCGGCCACGTAGTGGTTCGACGGAGCGGTGCTGCCCAGGGTCCCGGCGTCCGGCCACGTCACCGCTGCTCCGTCCCATAGGGGGAAGGTCGGCGAAGCGACGGGTGCGGCCTCGCCGGCCCCGTGGGTGATACGCGCGGCTTTCCGGTCGGCCGGCTGGGGGCCGGTCGGGGCGGAGAGAATCCGGACGGCCTCCGCACGACCGGCCGCGTCCAACACGGCTGGGAGAAGGCCTTTCTCGGCGGCGTCGACTACGCGCTCCAGGGCACGCTGGTACCCCATCCGCGTCTCGGCGTTGAGAGCCCTGGCAATGTCCTGGCGGTTGCTGATGTTCGTGCTGTTCTTCGGCGACATGACTGCTCCTGCACGCTCCGGCTCGGGCCGTCCCACCACGACCGGCGCCGGAGTGCATACAGGGCGGTCAGAGAAAGGCGGGAGCGCCAACCGTCACCACTGCATCACGCTCCCAGCGGCAGCTGGATTCACCACAGCCCGGAGGTGGGTCCGGACACGGCACGCCCGGTGACAGACGCAGGCCCGATCCTATCGCCCGCCCGGGCGGCAGACGGTGTGGTCCAGCACGTTGTGCACCAACCGAACTCTGAGAGCAGTGGTTACCCACCCTGCTGCCGGAGTGTCTCCCGCCCTGTCGGAGATCCGTTCCCGCTGGACCAAGTGCCCGATTCGTCGACGGGGCCGCCTCGGTGACGTTTCGGAAGGTGCCCCAGTGCCTCGCCCCAAGGATCACCACCACCCTGGGAATCCGCTACGACGGCTGGGCGGCCCGAAGGATGTCAAGGCAGCCCACGACTTCAGCACGGCGACCAGGCCCACGCTGTCCGTAGAGTGAGGTACGACTGCTGTGCCTCGCTTTGAACCATGGCCGTTTCCGAGCAGAGCCGGGTGAGATCGCAGGCGCGAAGGGCTTGGCCGGGAGCATGAACCCGCAAGCAAAGACGCGTAAAACTTGACCCAGAGTCTATTGATGGGTAAGTTATGCACGTCTAGGCCGTGTCCCCGGGTTACTGATTGCCGAACCGGCCGGCCTCATCGGGGCCGACCCTCCGTGTGGAGCACGGTACACCCCTCGATCTTGCTGCTGGTTCGAAGTCTCGTTCTTCACCGGTGTGTTGTAGAGCGCGGAGCGCTCCCTACAAGATCACCGATCACCTCCAACCCACATCACATACAGTAACCGGAGCGCGGAGCGCTCCGGCCCCCACCAAACCGGTTCGAGATGCGAAGCATCACGAACCAACGCCCAACTCCAGTGCGAAGCACAGGAGTTCACCCACCCACCAACCCAAGGGGCGCGGAGCGCCCCAACACCCCCCACCAGCACGGGCAACGCCCGTGCACCCCGGCCGCCGGCCGGGGCCAGCACGCCGGAGGCGTGCCAACTCCCGTGCGAAGCACGGGAGTTCACCGTACACACCCGCGAAGCGCCGCAGGCGCAGGCCCCTAACCGAAGGCCGGGGTTCACC